>URZP01000022.1 GCA_900552365.1 uncultured Coriobacteriaceae bacterium
GTTAGCTTCGATAAAATTGAACAAGACTTTTGCAAGAATACGTTCATAAGATTGTAAAAATCCACAAGATTGAACGCGCCCAGATAAAAAGCCTGGTTCGACGATCGCCGAACCAGGACCTTCGATGACACGCCTGATGGCAGAGCCGTTGCAAAAACGACCCCGTTACGATTTCTTGGCAGCCTGATATGCCTGGGTCAGATCGATGTTCATGTCGACCGCCGCATTGATTCCCGCAACCGAAGCGTTGTTGGAATACTGCCAGATAGTGAAGTCGTGCTTGATGGACGGAACAGGCACGCCGTATTCCGCATACCAAATGTCGTAGCTGGAAAGACTGCTCAGCGAATAGCGCGAAAGATCGGTGCTGTTGCCGTAGACCATCGCGGTGTAGCCCGCCTGATCAACGCGCGCACAGAAGGCTTTGGCGCACGCGGTCATCTCATCCCTGGAAAGCCCACCCGTGCGCGACTTGCCGGCGCCCGCCGCCACTTCCTCGCAGTCGTAGACAACGGGATACTGCAGCTGACGGCCCGCAAGCTTCTCAAGGACAAAATCGGCCTCTTCCTGCGCCTCGGCTACCGTGGTTGCCTGCGAGAAGAAGTACACGCCGGTATCAAGACCGACGTACTGGGCACTGTCGATGTTCTCCTCGAAGTAATCGTCAAGGAAAATGCCGCCGGTCGAGGTGCCGCGATAGCCAACGCGGATAACCGCGAAGTCGATTCCGTCACGAGCAACCTGGAACCAATCGATCTCGCCCTGGTTCTCGGATACGTCGATTCCCAAACGCGACAGCACCTTGCCATCCTGTTTGTAAACGTAGCGCCCGTCGGATCGATCGAGGTTGGACCACGTGTACGGACTTTGGTAAGCCGCTTCCTTTTGCTCCTCGGTAAGAGGACCCTGGTCGCCCGACCCAGCGAAACCGCCGGTCAGGAAAAGACGCATTCCGAAGTACCCGACAAGAAGAAGAGCCACTGCTGCGCACAGGCCGATCAGGATCTTCGGAAGCCGGCTTAGGAAAGACGGCTTCGGCTGAACGTGGCTGGGCATGGGAGCTTGACCGTACATGGGCGCGCGACCTTGCGACTGAGAACGCCCGCCTTGTTGGGCATAGCCGCCCGTTTGAGCGCGAGGGCGCGGGGTGCGGCTGGCCTGAGGACTCCCGGATGCCGCAGGCTGAGCCCCGCGTGAAGCTGGAGAGCCATGCCTTCGTGGAGTTTGGTTTTGAGGCGAATACGAAACGCGCCCCGGCGCGCTTTGATGCGCGCGGGGGCGTTGATTCGAAGCGCTTGGCCGTTTATCGGAGCCGGTCAAGATACTGATTATTTCTGCTCGTCAGCCTTAGCGGCATCGGCCTGTTCGACCTTGACGGGCTGAGCCTTGGCGCCGTCGGCCTTGACGGCGTCGGTCTGCCCCTGCTTGTCCTTCTTGCCACCGAAAACGCCCTTGATGCGCTGACCGACGGTCTTCTTCTCTTCAAGGGTGCCGTTCTCTTTGGCAGCGACGTAAGCAGCCTCGGCCTCTTTCCTCTGCTCGCGAAGCTCGGCAGCACGAGCCTTCTGCTCTTTACGGGCAGCCTTGCTCTTGCCGTGGACGACCTCGTTGGTGTAGCCCTTGCGAAGCTTGCGGATCTTGCTCATGTCGATGTACAGAGCAAGAATGATCAGGACATATGCAAAAAGCAGCAGGTACATGGACCAATCGCCCCACGGTGCGGGAGCGCCGGAAAGCAGGAACGACAGGCCCGTGCATACGACGGCGCCGATAAGGGCAGCCCAATACTGGCGACGCAGGCTGCGATACTGGATGGTGGGCATGTTGCTGGAATCAACGCCCAGCGCACGCGCCTTCTGCATTTCTTTTTCCTCGCGCTGGCGAGCTTCCTCGCGCTTCTGCTTCTTGGTTTTGGGCGCGGGTTCGTTGGTGGTGGATGCAGCCTTGGACACCGGCTTCGCCATAGAAGCGCTTTTACGTGTCTTGCCCGCGCGCTCTTCGCTTTGATAGCGCTCGTTCATGGGGTTGCGTTGGGTCATCTGCGGAGCTCCTTGATCGTGCATGCGCAGCGCTTCGCGTGGCTGCGTCGTGTTTTCAGCAAAAACTAATTCTAATACTTGACAACGGCAAGCGCTAGAAGATATTAGCGCATCCATAAGCATGCGAAACGAGCCCCACGCAAGGCTAAATGACCTTCGACTCCTCAACTTTCTCGACGAACCAGTCGACCAGCTTGATCATGGGGTTTCGCAGGACGAAGCCCAGCAGGATGAACGGGACGGTGAACAGCAGCAACGTGCCGATCTCGATCCAGAAATCGTTGTTGTACATTCCGAACATCGCCGCGCGCATCGCGTTGACGACGTGAGTCACAGGCAGCCAGACGCTGACATTCTGGAAGAAATCGGGTAGGATCGCCAGCGGATAGCTTCCACCGCCGCCCGCAACCTGCAGGATCAGCAGGATAACCGCAATGGCCTTGCCCAGGTTCGCAAACGAAGCGACCAGCGTGTAGATGATGAATGCGAACACGATGCCGGACACGATGAAGCACAGCAGGTACAGCCACGGGTTGTCCACCTGCACGCGCAGAAAGAACATGTTGCCAAGGCACAACACCGTGCTTTGCGCAATGGATATCAACGCGACGATGCCGAAACGACCCAAGAAGATTTGCGGGGGCTTTGGGTTATCCAGCTCGCGGAGGATGCGCTCGGAAGGGGTCAGCGAGAACGTGACCATGATGAGCAGCGCGCCGATCCACAACGCAAGCGAGGTGTACAGCGGCGCCATGGCCGAGCCGAAGTTCTCGACCGGATAAAGCGCATGGCGGTCAAGCACAACCGGAGCAGAGATCGCATTTGCCAGCGACGAGGTGTCGCCCGAGAGAACGTTGTGCAGCGCAGTCTTGTCGCCCGCGGCCAACGCCTCTGCAATCGCATCGGAAAGCTCGGCGAGCTTCGCAGCTGAGCGATCGAGGTCGTCCGCCGCCGAATCAAGCTTGGCCTTCGCACTGTCCAAGCCCGAAGACACCGATCCCGCAGCGCCCGTCAGATCGTCGCTCGCGTTGCCCAAAAGCGCGGCGCTACCGGAAACTTGCGAGTTCAGATCGGCAATGGTAGCGGAAAGATTGTCAAGCTGGGGCTTCAAGTTCTCACCGTACTGGGCCTTCGCGTCATCGACCGCCTGTTTCGCCTCGTCGATCTGCCCCCTGATCTTTTCACGCTGCTCTTGCTTGTCGCCCACACCCGCAACCATGTCATCGGCGGACTGGTCGATGCCGTCCGCGAGCGTGTTCATCAACGCCGCCGTGGAGCGCATCTGAAGGATCATTGCTTCAACGGCAAGCTGGCTGTCGTCGGGAAGGCTGCCCTCCATGGCGGCAAGCTGATCGGCGATGTTGGAATAATTGCCCGCTTGGCTGCGCAAATTCGCGGCTGTCAGGTGCAACGACGATGCGGTGTTTGCCGTGGTGGCGTCGGCCGAATCGAAGGCCGCGTCAACGGCAGTCTGAACCGAACCGAACGTCGACGAGCTGGTTTCCACCGCCTGCGACAGTGCGGCAGTTGCCGAGTCCATGGCCGAGATGATGCTCTCACCCGAGCCTCTCACTTGCTCGACCTGAGACGACACCTCCGAAGCGGATTCCTTCGCCTGGGAAAGCAAGTCGGCAGAGCTGCTGACCAAATCGCGCGATGAGCCCAGGATCGACGAATACGCGCGCAGAACCGACGAAGCACGCGTCATCTGGCCGGACAGGACCTCGACATGATCGCCAAGGTCGCCAATGGCGCCGTCAACGTCGTTCGTATCGGCATAATTCAGAAGATCTTGCGCAATCGCAAGCGCAGCGTCGGACAGCGTCTCCATAAATACCCGGTTGACCTGGGACGATACCTGATCGGCACCCTGGTCGGTAACCTTCGGTGCAATGGCGTTCTTCTTCTCGTTCGAGTAATAGACGATCTGCGCATGCTGGACGTCATCGGAGTAGAACGTCATCATGTCGCGGCTGAAGCTTTCGGGGATGACCACGGCAGCGTAGTACTTACCCGAACGTGCACCGTCGATAGCATCTTCCTCGGTTGTGATCACCCAGTTGATCTGGTCGTTCGCTCGTAACGCCGACACCACCTGATCGCCGACGCTCACCTTGATGGGCACCAGATCGCTCTTGTACCCCTCGTCGGTGTTGGCAACGGCAACGGACAAGTTGCCCGTGTTCTCGAACACGTTCCAGCTGGCGATCATGTTGTACCACGAGAAAATGGACGGCAAGGCGATGATGCCCAGCACGCAAATGACGGTGACCACGTTTCCACGCAGGCGTTTGAGATCGCCCTTGAACAGCTCCCATGCGTTCCTCATCGGCCTTCTCCCCCTTCAACGGAAGCAGCGGCCGCCTGATGGGCGCTTTCCTTCTCACTGATGCGATTACGTGCCGAGAACAGCTCGCGCAGCTCGGCGTCGGACATGGCATTGAGCGCGGCCTGTCTTTCAAGACTGTCGCGAATATGTTCGACAACCAGCAAGAATGCAATAACCACCACAAGCCAAAGCAGCCATACGGTAAGCACGACGACCTTCTTGCCGGGACTCAGGAACGCCATGGCCGTGGTGAACACGACCGGCACGCCGATTCCGAAGATGATGGCATCACGCTTGAGCCTGGGGTACAACCTGAAGAAGCGCGCCGAATGCTCGTCAAGATAAGCACGGAACTCCCCATGGTCGGACATGGCGCGGATGATCTGCGTCGCGCGATAACGGCGCTCGGGCAGGTGCACCGCCTCGTGATTGATTATGTCGGTTTCGGTAAGCTGCTTCGCGAACATGAGGTTGGTGTTGGTGAGGAACGGCCTGACGAACACGCCGATCAGCACGAACGCTACGAAGAACAGGGCAAGCATGGCCAGGTCGTTCGTCCAAGCGTTCCCGTAGAAACCGCTCACCGTTTCGCGCATGGCGTTGATGCCGTACGTGAAGGGGAACACCGGGTAGATCGTCTGGAAGAAGCGCGTGGTCAGCTCGACCGGATACAAACCCGTGGCTCCGGGGATCTGAACGAACACCATGATCACGCAGAGGCCCTTGCCCACATGCTGAAGCGTGGTAGACAGCGTGTACTGAATGGCCAAGTACGTAAGCGAGCAGGCTATCGCCGTGATGTACAGTGCGGGCGCCGACACCGTTTGCACGCCTAGATATAGGCAGCCGGTAATGCAAACGATCGCCTGAAGCGAAACCATGATGGCAAACAGAAGGCCGCGGCCCAAATAGCGCTGCGCGATAGTGAGGTTCTTGATGCCCTCGTCATCCACCTCAACGTGCATGATGACCATCAACATGAACACACCGATCCACAGCGTGAGGTTGATGAAAAGCGGCGCCATGGCCGATCCGTATGCGTTTAGCGGGTACAGCTCCTCGGTTTTGACCTTGGTCGGTGACCGCATGAAGTCGGCAACCTTGTCGACGTCGATGGAGCCATCGTTGCCGAGCAGATCGCCCAGCTTGCCCGACGTGCTCAGCGCGACAACGTCGGTACGCACGTTGCCGATCTCGGTTTGGGCATCGGCCAACAAGGCGTCGGTCTGCGCCAAGGCGCCCGACGTGGTGGACAACATGCCCTCAAGCTGGTTGAGCACCGAAACGGTTTGATCGACCAGTGCAGTTTGCTGGGCAACCGTGCCGGCAAGGCTGTTGGACGTGGCGCTGATGGTGGCAAGCGCCGCGCTGGTTTGCGGGACGGTCTGCGTGGACAGCACCGTGCGGTAGTCGTCCGTGGCCTTGATGGTGGTCTGAACAGAATCGTTTATCGCGTTCGACGCCGAAGCAACCGACTGAGCCGAATCCGAAACGTCGGTGGCCGTTTGCTCGATGATGCCCACCTGCGTCGATGCGTTGTTGTTCGCGGTTTCCAACGTATCGATGACATCGCCGAGCAACTTCTTCTGGTCGCCTTCGGGCATGTCTTCCTGCATTGAGCGCAGCTCGGTGATAAGCGCCTGATTGCTTTCGACAAGCGCCTTGCTGTATTCAGCCGCCTGTTTCACCGAGGCCTCAGCCGAGACGATGTTCGCCGCGGAATCGCCAATGACGGTATTGGCCTGCGCCGCAGCAGACGAGATCATGGCCGAACCTTTGTCCAGCGCCGTGGACAGGCTTGACACCGTTTTATTCATCTCGGTGTTCACCGTGGCAGTGAGCGTGGCGAGCTGACTTAGAGCCAGGGACATGTCGGAAATCTGGGATTTCGCCTGATCAAGAGCAGACTTCGCCTCGTGCGTCTTGTCAATGCCGTCGGTTGACGCCTGATCAAGCTGGGAAATGGCGCTGCGCGCTGCATCCAGATCGGCCAAAACCTTATCAAGCTCGGTGACGACCGTCGATTTCGACGAATCGAAGTGCGCCTGCGATTCCGCAAGCGAGTCGTTAAGCGTCTGGGCAACGGTCGAGGTGACCGTCGAGATGAACGTCTCGTTGATGGTCGAATCCAACGTGGAGGCGCCGGTATCGGTGATCTTCGGCGAAACCGGGCCCAGCTTCTCATTCACGTAGTATTCGAGCTTGGGCTGCTGGAACGAGTCGGTGAGGATGGTGGTCATGTCGCTGCTGAAATTCTCGGGCACAACGAACACCGCATACGCCTTGCCGCTTTCCAGCAGATCCATTGCGGTGTCGCGATCGGTTATATCCCAATCGAGCTGATCGTTTTGCTCGAGCTGCTGAACGATCTGGTCACCCAACTGAAGGTTGCCGAGCGTCTCGTCGTTGGCGCCCGCATCCTCGTTCACCACGCATACGCGAAGCTCGCCGGTATTGCCATAAGGGTCCCAGAATCCAATGACGTTGAACCAGGTGTACAACGACGGAAGCACCACCAAGAACAGGACGACGAACCAGCTGGCCGGCGCCTTGGCGATACGCTTCAGATCGCGGAACAACACGCGAAAGACGTTGCGCACGAACGGTTCCCTCCTTTATGACTTCGTTGGACCCTTCGATTAGGACCCTTCGGTCGGTTTACGTCGGAACATTGTATCAAGTGAGTTTTTCACCACATGAGTATTATCAGACTGTTACACATCTGTTTTACAAGTCACCGACTATACCGAAAACCGCCAAAAGAAAAGGTCGCCCACCTCTAGGAGAGGGCGACCCTTGTAAGCCCGAATGACGCGAAGCCCAGCGGACCCAATTGCTTCGATTAGAACGGGAACTTCTGGCCCGTGATCTTCTCGTAAGCCTGGATGTACTTCTGGCTGGTCTTCTCGACGATTTCCTCGGGCAGAGCAGGCGGGTTGCCCTGACGATCCCAGTTGACGGTCAGCCAGTCGCGCAGGAACTGCTTGTCGAAGCTGGGCTGGCTCTTGCCAGGCTCGTACTCGTCGCCGGGCCAGAAGCGGCTGCTGTCCGGGGTCATGACCTCGTCGGCAAGGACGATCTTGCCGTCGATGACGCCGAACTCGAATTTGGTGTCGGCAATGATGATGCCGTTTTCAGCGGCATGGTCGCGAGCGAGGGAGTAGATCTTGATGGCCAGGTCGCGCAGTGCCGTGGCGTTCTCTTCGCCGATAAGCTCGACGCAACGCTCGAAGCTGATGTTCTCGTCGTGGCCGCCGATCTCGGCCTTGGTGGAAGGCGTGAAGATAGGCTCGGGGAGCTTGGAAGAATTCACCAGGCCCGCGGGCAGCTCGATGCCGCAGACGGTGCCGTTGGCCTCGTACTCCTTAAGGCCGCTGCCGGCCAGGTAACCGCGGACGATGCACTCGATGGGAAACATCTCGGCCTTCTTCACCAGCATGAAGCGACCGTTCAGATAGTCGGCGTACGGCTTGAACTGCTCGGGCAGATCGGCCACATCGGCGCTGATCAGATGGTTGTCGACGACATCCTTCATCTGGTCGAGCCAGAACAGCGAAAGCTGCGTGAGAACACGGCCCTTGTTAGGGATCTCGCTGTCCAGAATGTAGTCGAACGCGGAGATGCGGTCGGTTGCGACCATCAACAGCTTGTCGCCCAAGTCGTAGATGTCGCGGACCTTGCCCTGTGCGTCGGGCTTGATGTCGATCACGGTCATGTGACGTACCCCTTTGCTAGAAGGTTTCTGACGATAGTTCCCATTATGCGTCTTCCGCTTCCCAAGTTGGAACGACTGCGTTAAAAATCACCGACTTGGGATTCAAAGGCGCTTGGTGCCTGTTTTGCCGATCAGGCTGTTACATTCCCGCACGCTCGGCGGCCTTGCGCATCGCCTTGGCCTTGGACGGGTTCTTCTGCTGCTTGGACTTGCGATCGTACAGCGGGATGTAAATGGTGAAGCAGGCGCCCTCGTTCTTTCGGCCGTCCACTTCGACCCAGCCCTCGTGACGATCGACGATTTCCTTCACCACGGAAAGGCCGATGCCCAAACCGCCGCTTGCGCGGTTGCGGCCGGCATCCGCGCGCCAGAAACGCTGGAAAACCATCTTGGCTTCGTCGGGCGAAAGACCGATGCCCGTGTCCTGAACAGCGATGGAGGCCATCGCGTCGCCGCGCTTCACGCTGACGGTGATGTGGCCGCCCTCGGGTGTGTAGCGCACCGCATTCGAAATGAGGTTCGCCGTGGCCTGGCGGATCATATCGGGATCGCCCATGACGTAGGTGCCAGGATCGGCGTGGTACTCAAGCGAAAGACCTGAGTCCTCGACGTAGGCCTGATGCGTCATGACGATGGCGGAGATAAGCTCGCCGACATCGACCAGCTCGGCCCTCATCGCGTTCGAGCGGTTCTCCAAGCGCGAAAGCTTCAACAGCGAATCGACCAGACGGCTTAGGCGCTGAACCTCGGAATTGACCACGGCAAGGTGTTCCTCGTTGGCGGGGAACACGCCGTCAACCATGGCCTCGACCGTGGACTGGATCGCCATAAGGGGCGTGCGCAGCTCGTGCGCGACGTCGGTGGTGAGACGGCGCTCAAGCTCGTAGCTTTGCTCGATGTTGTCGGCCATGGCGTCGAAGGTCTGGCCCAGACGGGCGATCTCGTCGTCGCCGGTTAGATTCGTGCGCGCCTTGAAGTCGCCTTCCTTCATGGCCTCCGCCGTGTCGGAAATGCGTTTGACCGGCCGAACCAGGCTTCGCGCGAACAGGTAGCCGATGATGGAAGCCAGGATCATCGCAATGGCGGCGGCCATCAGCAGCGCCTGATACGAGTTGTCGCGGAATGCCTTGTCGGACGGGCGCATAAGCGTGTCGGAGCCGTACACCCACACACGCACCTTGCCAATGGGGTTGCCCTCGGCATAGATGGTTGCCGCGGCGATACCGGCGGCGTTGGCCTTAGGCGCCAACGATGGGGCGCTCATGCCCTCGTCGGAGCCCTTCTTGCCAAAATCGGTGGTGGAATCGTACAGAACGCCGTCGTGCGCGTCGACGACCTGAATGCCCAGACCCGAGTACACGCCAATGGAGTTGCTTACCGACTCGAACGCCTCGGACGTGAACATGCCGTTGTCGGTTTCATAGCGCAGCGCCAAGCGATCGGCGGCAATGTCGGCCACCGATTGGATGTTCTCGCGCGTGTACGACTGGAAGTGCTGGCTCCACACGAACGAGACCACGCCGATGGCCACAACCGTGGTCATGGCGGCGATCAAGGCGAACGCGATGGTGACGCGTGTTGCGTATTTCATGCTTGACCAACGGAAGCGACGTGTCTTCCGTTCGAACGACTTGCCTTTTTTAGCAGACTGGCCGCCGGTTTCCTCGGCGGCCAGTCGATCTGATTTAGTTTCTTGTCCCATGAGAACTTTCCGCTGCGAACAGCTTCTTCAAGGTATCGGGATTGAACAGCGCTACTGCTGCTGGGAGGGAGCCTTGGTGGGGTCCTCGAAGCGATAGCCGACGCCGTGAACGGTGTGCAACCAGGTAGGATGACGCGGGTTGTCGCCGATCTTGGCGCGCAGGTTCTTGACATGCGAGTCGATAGTGCGCTCGTAGCCCTCGAAGTCGTAGCCCAGAACCTTCTCGACCAGCTCCATACGGGAGTACACGCGGCCCGGGTAACGGGAAAGCGTGGTAAGAAGCTTGAACTCGCTGGCGGTGAGGTCGACTTCCTTGCCGGAAACCAAAACCTTGTGGCCGGAAACATCGATAGTGAGCTCACCGAAGTTGAGCACCTCGCGCTGCGGCTCGGAATCGGCATGAACACGACGGAGGAGTGCACGAGTGCGTGCAACCAGCTCGCGCGGGCTGAACGGCTTGATAAGGTAATCGTCGGCGCCAAGTTCGAGGCCGATGATGCGATCTTCGACTTCGCCCTTAGCGGTAAGCATGATGATGGGCACATCGGAGTTGTCGCGGATAGCGCGGCAGACGCGCTCGCCGGGAACATGCGGAAGCATGAGGTCAAGGATGACCAGGTCAAAATGATGCTTGCCGAACTCGTCCAGGGCCTCCTGGCCGTCGCCGACGGCGGTTACCCAGTAGTTCTCGCGCTCGAGGTAGGCCGTGACCGCGTCACGGATTGCCTTCTCGTCCTCGACAAGCAGAATACGACGTGTTTCGTTGCTCATATAATCACCTTTATCCATATATCGGTGCATTGGCATTCAGTATAAACGAGCGTTTTTAAAAGCAGCTGAAGCAACAGAAAACAGTTACCTCGCAGTTAAACACACATTAACAGAAAGCGGGGGATTTGCACAAACCCCCATGTCAAAGCAATCGGCAACAAGATGAACGGTCTGGGAATATTTGTAACGTTTTGACCCGAAAGCGCCCGAACGCACCGCGGTGATGTCACAATTCCGTTCATGGCGAACAGACCGAACAGACCAACCACCCAACGCAGCAGGAACGCCCGCCCCGGCAGGCCCCCTGCCGCGCATCGCGTTGCGCCTCAATCCACCAAAAGCACCCGTACCGCATCGCGTTCTGCGACGCATGCAACCAGGGTTGCCAGCGCCACCCCCGGCGATCGTCCCAGCATCGCCGACCAAAACGGCGGCCTTCTGTCGCGCAGGAACTTCCTGTACGGCGCCGTAGGCGCCGGAGCCGTGGCCGTGGCCGCAGGTGGCGGAGCCGCCATCTATTTCGCCACGAAAGGCAAGGACGTCGACCTCGACTGCCTGAAGGTGGCAAACGACGACGTGACCTCCTTAACCGACCTCACCTTGGTGGAAGATTCCAGCACCAAGCTCTCGCTGTACGGCAATATCGAGCTGCCCCTCGGTTCGCTTGTATGGTGCAACAGCGACGACATCGCCGTTTGCATCCTTCCCACTGACACGGGAAAGCCCCTGGCGAAAGTCGGCCTGATCATGTTGGGAAGCGCCACCTACAACGTCGTGCTCGATCAAGCAGTCGGTTCGGCCGAAGGCTTCGAGATCTATGACGTGCGCGCTTCGTCTTCCAGCATCGTCTGGACCGAGGCGAACATCCTTGACGGCGTTTGGCGCGTTTACAGCGCCGTTATCAGAAGCGGCAACATCGGAGAGCCCGCCTTGGCCGACCAAGGCGATTCGGCGTACGAAACGCCCAGCATCGCAGCCGTCGGTGACTACGCCTTCTGGCAAAAACAGGCTCCAGCGGCCAACGTTTACGACGACAAGCCCAACACCGAGCTCATGCGCGTGAAAGCCGGAACCGCCTCCAGCGAGTCGCTGTTCCAGTCCACGCGCCGCATGGCCACCCCGCTGTACGGCGGCGATGACTGCGTGGTCATCACACCGCGCTCGAAGCTTTCCAAGTCGTGCGTCTGCGTCACGAAAATCGACGCAAGCTCAGGAAAGGTCACCGACGCCCTTACCCTTCCGCAATCGATGTCCCCCTTCGAAGTGGGCTACGGCGCCAACGGCCTGATGTTCTCGTTCGAGAACATCTACAGCTTCGGCGACGGCATTGCCAACCTGGGCACCTATGTTCCCCGCAAGAAGGTCAGCGTCGGCGACTTCTCGTATTCCGAAACCGCTCAGAGAAGCGGCTCGTCCAACAGCGGCGCTGCCTTGCCCTACGACAACACCGCCAATTACAGCGACGCGAAGTGGTTCCGCTTCAACCGCACGCCAACGGCGGCGCCGGCGTTTTGCGGCAACTACCTCATCGTGAAATCAAGCTATTCCGTCGCGGGCATCGACCTTGACGCCGGCGAGTACTTCACCATCAACGTCGACAACGGCGCCGACAGCTACGGCGAGTACCTGGCAACCAGCGGTACGCACAACACGCTGGTCACCTACACCAGCATCGACTACACCCCGGTGAACGACTCCGCGCAGAAGATGTGCCGCGTCAAGATCTGGAAACCCATCAGCTAAGCGTCGCTCCGACGCCCACGAATCGCCATGGCAGCCTACCGTCACATCTCGCACGGGTTCGACCCGGTGTTCAACAGCGACTCGCGCATTCTGATCTTGGGGTCGTTCCCCTCGGTGCTGTCGCGCAAGAACGCCTTCTACTACGGCAACCCGCAAAACCGCTTCTGGCGCGTCATTGCCCATGCCCTTGGCAAACCCGTGCCCCCGAACGAGGGCGATTTGCTTTTGCCGCCGTACGTGAACGCAGTGAAAGCCGCCGAAGGCGGCGCAGACGAGGCGGGCTCAAACGCAGAAGAGCACGCCGACGCCGCGACCTGCGACGCCGCAGACGCCTTCGCAGCAACCCTCGAGCAATCCATCGACGCGAAGAAACTGCTGCTTTTGAGCAACGGCATCGCACTATGGGACGCCATCGAGGAATGCGACATCAAGGGCTCGAGCGACGCCAGCATCAAAAACGTCGTTCCCGCCCGCGTCGAGCTGATCACCGATGCCGCCCGTATCGACGCGGTGATCTGCAACGGAGCCACGGCGGGGCGCCTTTACAAGCGCTACCTGCAATGGAAGACCGGCCTCGAGGCGCTGGTCCTTCCCTCCACCAGCCCCGCGAACGCCACCTGGAGGCTCGAGCGGCTCCAAGAGCGATGGAAGGCGCAGCTCAGCGAGATCATCGCGAGCCTTCCCGATCCCCAACCTGAAGAAGACCCCAAGGCCGCGCAGAAAAAATCGAGCGCCCGCGAACGCACCGACTACGCAAGCGTGCGCGTCCCCGCACCGCCTGCGTCTAATTACGCCGTGCACAAATCGATGCAGGGCAACAAACGCAAGGACACTAAACCCGAGCTGCTGGTACGCGAACGCTTGCGCGAAGCGGGCTTAGACGGCTACCGGCTTCAATGGAAGGTGCCCGGACGCCCCGACGTCGCTTGGCCCGGTAAGAAAGTCTGCCTGTTCATCAACGGCTGTTTTTGGCATCGCTGCCCCCACTGCCACCCGTCTACCCCTGCCAAGAACGTCGAGTACTGGGAAGCGAAGTTCGCACGCAACGTCGAACGCGACGAAAAGAACCTGAGCGCCCTTAAGGCTGACGGCTGGAAGGTCCATGTGGTTTGGGAATGCCAGCTGAAAAAGAAAACGCGCGAAGAGACCTTCTCTCAGCTTCTTCCTATTCTTGCTGAAGAGCTGGGAAAGCCGCTGGCCACCCCAAAACAGGAAGAGGTCCCGCAGGCTGAACCCGGCGAATAGGCCCAGCCCCATCTCAACAACCCATCGCCCATCCAACAAGAAAGCGGCACCGATCCGAGAGGACGGTGCCGCTTGTCATTCAATTAATGCTTCGACGATTAATCGAAATTCAGCTCCTTCAGGCGAGCAAAGATGCGATCCTTGCGGGTCAGGAACGCCCACGGATCGAAGATGGCGTCAAGCTGCTCGGACGTAAGCTTCGCCTCGGGGTCGGCCTCCAGGCGCTCGCGATAGGTCGGGCCATCGATGGCGTTCTGGATGTCTTCCCACACGGCCATGGCGTTGCGCTGAACGATGACGTACGCGTCCTCGCGCGTGATGCCAGTTTGAACCAGCGCCAGAAGGACCTTCGACGAGAAGATCAGGCCGCGCGTGCGCCACAGGTTGTGTTCCATCTTGGCGGGGTACGTGAACAGGCCGTCCAACAGAGGCTGCATCTTGCCGAACATGTAGTCCAGAGCGATGAAGCTGTCCGCCAGGGCAACGCGCTCGGTGCCGGAATGGCTGATGTCGCGCTCGTACCACAGGGCAACGTTGTCAAGGGCGACCTGCGCGTTTGCCTTGACGACACGCGAAAGGCCGCAGACGCGCTCGACTGTGATGGGGTTGCGCTTATGAGGCATGGCCGACGAGCCCTTCTGACCCTTCTTGAACGGCTCTTCTGCCTCGATGACGTCTGTCTGCTGAAGAAGGCGGATCTGCGTGGCGATAGACTCGAGCGTGGAGGCAACCACAGCAAGCGTGCTCATGACCTGAGCATGACGGTCGCGGGCGATGACCTGCGTGGACAGCGGATCGGGCGTCAGGCCCAGCTTCCTGCAGACGTACTCTTCGACGAAGGGATCGATGCTGGAATACGACCCGACGGCACCGGAGATGGCGCCCGTGGCGATCATGGCGCGAGCATCCTGCATGCGCTTCAGGTCGCGCTCGAGCATCCAAGCCCAGCTGCCGAACTTCATGCCGAAGGTCATGGGCTCGGCGGAGATGCCATGAGTGCGGCCAACGCACAGGGTGTCCTCGAATTCAAAAGCACGACGCTTGCACACCTCGCCGAGCTTCTTGATATCCTCGATGATGATGTCGCATGCCTGCGTGATCTGGTAGCACAGTGCCATATCGCCCAAGTCGGACGAGGTCATGCCGTAGTGCACCCAACGGCTGGGCGGCTCCCAACCTTCCGGCAGGTCCACGTCGATGTACTCGGCCATGTTGGTAAGGAACGAGATGACGTCGTGGTTCGTGACCTTCTCGATCTCATCGATGCGCTCGATGGTGAAGTTGGCGTGCTCGCGGATCCACGCAGCCTCTTCCTTGGTGATGCCAGCTGCGCCAAGCTCTGCCTGAGCCTCGCATGCCAAAATCTCGATCTCCTTCCAGATGGAGAACTTGTTCTGAGGCTCCCAGAGAGCGCCCATCTCGGGGCGCGTGTACCTGCCGATCATTCGTTTTCCTCCGTTCGAAACGACCGCATGCGCCCGGTTGCGCAGCAGCCAACATACACGAATTGCGTTCGAATCGCATTATACCCGCAGCAGGCGCCCACTTCAGCGCATGCCGCGCGGCTCTTGCTACAAAGACTTGAAAGCCATGCGAACGTCATCAAGGACGTCGCTGTCAGCCACCACGATAGCCTTATCGCCCGCGAACAGGCGCGTCTCGCCATTCACCACGGAAACGTCGTCCTTCGATTCGACAGCGGCGATCAAACTGTTCTCGGGAAGGGCGATGTCCTCGACAGAGACGCCGTCGGCGGGGCTGTGATTGCGGAAACGCGGGACGTTTACCGAGATCAGAACGACGTTGCCGTGCGTCAGGGTCGAAACGACCGACACGCTTCCCAAAAGGGTCTCCTCTTCAATGAGGTTCACGGTGAGCTCGGTAGACGAAATGGACTCGATATCCAGAGCACGGAAGATGCGCTGATTTTGCGGCGAGTTCACACGCGCCACGCAACGGGGCACGTCGAACACGCGCTGCGCGATCTCGCACGAGACCAGGTTGTTGTCGTCCTGACCCGTGGTTGCAACGAAAACGTCGGCCTTCCTGATGCCGGCGTCCTCTTGATAATGAGAGTCGCAACCGTCGCCGTGAATGATAAGGTAACGGCCCTGAAGCAGCATGGACAGGCGGTCCGCCACTTCGCGCTCCTTCTCGATGATGGCAACTTCGTTGCCGCTTGAAAGCAAAACGTTGGCAAGGTATTCGCCAACCTTGCCGCCACCTGCGATAACAACGTACATAATGCCTCGCTAATCCTGAATGAACGACGAGAACGAATCAAGAAGGTCGTGACGCACGCACGCAAGCACCAGGTCGCCGTGGTACAGAACCGAGTCGCGCGTGGGAATGGACGACGCCGAGCCGTCTGCGCGCTCGAAGGCGATGATGCGGATGTCATGGTCACGCTCGATCTCGAAAACGCGAATGGCGCGACGATCACGCGAAGATAGGTCAAGCGAGAAGCGCAGCACCTCGAAGTCGCCGAACGTGTCCAAATGCGAGCCATGACCCGAAACAACCTTGCCGAAGGCCTCCTCGGCAACAAGGGTGGTACCACACACGTAGTCGATGCCCAGCTGCATGTAAGCGCGCTCGTGGTCGGGGTTGTACAGACGCGCGATGACGCGCGGGACCTCGAACAGGCGGCTTGCAACCTCGGTGACCATAAGGTTGGCGTTGTCCGACTCGGTAACCGCGGCCACGACGTCGCAGTCCTCAATGCCGGCCTTGGTAAGCGTCAGCTCGTCGAAGCCGATGCCCTGCACGGTGGAGCCGTTGAACATGCGGCCCAGGTTATCGAATGCGTCCGCACGCTTGTCGATGACGCAGACGTTGTCCCCGTTCTCGGAAAGCATGTTCGCCAGGCGCGAACCAACACGGCCGCAGCCTACCACGATGACGTTGCTCATAGAATCCTCCTGAATACGTGCGCTCATTTTCTCACAGGCAGGATAAAAGAAAAGGCGTGCCGCGAAACCGACACGCCTTGTCCCTGTTGCTGTTTGGTGCGGGCGCCTGCGATCTCCCGCTGCGCCCCGATTCCCGAAAGCTAGATGAGCGCCATCTGGCCGACGGTGTTGTTGTACCAGTTATGGTAGTTGGGCGGGCAGTACTTCTGAGCTGCGCCCAAGGTGATGGAGTAGCCGTAGCCCGCAGCCAAGCCGGCGACATGCGCGTTGATGGCTTCCTCCCAGTTGGACCAAGCGTTGTTGCCCCAGCCCCAAGCGTTGTGAGACTTGAAGCAGACAGAGCCTTTGCTGCTTTCCGTGTTGGAGATTGCCGGCGACCAGCGCGGATCGATCTGGTTGTTCCAAGCGGCCTGCGCGAACGTCTTTCCGTAGCCCGAAAGCGGCGAACCAGCAAGGTACGCATCGATGCGGCTTCCCCATTCAGCGACGAACTTCTCTTCACCAATGGTCCAGTCGACATCGGGCAGGTTCGTGCTTACCGCTGCATCGTAGTTGGCCTGAGCGGCAGAAGCGGCTTCGATAGTGGCGCGTTCTGCTGCCTTGCGAGCCTCCTCGGCGATTCGCTCTTCCTCCTCGATGGTGGCGATGCCTGCGGAAATGTCGGTTGAAGAGGAGGTTTCCAAAACGGAAGCCTCGGTGAGAGTGGCTTCACCCGCGTTGGCGAACGAACCGCTGGGGTTCGAGGCGGCCTTGGAAGAAGCTTGTTTAGTTGATGCGTCGATTCCGAAAGAGGACCAGTCAGACGGGCCGTTATCTGCGGCGGCGTTGCTGGTTGCGGCAACGAAGACTACGAAAAGAGACAGGGCAACGATGGCAAAAGCCATTCCGAATGCCGGGACGCGGCGTGTTTTAGCACGTGTTATCATTCAATATGCCTCTCTGTTTGCCTCGAAAAGCGGTATAAGCACGCAAGCACCTAAGCCCCCGAAGCGGGACAGCGATGAATGTTTAAGGGGTGTGTTTGCTGTCGGAGTGCGCGCCGAAGCGCTATTTCGTTACCCGTATTTT
>URZP01000023.1 GCA_900552365.1 uncultured Coriobacteriaceae bacterium
GCCCAAGATGCTTCCCGGCGGTCACATGATCGCCTCCAGGGCTACGCGTCCAGCCGAGAATGGCTATCAGGACCAGGAAGACCTCTCCATGTTCGACATGGACGGCAACGTCGAGTGGACCTTCAACCACAACCAGCTGATCAGCGATCCCGACGGCGAGCGTTGGATGGCCCGTCAGCATCACGACTTCCAGGTTTCCGGCAATCCGGTTGGCTATTGGGTGCCGGGCATGGATCCCGACCCCAACTTCGACAAGATGCTCATCCTTACGCACAACGACGTGAAGAAGCCGAAGATCAGCCCGCAGAACCTGCTTGAGGACCGTCTGATCGAGATCGATCGCGAGGGCAATTTGCTGTGGGAGTGGAAGATGCTCGACCATTTCAACGAGTTCGGCCTGACCGAGGCGCAGAAGAACGTCATCTTCCGCAACCCCAACGTCCAGCACGCCGGTCCCGAGGGCCAAGGCGACCTGTTCCACGTGAACTGCGCTTCCTACGTGGGCCCCAACCACTGGTACGACGAGGGCGACGAGCGCTTCAACCCCGAGAACATCATCATGGACTCCCGCGAGTGCAACATGATGTGGATCATCTCCCATGAGACCGGCGAGGTTGTGTGGAAAGTCGGCCCCGACTTCACCGAGACCGCTGAGCTGCGCCTGTTCGGCACCATCGTCGGCCCGCACCACACCCACATGATCCCCAAGGGCCTGCCGGGCGAAGGCCACGTCATGGTCTACGACAACGGCGGCTGGGCTGGCTACGGTCTGCCGAACCAGTTCTCCAAGATCGGTGGCAAGGCGGTTCGCCGCGACTACTCGCGCGTCATCGAGTTCGATCCTACCACGCTCGAGATCGTGTGGGAATGCAAGGGCGAGAAGGAGGGCATGACGGTCGACGGCGGCTTCAACCCCAAGGCCTCCGACTTCTACAGCCCGCTGACGTCTGACGCGCAGCGCCTGCCCAACGGCAACACGCTGATCTGCGAGGGCGTCTCCTGCATCCTGCGCGAGGTCACGCCCGAGAATCAGATCGTTTGGGAGTACGTTGTTCCTGCCGAGACGTTCCTGTATCGCGCTTACCGCATCCCCTACGAGTGGGTCCCGCAGCTCGAGAAGCCGGTCGAGACCCCGGTCGAGCGTCTGGACCTCTTCAATTTCCAGGTGCCGGGCGCTGCTCCCACCGATTGGGAAAGCGCCGTGGTCGAGGTCGAGGGCGCGCATGCGTTCGACACTCAGATGGCCAAGTGCGTCGAGAGTCTTGACTAACTAATCGGAAAACTCGGCCGAAATAGTTGGTTTAATGAAGGCGGGTTGGGGCTGAATCACAGCTCCGACCTGCCTTTTTTATTTGAATAGTTAATACGTCGGCATTACCTCCTGTTTCTAGATCCGATGGGAAAACCGACAGATCGTGTTTGTTTGCAAATCAGAGAAGTAGGCCCTATAAGCTGTTCTTGTGATCGTTTCTCGCATAATCTATGAAGTGTTCGACCGTATCAGAAACGGCGTGGAAGAGCGCCGAGTTGTGAGAAAGGAACGACATGGGACGTCCAAATGTTTATCCCACTGGTACCACGGTCTATTACCCCGATGAGGCTTATAGCGGCTACACCATTTACGATGCAGATGGCTACGGAGTCGTTATGGTCGACATGAACGGCAGGGTCGTTCGTTACTTCAAGAACTTCAATGGCTTCCCGCCCAAGGTTCTGCCCGGCGGCCACGTCATTGGCACCAGGGCTTGCCGTCCCCGCGAAAACGGCTATCAGGACATGGAAGATCTGACCATGATCGACATGGACGGCAACGTCGAGTGGACGTTCAACCACAACCAGCTGATCAACGATCCCGACGGTGAGCGTTGGATGGCCCGTCAGCATCATGACTACCAGGTGTCCGGCAGCCCCACTGGCTACTTCTGCCCTGGTCAGGAGCCCGACCCCAACTTCAACAAGATGCTCATCCTCACGCACAACGACGTGCGCAAGCCCAAGATCTCCCCGCAGCTCCTTCTTGAGGATCGCCTGATCGAGATCGACCGCGAGGGCAACATCCTCTGGGAGTGGAACATGCTCGACCACTTCAACGAGTTCGGCCTTGATGAGACCATCAAGAACGCCATGTTCCGCAACCCCAACACCCAGCACTGCGGCGCCGAGGGTCAGGGCGACATCTTCCACGTGAACTGCGCTTCCTACCTGGGCCCGAACCACTGGTTCGACGAGGGCGACGAACGCTTCAACCCCGAGAACATCATCATGGACTCCCGCGAGGCCAACATCATGTGGATCATCTCCCATGAGACCGGCGAGGTTGTCTGGCAGGTCGGCCCCGACTTCACCAAGACCACTGAGCTGCGTCTGTTCGGCACCATCGTCGGCCCGCACTTCACTCACATGATCCCCAAGGGCCTGCCGGGCGAGGGCAACATCATGCTGTACGACAACGGCGGCTGGGCTGGCTACGGCGCACCGAGCCAGACCTCCAAGACCGGTCTGAAGGTTACCCGTCGCGATGGTTCTCGCGTCGTCGAGTTCAACCCGACCAACCTCGAGATCGTTTGGGAGTGCACCGGCGAGCCGCTGCCCGTCGCTGCTGGCTTCAACTACAACACCAACTACTTCTACAGCCCGCTGACCTCTGCTGCTCAGCGTATGCCCAACGGCAACACGGTTATCACTGAGGGCTGCAGCGGCATCGTTCGCGAGTACACCGCTGACAAGAAGCTGGTTTGGGAGTACGTTGCTCCGCGCGGTCTGTTCCTGTATCGCGCCTATCGTATCCCGTACGAGTGGGTTCCCCAGATCGAGAAGCCCGAGGAGATCGAGATTCCTCGCATGAACGTGGACGAGTTCCACATCGGCGACGTCGATCCCAACAATTGGGATGAGGGCGCACGCGACGTCGAGGGCGCTCATGCGTTCGATACCCATGTCGCAGCCTGCGTTACCGGCCTGGACGAGTAGTCCGCGCATAACGCGAACGCGCTCCAACGCGTGATCTTTCGAATGTCGATCGGATCTTCCGGTCGGCATTCGTGCGTTTGGGGCCAATCGAGCGCCTTCGCCGGCGCTTCGGGCTTTGCGTGAAAAAGAAGGCCGACTCGCTTGAGCCGGCCTTCGTGCTTCTTGTTTTTCGCTCGTACTGAAACGCTGGGCTACAGCGCCAGGCACTCGCCCGTTGCGGGGTTGCAGAACGACAGGGGCTTCGCCTTCACGAAGTAGCTACTGCCGGCCTCGACCTTCTCGAAGGTGCCCATGGCAAGCAGGTCGTCAACACAGGCGGCAAGCTGTTCGTCGGAAAGCTCGAACAGAACCTGGATCTCGCGAGCCATGACGTTGCCGTAGGTCGAAACGAACTTCACGGCGGCGTCAAGCGAATACTCGGGCGTTTCAAGGACGACCTCGCCGTCGGTGAGCTCGGCGATGGCGCTCTTGAAGAAGGCGAACTCGCTGTAGCCCGTCGCCGACTTCTCGGCCTTGCCGTACGTGACGTTGTAGGTGGGGTAGGTGCGCACCTGATGCTGGCTGGACGTGATGAGGTCGGCGGAGTACAGCTCCTCGGCGGTGCCGTCAGTCATGTCCTTCTTGAAGCGCTCGAGGTCGACGGGGAATTCTGCAGCCAGTTGGACAAGGTCGTCAACCGTGACCAGGGTGCGGCCTTCGGCGTAACGGGCCTCGCGCATGCGGCGCAGGAACTTCTCGGAAGCCTCGCGGTTCTGGATGTGCATGGCCTTGTAGGCAAGGCACATGGGAACGGACGTGATGTCGTTCATGCCCAGCTTCTCGATGGCTTCGAAATCGATGGGCACGCCGGTACGGTTGGCAGCCTTCTTGACGCCCTGCAACATCTGCTCCTTGAACTGGACAAACCTTGCGTCAGCGTGCTCGTCGCGGCCGACGATGTCGCGCACGTCGCCAATGAGCATGCCCAGGATGGTGACGATCTCGACCTTGTCGCCAAGCAGGTA
The DNA here is from genome assembly GCA_900552365.1 of uncultured Coriobacteriaceae bacterium. Taxonomy (GTDB): domain Bacteria; phylum Actinomycetota; class Coriobacteriia; order Coriobacteriales; family Eggerthellaceae; genus UMGS1502. The sequence continues at coordinate 3,975 of URZP01000023.1, forward strand.
CTCGATTTTGCGCATGGCAGGTTCCATGCCGTAGCACCACGTGCACAGCGGGTCGGTGTACTGGATGATCTTGATTTTCTGGTCTGCAGCCATGAATATCCCCTCCGAGTAGTGTTTTACCAGCGAAACGATATCACGAACGGCGGTTCAGCGGCAATGACGCGTTGGCAACATTTCAGAGCATTCGGCATGGTAAAGTGGGGATATGGATTCTTACCAAACAATAACCGGCTCCTCTCAGGGCGAATATGAAGAGAAGAAAAGCCGCTTCATCGCGTACCTCTCTCACGTGGAAACCGAAGAAGAGGCGCTGGCCTTCATTGCCGACGTGAAAGCTCAGCACCCTATGGCACGCCACCATGTGTACGCGTATGCCCTGCGTGCTGAGAACCGCGTGCGCTATTCCGATGACGGCGAGCCGCAAAAGACGGCCGGCCTGCCCACGCTTTCGGTGCTTCAGCATGCCGAGCTGGTTGATGTCGTGTGCGTGGTGGTGCGCTACTTCGGCGGCACGCTTCTGGGCACGGGCGGGTTGGTTCGTGCTTACACCAAGGCAACGCAGAATGCGGTGGTGCTGGCGCACACGGCGTCGTTCGCGCCTTGCTGCGATGTGATAATCTGCGTTGATTACCCGCTGTACGAGAAGCTGTCCTACGTGCTGAAAACCCGTGGCGTTCCCATTATGGACACGGAGTTCTCGTCGGACGTTACCATCACGGTGCGCGTTCTGGCCGAAACCGTTGACGGTCTTGTCCGCATGGTCCGTGAATGCTGCCAGGGACGAGAAGAGCTGCTCGTCGGCGACAAGCAGCTCCAGCTGATCGAGAATCTGGCGAACCAGTAAGCTCGCTTCGCGTTGCCGCTTTCCGTTTGGGTTGGAAGGCGGCTTTTTGCTAGTCGAATGTCGGCGTTTCGGCGGTCGATTCCACCGTGGGGTTGTCATCGATCACCTGATGAAGCATATCGATGTAATCCAACAGAAGTTTGCTGGGCTTGCGGCCGTTGTGCATGATGTAGCCCACGCGCATGGTCTCGTCGACGTCCAGCGGAATGGCCACGATGCCGCTGTGCATCTCGGCGGAAAGAACGCCCGTCGAGATGGTGTAGCCGTTGAAACTGGTCAGAAGGTTGGTGAGCGTGCCGCGGTCGGAGAACCGGATGTTGCGGTCATGCGGCAGGTAGCCAAGCGGCTCTTCCGAGTAATAGAACGAATTGGTGGTTCCCTGCTCGAACGAGTAACGGGGGTAGGGTGCCAAGTCCTCGGGTTTCAGCAGCTTCTTCTGCGAAAGCGGGTGATGGTCGCCCACGAAGACGTGGGCCTGCGCGTCGAACAGCGGGTAGAAGGTGACGTCCGCATCGCGGAACGCCTTCGACAGCACGCGCTCGTTGAAGTCGTCCAGGTACAGCACGCCGATCTCGCTGCGGAAGGTGCGCACGTCGTCGATGATCTGGCCGGTTGCGCATTCGCGCAGCACGAAATCGTATACCTCGTGCGCGCACTTCTCGGCGATGTTGATGAACGCCTGCAGGCTGAAATAGTAGTGCTGCGTCGAGACGGAAAGGCGCATCTGCGAGTCTTTGCCGGTGGCGTAGCGCGATTCAAGCATGTCTGCCTGTTCGACAACCTGACGCGCGTAGCCAAGCAGCTCGGTGCCGTCGTTGGTTAGCGTGACGCCGCGGTTCGAACGTGTGAAAATCGTGATGCCAAGCTCGTGTTCCAGGTCTTTGATCGCGGTCGAGAGGTTCGATTGCGAGACGTACATGTTCTGGGCGGCGGCGTTGATTGATCCCTGTTCGGAGATGGCAATGAGGTATCTGAGCTGCTGTAACGTCATAGACTGCTTCCTTTTTAGCGTAGTGAAAACCCAGTATTCGATATTGGATATGGTATTAGATTATTAGCTGAATGGGGCTATCAGTTTTTTCGAATGCTATATACCTAGATCCCGAATAGCCGTTCATCTTGTTCGAGAAGGCCAATAATGGTTTTATACATATGCGTTAGAGGATCCTTCGCTTCCCTTTGAACTGCGAACAAAAACCGATCAGCGCACGGCAAGGTGCGTGGGGCGGGCCCGCTTGGAGCGACGCTCGCATACGATGCAAGGAGTAAGAATGGCCAAGAAGAACATTCCGTACGATCAGAAGTACTACGATCCCGAGATCGAGACCATGCCGCGTCCCGAGCTTGAGGCTATGCAGCTCGAGCGCTTGAAGGCGATGGTCAAGTACGCGTACGAGAACACCGTTTGGTACAAGCGCTCGTTCGACGAGGCCGGCGTGAAGCCCGAGGATATCCAGACCCTGGCCGATATCGCCAAGTTCCCGTTCGTCGACAAGAAGACCGAGCGCCAAACCCAGCACGTGGGCAGCTTCTTCGGTGAGATGTGCTCGGTTCCCGAGGAAGACGTCGTTTTCATGGCCACCTCTTCGGGTTCCACCGGCGTTCCCACCGTCAGCCCCTTCACGCAAGAGGACTTCGACCTGTGGCAGTCCACCGAGGCTCGTCTGTTCTGGCAGGCCGGCATGCGTCCGAACGACCGCTACGTCCATGGCCTGAACTTCGCGCTGTACGTTGGCGGCCCCGACGTCATGGGCGCTCAGGAGCTTGGCGCTTTGGCCATTTGGGTTGGCGCCGTTCCTTCCGACCGTTTGCTGTTCGTTTTGAAGCAGTACCAGCCCACTGTTATTTGGACCTCGCCTTCTTACGCATGGACCCTGGGCGTTAAGGCCAAGGAGAAGGGCTTCGACCCCAAGACCGACTTCAACATCCACACCATCATCGTCGCCGGCGAGCCGGGCGGCTCCATCGCTTCCACGCGTGAGGCCATCGAGGACCTGTGGGGCGCCAAGGTCGTTGACTTCTTCGGTCTGTCCGACATCTATGGTGCCTGCGCCGCAATGTGCGAGGCGAAGGACGGCCTGCACATCGTCGAGGATCAGATTCTGGTTGAGACCGTCGATCCTGTTACCGGTGAGGTTCTTGAGCCGGGCAGCGTGGGCGAGCTTACTTACACCACGCTTATGAAGAAGGCCCGTCCGATGATTCGTTTCCGTACGGGCGACATCGGTTACGTTTCCACCGAGAAGTGCAGCTGCGGCCGTACCCATGCCCGTATCCACGTGACCGGCCGCAAGGACGAGATGTTCATCGTCGGCGCCGTGAACGTGTTCCCGTCCGACATCGAGTACGTCGTGCGCGGCTCCGAGGGTCTGACCGGCGAGTACTCCATCCGCGTGTATGATGAGAACTACACCACGCGCTACGAGGTTTCCGTCGAGCGTGCGTTCGGCAGCGACGAGCCCTACGACAAGGTTTCCAAGCGCGTTGAGGCTGCGTTGAAGGCTCACTGCGGCGTTCGTCCCGCCAAGGTCATCGTTTACGATGCCGACGGTTTGGGCGTTTCGGCCGAGCACAAGGCCAAGCGCTTCATCGACGAGCGCGACAGCGCCAAATAGAATCCTGCAATCTTCAGTAGCTAGGAGCTATCATGACCAACCAATTCGCAGTTTCCGGTCAGCACTACCTGTTCAACGTTCAGACGTTCGCAAGCACGGTTCTTTCTGTAGGCGGCGATGCCTATCAGTACGCGTTCCGCGACCGCACCACGCAGGGCGTTATCGATGACGTTGCCAATGGAGAGTCCGAGCTGGGCGTTCTTCTTGAGACCACTACGACGGCCGCCGATCTTGAGACTGCTTTCGACAAGGCAGGCCTTCGCTTCGTCGAGCTTATCCAGTCCACGCCGCGCGTTGCGTTGCCGGCAAGCCATCCCATGGTGAACGCCGACAAGCTCACGCTTGAGCAGCTTGAGGACTACCCCTACATCTATTTCGAGCAGGGCGAGGATGCTCCCGCATATTTCGCCGAGGAGGCTTTGGCTGACGAAGCGCGCCGTAAGAGCATTGCCACCACCGACCGCGCGTCGCTTTCCGAGCTTATCGTTGCGCTGAACGGCTACACGGTGACCAGCGGCATTCTGGTCGGCGTGTCTGACGGCCCGGGCCTGACCACGGTTGCCCTTGACACCGATGTGAAGCTTCACCTTGGCTATGTCATTCGCAAGGATGCCGAGCTTTCGCCGATCGGCGCCAAGTTCGTCGACAAGCTTGAGAAGAACCTCGTCAAGTACGCGAGGTTCTAGACGCCGAGCCGGCTCTGAAAGAGTCGAGCGACAGCGTTCAGGTCTATGAGGTTGGTGCTCGTTTAAACAGTCGTAACAACCACGCTCTGCTTTCTTTCCCCTCCCGATGCTTTGGCTATACTGTTAGCCACGTTATCGAGAGGGGATTTTTCATGACCGAGGTTCTATGGCACGGCCGCGGTGGGCAAGGCGCGTTCACGGCGGCGCGCTTGCTGGGTGCCGCTGCATCGATCGACGATGCTGCATACGCTCTGGCGTTCCCGTCGTTCGGTCCCGAACGCCGTGGCGCTCCCATGCGCGCATTTACCAAGATCAGCGCGTCGCCTATTGGCGACCGAAGTGCTATCAAGCAGGCTGATTTCGTCATCTACCTTGACGAGACTCTGATGGCCGCCGGCTACGACGCCGAGCTTGCCCAGGGCGGCATGGTCCTGGTGAACGCTGCAAGCGTTCCCGCATGCGCCAAGGGCGACAGCCGCGTGAGGGCCATTGATGCCAATGCTATTTCAACCGAGATCTTGGGTCGGCCCATTCCCAACACGGTGTTTTTGGGTGCCCTTGCTGAATTGGGCGTGCTGCCCGTGCAGAACGTGAAGCGCGCGATTGAACTGTACATGCCCGCGAAGTTGCACGACGCGAACAAGAAGATCGTTGACGTTGCCGCCGTTTCGTTCGCTGCTTGCCCAAGCGGCGCCGATGCTGTTGATGGCGGAGGGGTGGTGGGCAGCGGGGAGGGCGCTTCCCGCGTTGACGACGAGTTCGCGCGTCCTGAGTGCATCATCCCTTCTATTCAACATGACGAACTTGATCCCGCGCAGTTCGCTCGCAGCACGTGTTTTGCTGGCGGTTACTTGGTTGAGAAGAATGCGGGTTGGCGAAACGATCGCCCCGTGATCGATCGTCAGAAATGCGTTGGCTGCCTGCAGTGCTATTTGTATTGTCCCGATGGGGCTATCTTCAAGGTGCCCGCTGCCGAAGGTTCGAAGAACCCGTTCACCGTGGCAGTCGACTACGACTTCTGCAAGGGATGCGGCATGTGCGTTCGCGCATGCAAGTTCGATGCCATCCGTATGGAACCGGAGGTGTGATTCTGATGAAACGTTTTCTTTCGGGTGACGAAGCCCTCGCCGAGGGTGTTCGCCTTTCCAGGCCACAAGTGATTTCGGCGTATCCCATCACGCCTCAGACCGTCGTGGTCGAGCGACTGTCCGAGATGGTTGCCGACGGTTCGCTTGATGCCCAGTACATGCACGTCGAGTCCGAGCACTCGGCTCTTTCGTGCGCCATGGGCGCGTCCGCCACGGGTGCGCGCACGTTCACAGCGACGTCCAGTCAAGGCCTTCTGTACATGGCCGAGGTCCTGACGTATGCCGCGGGCGGCAGGTTCCCCATCGTCATGATGAACGCGAATCGTTCCACAGCGCTTCCGTGGAACATCTACGGTGACCAACGCGATTCGCTGGCGCTTCTTGACCATGGTTGGATCCAGGCGTACGCGCTGGACAACCAAGAGGCGCTCGACCTGACGTTGATGGCTTATGCCATTGCCGAGGACCCGCGTGTTAGCACGCCGTTCATGGTGAACCTCGACGGTTTTGCCCTTACGCACACGTACGAGACCGTCGATATCCCCACGCAGGAGCAGGCCGACGCCTTCTTGCCGCCGTACCGTACCGAAAACAAGTTCGATTTCGACAGCCCCAAGAATCTGGGTTATTCGGCTGGTCCCGCGTTCAACCGCTATTACAAGTACTATGCACATCAGGACATGCTTGCCGCCGAAACTGTCATCGACGAGGTGGAAAGCCGCTTCTCGCAGATTTTCGGCCGTACGTACCCCGGCATGGTCGAGGCGTACCGATGCGACGATGCCGAGTACGTTGTCGTGACGCTGGGCTCTATCGCGGGTTTGGTGCGCAACGTCGTTGACGATTTGCGCGATCAGGGTAAGAAGGTTGGTTTGTGCCGCATCAGGTACATGCGTCCCTTCCCGTACAGGCAGCTCGCTGCCATTTTGGGCGCGCCCTGCGTTCGTGTTGCGGCGGTTCTTGAGAAGGATATCTCGTTCGGCGGCGAGGGAACGGTGTTCACCAATGTGAACTCCGCGCTTCACCGTGCGGGCAAGGCGACGCCCACTAGAAACTTCGTTGGCGGTTTGGGCGGCGATGATATTTCGTATCAGCAGATCGCCATGATTTTCCAGACGCTTGAGGAAACGGCTGCAGGCAAGGACGTGCCCCAGGTCAGCTTCCTTGGCGTCGAGGGGGAAGAAGAGGAGGTGCACGATGGCCGTTAATGCGCGCAGCATGCCCGATGACGAGCTGTTCTTCGGTCACAAGGCCTGCGCCGGCTGCGGCGGATCGCTTGCCGTGCGTGCGGTGCTGAAGGTGCTCGGCCCCCATGCGGTGTCGGCCCTTCCCGCTGGCTGCATGAGCGCCGTCGGATTCAACTTCCCGCAGCTCTCGTTCTCGAACAATGCGATGATCACGCCGTTTGCGGCAACCGCCAGCGTGCTTTCGGGTATCGAGGCCGGCTTGCGCGCGCAGGGCATCAAGCCCGACGACTGCACCGTTGTCGGCTTCGCGGGTGACGGCGGCACGGCCGACATCGGCATTCAGGCTCTTTCGGGCGCCATCGACCGCAACGACGACGTGCTGTACATCTGCTACGACAACGAGGCGTACATGAACACGGGCATTCAGAAAAGCTCGTTGACGCCCTTTGGCTCGTCAACCACCACCACGCCGGTTGGCAGCCAGGTCAAAGGGTGCCTGACCGACAAGAAGAACGTGTTCGAGATCGTTACCGCGCATGATATCCCGTATGCCGCAACCGCCAGCATCGGTTACTTGCAGGATTTCATCAACAAGGTCGAGCGCGCCAAGGGCGTGCATGGCACGCGTTTCATTCATGTGATGGCCCCGTGCCCCACGGGTTGGGGCCACGCAACCGACGTCACTGCTGATATCGCGAAAGAGGCCGTCGACTGCGGCATGTGGTATCTTGCCGAGTTCGAGGGCTCGCGGGAAAGTGGCGTTCCCGGCGGCGCGTTCAGGCTGAATCGCAATCCGAAGGAGTTCTCGGACATCGAGCACTATTTGCGCAGTCAGAAGCGCTTCAAGCATATGAGCGAAGACGACGTGCAGCATGCGGTTGCCGGCCGTGACGCCAAGTGGGAGTTCATCCGCTCGCATTGGGCGTAATCGTTTTCTGTCGAAAGGCTCGGTTCGGCCCGCGGCCCTGGCTGGCCCTGTTCGGCTGGCTGGGCTGCTTGTTCCAGTTGTACGGCCAATCCGTTCATAAACGCAGAAGCGCTGTTTCGCATGCGTCAATTGGTTTTCAGTGTGCAGTGCGTGAGTCGACAGCCGTATTGCAACGCTTCGGCGTTAGCGAATGAAGTTCGTCTTGATCTTGCGCTCGACAGCCGGAGCCTCGATGCCTGCGGCCTTACCAGCCTCGATGCACTTCAGCAGCCATGCCATGTTGTTGCCCAGAACACGCATGACCTGCATGCCCTCTTCGTCCTTCTCATCCTCGCCGGGGATGGCGCCGAATGCGTCGTTCCAGTAATTGGATGAAACGATGGGCATCTGGTTGATGGTGAAGTACTTGTTCAGCACGTCGAACGAAGCAACGGTGCCCGCACGGCGGGCGACGGCGATGGAAGCGCCCGGCTTGTGCGCGAACACGCTGCCGGCAGCGTAGAAGGCGCGGTCGAGCAGGTCGAGGATGCGGCCTGCGGGGTGCGCGTAGTACACGGGCGTGGCGAAGATGTAGCCGTCGCACTCGGCGGCGATCTTGATGAAATCGTTCACGATATCGTTGTCGAACGTGCAGGCGTTGTCCAGCTTCACGCAGCAGGAACAGCCGATGCAGTCGCGGATGGGCTGGTTGCCCACCTGGAAGATCTCGGTGTCGATGCCCTGGGCGTTCAGTGCGTCCTCGACCTCTTCGAGTGCGCGGCCGGTGTTACCGTTCGGCTTCGGGCTGCCGTTGACCAGCAGTACTTTCATGGGACCCCCTTGTTTTCATTTATGGCTGAGATGTTGTGCGCTTGCCGCGGCGGGGTGCAAGCGCCTTCGTGGAAGCAAGTCGCAGCCGTTTTCTCTCGTAAAGTTATTTTAGCAAGCGCGTCAAGCGTAAGAGTGCGCTTTCAGGCAAAGAGAAAGGCGCCTGCAGGTGATTGCCCGCAGACGCCTCGTTGTTGCCAAGGCTTTCAGCCTAAACCGTTACGGCCTGGGCTTGCCGCAGTTGCTGCAGAACTTGCCTGAGTTCACCGAACCGCACTCGCAGGTCCAGTCGGTTGAGGGCTTGGGCGTGCCGCACTCGCTGCAGAACTTGCCGGAGTTGTTGGCGCCGCACTGCGGGCAGAACCAACCGCCAGCGGCGGCTGCAGGTGCAGGTGCCGGGGCGGCTGCAGGTGCCGGGGCGGCAGCCTGCTGGGCCGCGCTCTGCTGGAACAGCTGAGCGGCGTTCATGCCGCCGATGTTGCCGGCCATGCCCATGCCCATGAAGCCCATGGCCGCACCGGCTTCGTTGCCGGCTGCGGTGCGCATTGCGTCGCTCTGAGCAGCGGCGATGTTCGCAGCGGCCATGTTCGGGTCGCGCATGACGGCGGCTGCCTGCAGGTTCTTGATGCGATCCTGGTCTTCCTCGGACAGCGTGATGGCGTTCACGCCGAATGACGCGACGCTGATGCCGCGCAGGTTGACCCACTTCTCGGACAGCTCTTGGTTCAACAGCTCGACCATGTCGCCTGCATGGGCCGGAACCTCGCTGTAACGAACGCCCATGGCCGAGATCTTCGCCAGGGTTGGTTGCATGGCGGTAAGCAGCTCGCTCTTCATCTGGCTGTCAAGCCTGTCGCGCGTGAAGGGCTCGTCGACGTTGCCGCAGACGTTCTTGTAGAACAGCAGCGGGTCGGTAAGCCTGTACGAGTACTCGCCGTTGCAGCGAACCGCGGTGTCAAGGTCAAGGCCGATGTTGCGGTCGATGACGCGGAAGGGGATGGGCGACGACGTGCCATACTTGTTGCCGTAGATTTCCTTGGTGTTGAAGTAGTAGACACGCTGGTCCTTGCCCGTGTCGCCACCGAAGGTGAAGCGGCGTCCAACCTGCGAGAACGTCTTCATGATGTTCTCGCCCAAGTTACCGTAGAACAGGCTGGGCTCGGTGGAGGTGTCGTAGGTGAACTCGCCGGGCTCGGCGCACATGTCGACGACCTCGCCCTGCTCGACGATGATCATGCACTGGCCGTCGGCAACGGCGATGACCGAGCCGTTGGTGATGATGTTGTCTTCAGCCTTGGTGTTGGAAGAGCGGCCCTTCGAGGAAGTGCGCTTCGATCCCTTCACGGCAAGGGTGTTCTGATCAAGTGCGTCGCAGTAGAAGAACTCACGCCAAGAATCGGCCAATGCGCCGCCAGCTGCTCCAACGGCTGCTTTGATAAGTCCCATGGTTTTGCTCCTAACAATCTTGCCGCTTCATGCGCTGCGGCGGCGCTTGCCAACTGTTTCGGTTCGGCCGCGATCTGGTTGCGGTCGCATGCGAATCGTTCCGCGGCCATCTAGGGATTCGATGATTGCCGTCCGTTCGCGAGGCCGCTTAGAACTTGCCTCCCGACGATCCGCCGAAGCCGCTGCTGTCGGTGGAGGATCCGCTCGAGGAGGAGGATTCCTTCTTCTTGGGCGTGACCGTGATGGTTGAGGTGACGAATCGGTCGTCCTTGCCGGTAAGCGTGAAGGACGAGCGGTCGACGTAGTCGCCTGCGTGCGAGGCTTCGACGGCCGTCTTCATCTGCTTGTACAGATAGAAGCAGCGGCCACCCGCGACGCCTGTGGCAATGGCGAATGCGATGGCGAACATGACGAATGCCATGAGCGGGCTGGTGGGCGCGTTGCCGCGGTCAAGCGGCTCGCCATTCTCGGCTCTGAATGCCAACGTGTACTCAGCCTGTTCCAGGTAAACATCGGCGGCCGCGTACCATTCGTCGTTCTTGAGCTCGTCGACGATCAAATCTTCCATCTGGGCGATCTGCCAGTCGGTGAAGGCGTTCACGCCGTCGCCGTACGTGATGGTGACGTAATCGCGCGATTCAGCGGCCACCAAGAACAGGATGCCGCTTTTCTGGTTGCCCAGACCCAGCTGGTGGTCTTTGTAGTAGTCGATGGCGTATGTGCGGGCGGTTTTCGACCCGATGGTGTCGGCGACCAGCAGATAGACGCCCACACCGTACGTGTCGGACGTTTCCTTGGCCTGTGTCTCGAGCGTGCTTTTCTGACTGGGCGAGAACAGGTTGTACTCTTCGATGATGAAGGTGTCGTCGGCGGCCAGGGCCGTTTTAGGCGCAAGCGCAAGCGCGAGCGTTGCCGCCATGACCACGACGATTCCGGCAAGCAGGAGCTGCAGGCGGCTTAGGCGGTGCGCCTGGTGTTTCCTTGAAGCGATAGCGTTCACGATGCGCACCTCATTTCAGAAGGAACAGGCAGATGATGGCGATAAGGACCGCCAAAACCGGCAGGAATACGATAAGGAACTGGAAGACGACTTTGCCCTTGTCCACAGGCAAGTCGCCGATGAGGCGCCCGGTTTGCCCGTTCATGGCGAACAGCAGGTCCTTGTCGTTGTACTTGGTGTGCAGCATCCACACGGGAAGGAGCGCGTAGGTGGCGTCTTCCCAGGTGGGGTCCACAGAGTTGCTTTTGGGGTAGACCGAGTCGTACCCGGTGACGGTTTCTCTCAGAAGGTCCACCGTGGTTTGCTCGATGCGGCCCTGAGCGCGGCTTTGACACATCGAGGCGTCCTCGTCGTAGCGGTCGGTCAGGTAGCCGGGCAGGTAGCCCATCGAAAAGGGCTGCAGGTCGGAGTAGTCGAACGGCTCGATGGCGTCCATATGCGCGTCGGGCATCTTGCTGGATGCGTCAACGGGAACTTTCTCGAAGTCCGCCGTGCCTTCGCGCGTGGCATCGTAGAACTCGGTTTCGACGTAGTCGTTCTCGGAATCCGACCAGTAGGTGGAGTTCGTTGCGGTGAAGGTCGCGCTGCCCTCGGCCGAGGCCGTGTACAGCCAGAACGGCACGTACACGCCCTGAACTTCTTCAAGGTGGTTTCCCTTGGTGAAGTCGTCGGGCAGAAACTTCTTGCCTTTGTAGTATTCCTTGAGGGCAGCGACCGCCTGGTCTTTGTTCTGGCGGAAGGGGATAACGAACTCGGGGCGCAAAGTGTCGTTCAGCTGGCCTGGCAGCACGGTGGGATTGCCGCAGTAGGGGCACTGTGTGACGGCTGTGGTGGTGTCGGTAAGCAGTTCAGCGCCGCAGCTGGAGCACGTGAACGAGCGCAGGTTGTCCTGCTCGCCCTCTTCCCACTTCGAGCGGTTCAGGTAGTTCTGAATGGGGTCGAAGTCCTTGTCGGGTGCAGCGTTTTGCGCGGGCTCGCTCGCCGGTTCTTCCGCCTCTGCTTGGGCGTTTCGCTTTGCCTCGGCGGCGACGGCTGCTGCAGCGGCTGCCTCGTGCTTCTCTTCGGATTGGGCGTAGTACTCCTCAATCTGGGCGGGCGTGAACTTCGATCCGCAGTAGTCGCACTCCAGAAGGCCTGATTCGCTTGAGAAGTGAAGCGGGCCGTTGCACGAGATGCACTGGTAGTTCGTTGTCTCGAAAGCCATGTACCCTCCTTTTTGCGTGTGCGCGGGTTTCCGATTCGAATTCTAACGTATGGCGATAGGTCACTGTTAAAGTGATTGCAAAAATGGGACGCATGGCTCACGGTATAATCCCGTTCTGTGACATATGACCCCGCTTCGGCGAAACAGCTGCCGGCGGGTTGTTTTCAATAAGAGAGCGAAGAGGGCAAAGGGGAAGATCGCATGGCACGTACGTTTTCGGTTTTCGGCGACTCCATCAGCACGTTCGAGGGTTGCACGCACGAGGGCTTCGCGGTTTTCTACAACAAGGCGAATTGCGAGCGAGCAGGCATAACATCCATCGAGGACACCTGGTGGATGCACGTTATCCGTGCTTTCGACGGCCAGCTGCTGGCAAACGCGGCGTGGTCGGGCTCGATGCTTGAGGGCGCGGGCTACCCTTGCGGCAACTGCAACGAGCGCGTTGCGGCTTTGGGTATGGACGACGCGGCGCCCGATGACATCCTGGTGTATTACGGCATCAACGACTACGGTTGGGGAGGCCCCGATGCCCAGGCTCGCGGCAGGGGAAGCGCTATGCCGCGCTGTTTGATTCAGGCCGGCTTGCCCGATCCGGTCGAGGCAGGCAACGCCCCCGCGAACGCGGCGCAGGGCTTCGGCCGCGCGTACGGTCAGATGATCGACCGCATGAAGAGCCGCTTCCCTCAGGCGCGTATCTGGTGCTTCACCATGTTGCCCGGCCGCGTGAAGTACCACGCGAAGTCCACGTTCCCGTACAACTATCGCGGCGTGGCTTTTTCCGCGTACAACCAGGCCATCATCGATGCGGCCGAGTCGCACGGCGCCATTGCCGTCGACATCGCGTCTATGGGCTACGACTACGACAGCATCGAGGGCACGCATCCTACCAAGCTCGGCATGCGTCAGATGGCCGACATGATGGTTCTGGGCATGAAGAGCGCCTCGTCGGCGTTCCACAAGTCCAGTGATTCCGAGCTTGCCGCGGCGCACGTTGATCTCAGGGGCTTCGAGTCCAGCGACCCGTGCCCGTATCCGGGCCGCTCGTGCGTTGGATGCGCGCATGCGCTTTCCACGGGCAACAGCTGGATGCACGTCTGCCAGCTTTCCGAGTAGGAGAGCGCGCGTTGGGTCGGCTTGCGAACGGGCGCCGGAGGTGCGGGCCGCTTCCGCAATCGCCTGGCGATGTTCTTAAAGTAACAACCGAAAAACAGTCTTCCGAATGACGCGTGCCTTTGTTGACACGCGTTTTTCACTGCCTAAAATCGGTTATTAGCACTCAGAGGGCGAGACTGCTAATCGCGTATCGACTTATGTGGGCGGCGCGGTTCGCGCCAATCCCGTGCACGCGGCACGACGCAGGCGGCCTTGCAAAACGAAAGGACATTCGCACATGCGCAAGTTCAAAACAGAAAGCAAGAAACTGCTTGATCTGATGATCAACTCCATTTACACGAACAAGGAGATCTTTCTGCGCGAGCTGATCTCGAACGCTTCGGATGCCGTTGACAAGCTGTATTTCAAAAGCTTGACCGACAGTTCCATTCAAATCGGCAAGGACGACCTGTTCATCAGCGTCGCGTTCGACCCCGAGGCCCGTACCATCACCGTT
>URZP01000024.1 GCA_900552365.1 uncultured Coriobacteriaceae bacterium
GCATGTACTTGCGCTCCCACCCGTAGGCGTCGGCCAAACCCTCGAAAGTGCTTTCTATGGGCCTGATCGTGGCTGTTTTCGCTGTGGCCTTGATGGCCTGGTAGAAACTGCCCTCGCATTCGAAAATGTCGCCTGCTTTTACCTGCATGGTGTGCCCCTTTCTAAAGATCGGGGCAAGGCCTGAAGCCCTGCCCCTATGTCGTTCTGCTATGCCGGGAGGAGGTTGCCCCTCGGGGCCTCCACGCGCCGGCTGCGCACCGCGTCGCGCCCCTGCTGCATGCCTCGGCTTATGCTGTCGTTGTTGGATGCCTTGAGGCCTCGCCTATGGGATCGCCCAAGCCCCAGGCCCTCGAAGTAGTCCTCAACCTCCTTGGGGCAAACGATCATCAGCTCGAAGCACTGCTTCTCAAGCTCGGCGCGCACCCCGGCGATGAAGCCGATAACGAAGTTCGAGTAGGCGTCGGGGTCGGTGTACGCGAAGTCCTGATACTCGTTTGCCAGCCTGTGGCAGGTTTCGAGCAGGTTCTGGTAGACGATCTCTGCCGCCTCGCTGTCGGCCTTCCATCCGACGAACACGTACTCGTACTTGCGATCGGTTACCCTGCGCTGGTACACCCTGCACCGGAAGTTGTCGGCGATCACCGATGCGAGGCTCGGCGCCCACGCCTTCGTGGTTCGCGCTGTGGTGGTCTCGGTCACTTGCTTCACCTCGTCGGCAAGCTCCCACTCCTCCACGTTGTTGTCCGCGATCAGGCGCTGGGCCTTGAGGGCGAACTGGATCGCCTCGGCCTCGTTGCAGCCGTTCTCCACGCTGTGCTCGCGAAGCTTCTTGATCTTCTCGATGATCTTTTCTCGTTCCATGGTCGAACCCTCCTTAATGGGAGGGGCTAGGCCCCTCCCGGTAGTGATCTGTTACTTTTCCCAGAGGTAGCCGAATGCCTCGGCTATCCTGGGAACCTCGGTAACCTTCTTGGGGGTGAAATTGGTCTCGCGCTCGAAGTAGTTCAGGCCGTATTTGCGGTTGATCTCCTCAAGCTCTGCCAGGTTGAAGTAGCCCATCTCGGGGACTGCCCCGAAGACGAACCCGAACATGTCGCCGGTCTCCTCGTCGTACTCGGTGGCGTAGAAGTCCCAGCCGTTGAAGCAGCTGAACCAGTGGCCGTAAACCACGGTCTCGGCCTTCTTGCCGTCTTGCGAGTAGAGCGGCGGGAGCTTCTTCTGAAGCTCTTTCGTGAGTAGCTTCTGCATGGTATGATCTCCTGTGTGTTGTCGTGGGAGGCCCCTTCTCGGGGCCTCCTGCTTGCTTTAGGCTGCTTGCTCTGCTGGTCTGATGGGGTTCGTTTCGCCGATGTTCCAATCAATGGCCTTGGCGTTCTGCCACTTGCCCTGATCGTCCATGTAGTAAAAGCCATGCTTGCCGAAGTACTTTCGAACCTTCAAGCTCCCGGCCTCTATGCCGTCGGCTATGACCTGCTTCCGAAGATCCCTTACCATGTAGATAATGGCCTCCTCGTCGCTGTTGGTCTTGAATGCCTCGGTTACCTGGGCTAACCAGTTGTCGCAGGCCCTCATGATCTCCACTTGCTCGTAATCGGCTCGGGGAATCTCGTTAATTGGCCTGTGCTTCGTGGCCTCTACTGTGTACCTGCCAAGCTCTGGAAAAGCCATGTACTCGTTTACAAGCTTCAAGGCTGTTGCAAGCTCTAGGCCATCCTTCCGGCCCTGGGGGCCTTTTCTGAAGTAGCCTCGTGCTCTCATGCCCTCGACAATTGCCAAGATCGTGTGGTTGCTTACCAGCTGACCACTCACCATCAGATCCAAGCTCTCTTGCTCTGCCATCTGCTTTCCTCTCTTCGGTTTTATGGGTGCCTGTCGGCTTCCTGGTGGCCTCTGCGGCCCCTGCTGACACTTGATAGTATGGCACAATAGCTAATGGGCTAGTGTGACAATTGCACAATAGCTAATGGGCTACACAATATGCACACAATAATAAATGGGCTAGCACTTTAGCTAATGTGCTAGAATCAAGTGCAATAGTGATCAGATCTGAAGGGAGGGCGAATGACACCAACAGAGGCGCTTAGGGAAATGCTCGACCGGTCGGGCATGAGCATGTACGCGCTTTCCAAGGCGATGGGCAAGAGCCGCAACTATATCGGGAACACGCTCAAGCAAGGCTCCGACCTCGGGGCGTCCGGCCTGGCCGAGATGGCTTCTCACATGGGCTTTAAGCTCGTGCTCGACGGCTCGGGAGAGCCGATAGAGATAACCGAGAGGAGTGACGATGCCGACGATAATCAAGGGCCAGCCGACCAGCGCCGAGGTTAGGCGCAAGCTCAAGGAGGAGGGACGGCCCGTCGTGCTGTCCTGCTCGCTTGGCAAGGACTCGCTGGCCGCGTGGATCGCGCTTGAGGACGAGGGTATCGAGGTAGTGCCCATCTACTACTGGTCCATCCCCGGCCTTCCGATGGTCGAGCACAACGTGAAGACGATCGAGGGCGTTTTCGGCGTGAAGATCCACCAGTACCCGCATCCCAGGTGGTCGAGGACGCTCAACAACTGCGTGTTCCAAAGCCCCGAGCATTGCGACGTGATCGAAGCGGCGAACATGCCCGTGTTCGGGTACGACGACATGCGCCCGTTCATCCTGGAAGACCTCGGGCTTCCCGAGGACACGTGGTTCTGCGACGGCGTTCGCGCCTGCGACAACCCCTACCGCCGCGCGAGCCTCACCAAGCACGGCCTCATGAAGCTCACCACGCGCAAGGCGTCGGTGGTTGCCGACTGGACGAAATCTGAGGTCATGGCGGCGATCGAGAGGCGCGGCATCGGCCTGCCGCCCGACTACGAGCTGTTCGGGCGAAGCTTCGACGGCCTGGACATGCGATTCATGAAGCCGCTGCGCGAGAAGCGCCCGAAGGACTTCGAGGTGGTCAAGCAGTGGTACCCGTTCATCGAGGCCGACGAGAAGAGGTGGGCACACTATGGGCTTTAAGTTCGAGAAGCCGCAGGAGGCGAAGGCCGAGAAGAAGGCCGTTGAGGCGGCGCAGCTCACCGATCACCAGAAGGAGTACCGAGACCGCGAGAAGCGCGAGGAGAAGCGCTTCCAGATGGCCGTCGATTCCGGCTTCTGGATCTGCTTCTGCTTCCACGACCAGGCCGATAGGGACAAGTTCGCCGACCTGGTAAAGGCCGACGAGGACGGCTGGACTTACGGCGACGTCATCCGCCCCGTGTTCACCGAGCGAATCGGCTTGCAGAATAAGCGGCAGTTCAAGCCCAAGGAGCAGAAGGGCACGCCCGTGCCGAACCCGCTTGCCGGGATCGAGCCCACGGGTGACCTCGAAGCCGACAGCTTCGCCGAGGCGAACGCAATCCTCAAGGCTTTCCAGGCGATTGAGATGAAGCCCTACTACGAGAACGTTTGGAGCAGCGTCTACCACGTTGTGTGCGTGTTCCGCGATTCAGACGACCTTGAGAGCTTCATCAGGGAGTACGCGCTTGCCAAGTACGGCGACCTGTACATGGACGGCTCGAAGATCCTTGGAGCCATGGGCGAATAGGCCAATCTCACGCGCATAGGAGAATCTAAGGCGACCTACGGGTCGCCTTTTTTGTTTCCGAAAACGAGAGGAGGCAGACATGTTCGGTCGCATCCGTGCCGCAGCAGGCAACATCGCCAACCGAGTCCGCTCTGCGTTCAGCCGCAGCCGTGGCAGCTCTTCTGGCCGCTCCTCCTACTAGAGGGGGCACCCGGGCGCAGCGCTAGCCGTTGCGCCCTTTCCATCTGAAAACGACAACCGATAGAGAGGAGCTGAAATGGCCGCGAAGAAGGACAAGCCGACGCTGCCCGAAGACACAGACTGGCCCAAGGAGACCGTCGAGTGGTTCGAGGCGTGGCGCTCAAACCGTTGCAGCGACCATTGGGACGACCGCCAGTGGCAGTACGTCATGGACACGGCCATCGTCCACACCCTCGTCTACGGCTCCAACGACTTCGGGGCGCTGGCCGAGCTTCACAAGCGCCTGGCCTTCATGGGCCTCACGTTCGAGGACTGATCGCCGTGAACGACCAGAACCTCATCAAACCCAAGAGAGACCAGACCGCAGAGCAGCGCAAGGCTGCGGCGTCGAAGGCCGGCAAGGCTGCGGCGAAGAAGCGCCGCGAGAAGAAGCAGATGCAGGAGATTGCCAAGATCGTGCTGCACATGCCGTTCGAGGGAACGGACGCGCAGCTCGACGACTTGGAGGGCCTGAGCTTCGAGGACTACCCAGACCGCAAGCTCACGGTTTCAGAGATCTCGATCCTCAAGGTCGCCAAGAAGGCGATGCGCGGCGACATAGCTGCCATCCAGTTCCTGCGCGACACCGCGGGCGAGAAGCCCGTGGAGCAGATTGAGGTGTCCGCCGACATCGGGGCCGCTTGCGACGAGATCGGAAAGCTCATCGAGGCGAAGCGCAATGCCGACAAGGGCTGACCTCATCGACCTGGTGTACGACTGCCCCGTGGACATAGCCGTGCGCCTCGGGTTCGACAAGCTGACGTCTTTGCACAACGAGTGGATCAAGGACATGGTCTTCGGCACCGACGACGAGACGATTCAGGCGCACCGAGGCAGCTTCAAGACCACGTGCCTGGGCATCTCGTTCGCGTTCATCATCGTGCTGTTCCCCGGCATGCGATCCATGTTCCTGCGCAAGACGGACGACGACGTGGCGGAGGTCATGGCGGCAACGGCCAACGTGCTGCAAACCGACTACTTCCGAGGCCTCGTGCGCATGCTCTACGGCGTGGAGCTTGAGCTTACGAGGGCCACGCAGTCGTCTGTATCCACCAACCTCAAGCAGGGCGTGTCGGGCGCTCCGCAGCTTCTGGGCCTGGGATGCGGCGGCTCGCTGACCGGCAAGCACGCCGACCGCGTGTTCACCGACGACATCGTGAACGTGAAGGATCGCGTGTCGGCGGCGGAGCGCGAGCGCATCAAGCTGATCTACCAGGAGTTGCAGAACATCCGAAACCGTGGCGGGCGCATCTTCAACACTGGCACGCCGTGGCACAAGGACGACGCGTTCCAGCTGATGCCGAACATCCGCCGCTGGGACTGCTGGCAGACGGGCCTCATGAGCCGCGAGGAGATCGAGAAGGTGCGGGCGAGCATGTCGCCGTCGCTGTTCGCCGCCAACTACGAGCTGAAGCACATCGCCGACGAGGACGCCATGTTCACCAACGCCAAGTTCTTCAAGGAGCCGGAGCTTCTGCGAGACGGCATTGGCCACATCGACGCGAGCTACGGAGGCGCGGACTTCACGGCCTTCACGGCCATATGCAACAGGGGCGGCATCTGGTACTGCCTCGTCCGCATGTGGCACAAGCACGTGGACGACTGCCTGGACGAGATCATCGGGCTTTGCAAGGCCTTGCGCATCGGCTCGATCCACTGCGAGATGAACGCCGACAAGGGCTACCTGCGCAAGGGCATCCTAAAGCGCGGCAGGCCGTGCGTGGGATACCAGGAGAAGGAGAACAAGTACCTGAAGATCAGCACGCACCTGCGCAGCGAGTGGCAGAACGTGCGCTTCCTCGACTGCGACGAGTACCCGCTGGACGCCGATGCGCTGAACCAGGTGCTCGACTACAACGAGAACGCCGCGCACGACGACATGCCCGACTCCCTGGCGTCCGCGATCAGGCAATGGGAGAACCGACCCGGCATAAAGACCTTCAAGGGGGGTATCTGATTTGAGCCACGAGTTCCATTCTTTCTACTACGACCAGATGCAGCGAGAGCCGTCCACCGACGACTTCCGCCTGCCCGCTGGAACCGAGATGACCGAGGAGCTGCTTCGGCGCCTGGTCGACGAGTTCGAGCAGGACCACAAGCCGCGCTACGAGTACCTGGATAAGGTGTACGACACGCACTACGCGATCTTCGACCGGTCATGGCGCAAGAAACCCGGCTACAAGCCGAACAACCGCCTGTCTGCCGACTTCTGCTACACCATCACGGACACGTTCGAGGGCTACTACATCGGCGTGCCCATGACGCTTTCGGTCAAGGGCGAGGACGATGGGCGCAAGAAGGCCGTGGAGGCGTTCATCGCCGACTATACGGCGAGAAACTTCCAGGAGGACGTGGACGCTGAATTGTCGGAGATGGCGTCGAAGTTCGGCCATGCCTACGAGATGCTGTACCAAGACGAAGAGGGTCTGCCGCGATCAATCGCGGTGTCGCCGCTCACGTCGTTCATGGTCTACGACGATTCCGTGCTGAAGCGCCCGATGTTCTTCGTCCGCTGGTTCTACGGTGACGACGGCGCTATCAAGGGCAGCTATTCCGATGCCCACGAGGTCGTGCCGTTCAGGCGCGGCGATGTCGGCTTGGAGTTCGGCGAGGCCGAGGACCACAGCTTCGGCAGCGTGCCCGCCGTCGACTTCCGCCAGAACACCAAGGGGCGCGGCCTCTACGAGGGCGTGCTTTCCATGGTCGAGCAGTACAACGCCGTGCTTTCCGAGAAGGCGAACGACGTGGAGTACTTCAGCGACTGCTACCTCGTGGTCAAGGGCAAAGAGCTTACCGATGACGAGCTGGTGAACATCCGCGAGAACAAGGTGATCAACCTCTTCGGCGAGTCCTTAGAGGGCCTTGATGTGGTGTTCCTGGCGAAGCCCAACGCCGACTCCGTGCAGGAGAACCTTATCAACCGCCTTGAGCAGCTGATCTTCAAGATGGCGATGGTGCCCGACATCACTTCCGACAGCTTCGTTACCGCCTCCGGCATAGCGCTCAAGATGCGCATGATGCCCATGAGCAACCTCGCTCGCAAGAAAGACCGCAAGTTCAAGCGCGGCGTGCAGGAGCGCCTGAAGCTCCTAGCCGCCTATCCGTTGAGCCAGGGCTTCAGCGGCGACGATTGGCAGATGGTCGATGTGACCATGCACCGCAACATGCCCGACGACTTGCAGAGCGAGGCATCGGTTGCCGGGCAGCTCTCGGGCATCGTGTCCGAGGAGACGCAGCTCTCCGTGCTCTCCTGCGTGAGCGATCCCAAAGCCGAGATGCAGCGCAAGCGAGACGAGCAGGAGGAGAAGGCCGGCGCGGTGAGCGACGGCTACCCCACCAACCGAACGATCGAAACCAACCAGGAGGAAGGAACCAACGATGAAGGTAGCAACCTATAGCCGAGGCAAGCAGCTTGCCGTCCGCGAGGAGCCGGGCGGCGAGATCATCGGCACCATGGGAAACATGTCGGCGGCGCGGGTGGAGTCCGTCGCCGACGGCTGGGTCGAGCTGACGATGGGCGGATACGTGCGCGAAGACCTCGTGAGCATCTACGGCCTAGTCGATATGACCACCTACAGCATCAAGCAGCCCGAGACAGTGCAAAAGGAACCGCAGAAGGAAATGGATGCCGTCACGCCTGCCGAGCAGCCAGGCGAAACCGAAGCCAAGGAGCAGCCGGCAGAGGACAGCGGCGAGCTTGGCAGCATGAAGCTCAACGACCTGCGCGAGCTTGCCCGCAACAGCGGCGTGAAGATCCCGAAGAACGCCACCAAGGACAAGATCATCGAGCTGTTGCTTTCCAATGAGTAAGCCGAGCGACGAATACTGGCGCGAGAGGCGCGACGAGTTCTTGCAGCAGCTGACCAAGGACGAGGCCGACCTGTCCAAGCGGCTTTCCAAGGTCTACGCATCCGAGGCGGCGAAGCTCGACCGCATGATCGCGGCCTACTACGCCAAGTACGGCGAGGGCAATGTGATCGAGTACCGCCGCCTGCTGCAATCCATCAGCGCAGAAGACCGCACGCTGCTCATGGAGCGCATGGACGAGTTCGCCAAGAAGTACCCGCAGTACGCCGACCTCATGCCCGTGCGCGAGAGCATCTACCGCTTGAACGAGCTTGAGGCTATCCAGATGCAGATACGCTTGCAGCAGCTTGAGATCGGCGCGATCGAGCAGGAGGAGTTCCGCAGGCACTTCGAGGAGCAGGCGCGGCGTGCCGCCAACATCGCCGCCGAGGAGCTTGGCTTCGGCAAGGAGTTCTACCGCTACGACTCCGAGGTCGTGCGTGCGACGGTCGGAGCTGCCTGGGCGGCAGACGGAGACTTCTCGGCCAACATCTGGGCGAACCGCGAGAAGCTGGCGAGCTACCTCAACGACGACTTCTCAAAGCTGATCGCACGCGGCGTCTCGTACGACGAGATTTCGCGCGAGCTTCGCCAGAGGCTCAACCACAGCGGCGCGAAGACCGCCATGCGCCTTGTGTACACAGAGGGAACGTACCTTTTCAACGAGGCGCAGGCATGCGTGCACGAGTCGGAGTTCGACAGCTACGCGCTGTCATGCATCCACGACGGCAGGGCCTGCGAGGTGTGCCGCGAGCTTGAGGCCTACCAGAAGCAGCACCCGGCAAAGTTCTCCGAGCGCATGCCGGGCACGAACTTCCCGCCGATGCACCCGTGGTGCCGCTGCTCGTACACCCTTGAGGTGGCCGACTGGGACAAGTGGATCGACGATTACGTTGCAAAGCGCGGCGGCGATTCGGCGACCCACGCCATGACGCTGCGATCGAGCGCCATGGTTCGGGAACCTGTCACCACGTCCCTGCTCGAATCGCTGCAACGCGCCGGCTCGGCGCTGGCCGGGCTTGATTTCAGGCTCAAGGGCCAGCAGTCGTTGGCGCGGAAGATCCGCACCGACTCGCACAAGCTCGATGTGAGCGAGAAGGAGGCATCAGACGGCATCAACGACGTGCTGCGCTACACATACGTGCTGCCAGTCGAGTCGTTCGCTGACGAGTTCGCGCGCATCAGGCAGGCGCTTGAGAAGGCGGGCTATACTGTGGTGAAGGTCAAGAACACGCTCGGCGACGCATCGAGCGCTTACCGTGGCGTCAACACGCAGTTCGAGACGCCCGACGGCTTCAAGTTCGAGCTTCAGTTCCACACGAAGCAGAGCCTCGACGTGAAGGAGCGCAACCACGCGCTCTACGAGGAGGAGCGGTTGGAGGACACCCCGCTTGAGCGCAAGTGGGAGCTTCGCCGCGAGATGGCCGACAACGCCGCGAAAATAAAGACGCCGCCGAACATCGAGGAGGTTCGCAAATGATTTACTACACCGACGACTCCCGCAGGCGCGTATCGCGCTTCGATGCGGAACAGATGGTGTGCGAGACCTACGATTTCACGCTCGGGCGCTGGGTATTCGACACAGAGGTGTTCGGAACGCAAAGCGGCGACCTATGGCTAGACGAGATTGGCCAGGAAGAGGCCGAGGCGATTATAAGAAAGCGCGACAAGGCGCTGCACCGATAGCAAACAGGCGAAAACCGAATAGGCATCTCACCCCAACGGCACAATCAAGGCCCCCAACACGGGGGCCTTTTCTTTTGCGTCAAGGAGGAGCCATGGAGATCGAATACATCACCCGCGCTGGGTGCCCGTCATGCGAGGCGTACCGCCGAGCGGTCATAGACCCGCTTTCCGAGGAGTACCCGGGGCGCGTGAGGGTTCATCAGGCATGGGACGGCCTCATGGAGCGGCTGAACAACGCCGAGCGCATCACCCGCGTTCCCATGGTCGTTGTAACCGACGGCGGACGCGAGGTCATGCGCCTGCTTGAGATGCCAACGCTTGAGCGCCTTGAGGACATCCTGGAACCCGCCTGACGGGCGAATCTCACGCATGAAGGACACTCGCATGGTCAAAGACCGACCGAGCGTTGAGGTCGTTAAAAGCCACGGTTCGGGCAGGCGTGGAACCCGCTAAAAGCTACGGAAAACGTGCAGGCATGAGCCACGAGAAACCTTATGGAGGGTACGAAGCATGGCAAAGGACGGAAACCGACAGAAGTTCGCAGGAGTAGCGGGCGGAAACCTCACCCCGCCGCAGCAAGGCGACGAGGGAACCGAAGGCGCTGGCGAAGAGGCGGGCACCGAGGGCGAAGGCCCCGAAGGCGACCAGCAGGGCGCGGGTGAAGACCCGGACGACAAGGGAAGCAAGCCCAAGACGAAGGGCAAGACCTACACCGACGCCGACGTTGACGAGATCGTCAAGAAGCGCATCTCCCGCGAGCGTGCGCAGATCGAGAAGCAAATCCGCGAGCAGATCAAGCAGGAGGCCGACGACCAGCGCAGCGAGGCCGAGAAGCTTGCGGGCATGAACGACTTGCAGCGCGCGCAGTACGCGCTTGAGAAGGCCAACGCCGAGAAGGCTGCGCTTGAGCGCCGCATCAACCTGTCCGAGCAGATGGGCGTTGCGCGCGCCGAACTGAAGGCCGCAGGCATCGACCTCGGCGACGAGCTTCTTTCCATGTTCGTGACGGAGAAGGCGGACGACACCAACGCCGCGATCTCCAAGATCAAGGAGCTTTTCCCCAAGGCGGTAGACGCCGCAGTGCAGGAAGCGCTCAAGCGCCAGCCCCCCAAGGCGGGCAGCGAGGGCAAGCCCCAGTCCTTCGGCGCTAGCTTCGCAGCCGCATACAGCAACCGAATGAACGGAGGAAAGAAAGATGGCGCTCAATAAGGCGTTCACCTACGGCGAGTCCGAAAGCATCCTCGATTCCGAGGTGGGCATCGTCACCAAGACGCGAACCGCTACCCAGGCCATGGCCAAGGAGGTAGACGGTCGCAAGATCATCAAGGCCGGTGCGCTGTTCACCGGCACCGACGAGTTCGGCGTGTTCCTTGAGGACTACGACATGACGGACACCGACAAGTGCCCCGTCGCCGTGATCTTCCAGGGCCGACTCAAGGCCGACAAGGTATCCACCGAGGCCAAGGCCAAGAAGGCGGACTTCGCCGCCGCAGGCCTCTACCTCGTGTAAGAAAGGAGCAGCTTAGATGCGTCCCATTTCCGAGCTCATCACCGAGCGCGACATGCTCGACTTCTCGCAGG
Source organism: uncultured Coriobacteriaceae bacterium (assembly GCA_900552365.1). Classification (GTDB taxonomy): domain Bacteria; phylum Actinomycetota; class Coriobacteriia; order Coriobacteriales; family Eggerthellaceae; genus UMGS1502. The sequence continues at coordinate 10,896 of URZP01000024.1, forward strand.
GCTTCAACGTCCAGCGAAACTACCTCGGCTCCCGACTGTTCCCGGATCAAAAGACCCAGTACATCGAGGCCGAGTACTCCCGCATCGTGGAGAACGGCAACCTTCCCACCGTGGCAATGATCCACGGCTTCGACACCGAGGCGCACATCGCCTCCCGCGTTCCGTTCGAGCGCGTCGTCACCGAGCAGCTGCTCATCAAGGAGAAGATCAACCTCACCGAGCGCCTGCGCCTCGTCACGCGCGGCCTCGACATGCAGATGGACTCCGTGCGCCGCTACTGCTTCGACGACGTTGCCCGCATGGCAGAGTCCGTCGTCGCCCGCGTCGAGAAGGCCAAGATGGAGGCCCTTTCCACGGGCAAGATGACCATCAACGAGAACAACGTCTCGATGGAGGTCGATTTCGGCGTCCCCAGCGACCAGAAGGTAGCCACCAAGTGGGCCGTCGCCGACGCCGACATCATCGGCGACATCGACAAGTGGGTGACCATCGCCAACGGCAAGGGCCAGACCCCCACCGTCGCAATCACCTCCAAGAAGGTGTTCTCCCTTATCCAGCGCAACGCAGCCGTGCAGAAGGCGATCTTCGGCATCAACGGTGCCGGCATCCTGCCGAGCCTCGCGCAGGTCAACAACCTGCTCGCGCAGCAGTTCAACGGCCTCACGCTGAACATCGACGAGGAGCGCTACGGCGTGATCGACACCGCCGCCGACTCCATGAAGGTTACCCAGGGCCGCTTCTTCCCCGAGGACAAGTTCGTCATGTGCTCCGTCGGTTACGACGGCTCCGTTGGCACCGGCCTTTGGGGCGTAACCCCCGAGGAGCTTGAGCAGGGCGGCGCGTTCAACGAGAAGCGCCAGGAGCAGTACGTCACCTGCGTTCGCTGGGACACCCAAGACCCGGTTGCCACGTGGACTAAGGCCTCCGGCCTGTTCATCCCCGTGCTTCCCAACGTCTACGGCCACATCATCGCCACCATCGACACGACCTCCGAGCAGGCGCTCGAAAATGGCGATCGCCCGGTAGAGGGCTAGCCATGGCATCCCTCGCAGACCGCGTAAAGGCGCGTTACCTGGAAGACGAGGCAGTGCCGGCAGACGCCGTTATCGAGGAGATGATCGCGACGGTATCAGACCGCCTGTGCATCCGCCTCAAGGTGGCCGAGCTGCCTCGCCTCGCCGAGTCGATCGCCGTCGACGCGGCGATCAAGGCCCTGCGCCTGCGCGGCTACGAGGGCAGCACCTCCGAATCGGCATCGGATGGCGGCAGCATGTCCAACTCCTTCGTTGATGACGTGCTTTCCGCCTATTCCGCCGACATCGAGGCCCTGCGCGACGCCTGCCACCCCAAGGGCATCAAGTTCATGGGGGCGCGGCGATGAGGTGGTACAGGGCGGCTGCTATCAAACGCGAGCAGACGGGCACCGACGAGCTGCACAACCCCACGTGCTCCGAGGTGCCAGCCTTCGGCTTCTTCGTACGCGTAGGCCCGTGGCACAAGATCAAGGCAGACAACGCGGGCAACGCCTACGACGGCGTTACCCGCTCCCTGCTCACCAAGAGGCCCGCAGCAGACTTCGGCGAAGTGTGCGCGGTCGAGGTGAAGGGCCACGCCTACGAGCTGGCGGACGTATCAGCGGACGGCGATACGACCGTTCTCACCGTGAAGGGGTTCAAGCCATGGGTTTTGTGATCCAAGACGTGAACGACCTCGCGGGAAAGCTGAAGAGACTCTCCTCCGTGCGCTTCGATGCGGTCATCACGAAGAACATGGCCCAGATCTTCAATCGCGGCAAAGCCGACGGCGGAACGCCCGTATCGACCGAGAAGACCAGGCCTGGGGGGCCGCACGGCGAGCTGCGCATGTCGCTGGGCCACTCGGGAGACACCGTTGGCTACACGAAAAGCTATGCGCCGCACGTCGAGTACGGCCATAGAACCGTGAGCGGCGGCTATGTGCAGGGTCAGCGGTTCCTCAAGCGGAACGTGGACACGCAGCGCCCGATTTTCCAACAAGACCTGATCGACCAGCTGAAGAAGCTCTAAGGAGGAACGATGCCGCGAGCAGTGCAGCGCCTAAGCCTGGCCGTGTTTCTCGGTTGCCTCATTGACGCGATCGAGCAGGGCACCGGCACGAAATGCTACGACAGCCCCGAAAACAGGGCTTCTCCGCTATACAGCGTGGAGCTTCAGAGCACGCAGTCAGAGAACACCAAGACCATGTACATCGACGCGATCAGCGTGTGGGTTCACTGCATAAGCGAGCCTGTGCGCCCGTACAGCAACGCGAAGGTTCTCGGCATGATCCAGCGCCTTGAGCAGGCGCTTGCGGACGGGTTCGAGCTGCCCGAGCCGTTCTCCCTATACCGCACGACCTTCGACGGCGTGCAGACGCTCAAGAAAGACGAAACCGACGAGGGGCACGCGATCGTGGGGGTAACCTTCCGCGTTTGCTACGGCCTCCGCGTCAAATAACGAGAAAGGGGCCGCAATGGCTTCCGTTACCGACAACAAGCTCGTTGGGTGCGACTTCGACTCCGCCACCGCAAAGGCGCTCAACGGCAACGACATCGTGGCGCTCGTGACAGACAGCACGGGCGCGAACCTTCTGGCCGTGGCGGGACAGCAGGGGCTTTCCTTCAACCTCAACCAGGACACCACCGAGGCGGCCACCAAAGACGACGCCATCGGCGGTTGGAAGCTGCGCTTCGCCAGCAACAAGGACTGGGACGCGTCCATCGACGGCCTCTACTCGCCCGACGACGAGGCCACGAAGATGGTCGCCAAGGCGCTCGCCGACGGCACCTACCTCTGCCTGAAGATCTGCAAGCGCATCCGCTCCACCGCGAACACCAAGTACGTCCCCCTGCGCATGGGCCTCGCAATCGTCACCTCCGACACCTTCGAGGCGCCGAACGACGACAACACCACCTATTCCATGGAGTTCCAAGGCTCCGGCAAGCCGTGGCTCTACGAGACCGCGACCGAAGACCAGATCACCGCAGCGACCGTGACCGTCACCAACGACTAAGGAGCACACGAATGGCAGAAGAGAAGGATTTCGACGAGTTCATCGAGGGCAACGAGTCCGACGAGGAGCTGGAAGACGCCCTCGAAGATTCCGTCAAGGAGGAGTTCAAGGGAGAGCTTGAGCAGGACATCGAAGAGATGGAGCGCGCAACGTTCACCGTCAAGGGGCGCGAGTGCGAGATCGCCTTCACGCGAAAGCGCATCGACCTCTACGAGGAGCGCCACACACCCATCATCGCCTCTTTCTACAAGAACGACGGCATGTTCACGTTCAAGGAGCTTTCCGCCATCGCCGGCTACGGCCTGAAGCTCGTGGGCGGCGGCTACTTCATCCCGAACAAGGGAGAGGAGATCGTCAACAAGCTGATCGAGGCCAACGGCTACCCCGCCGTGTACCAGGCCGTGATGCTGGCCCTTCAGCGCGACTGCGCTTTTTTATTCATGGGCGCAGGGAACGCGCTCTCACTCGCCTAACGGGATTCGAGTACTTCAAGACCGTTCAAAAGCGCGGCGAGGATGCCGAAGACGCCGCCCTGTTCCACAGGGAGGCCGATTTCGCGTTCTTCGCCGCGCGTCTCGGCTGGGACTACGAGCAGTACGCCCAGCACACGCCCGTCCAGCTCATGTTCGTGCGCAAGGAGCTTGAGACCGCGACGGTTCGCGACTCCAACCTGCTCAAGGATGCGGTTCAGGTCGCCGTAGCCAACTGCCTTTCCAAGAAGACCTACAAGCTCTGGCAGAAGCGCAACGGCGAGTTCCGCGAGACGGACTTCACCCACGCCGAGATCGACGCCCTGAAGGAGCAATACCGCAAGAACCCGCCTTGGACGCCATGGGGAGGTGCGAAACCGAATGGCTGATTACGTTCTATCCGCAAAGGGAACCTACGACGGCTCCAACATGGACGGCGGCCTCGACAAGTCCGCCTCCAAGCTCAGCGGCCTCAAGGACACCGCCAAGTCCGTAGGCTCGCAGGTTGCCGGCTTCTTCGCCTCAAGCTTCGGCAGCGTTGGCAAGTCCATCGCCACCGCGATCGGCACGGTGACCGCAGGCGTCACCACGCTAGCCGCCACGGGCGGCATGAGCCGCGCCCTCAACATCGAGAAGGCGCAGGCCATGTTCAAGGGCATGAAGCTCGAATGGGGCGACTTCTACCAGACAATCCAAGATTCCGTAGATGGAACCGCCTTCGGCTTCGACACAGCAGCGACGGCTGCGGCTCAGCTGGCGGCTTCCGGCGTTGCGGCAGGCTCCGACATGGAGAAGGCCCTCAACGGCTGCGTCGGCACCGCCGCAACGTTCTCTCAAGACCTCGGCGACCTCTCATCGATCTGGGCAAAGGTTGCCGCCAACGGCAAGCTCTCGGGCGAGCAGGTGGCCCAGTTCACGGATCGAGGTATCAACGCGATCTCCGTGCTATCGACCTATCTCGGCAAGTCCTCCGACGAGGTTTCCAAGATGGTCACAGCCGGCAAGATCGACTTCCAAACGTTCTCCGACGCCATGTACGCGTCTTTCGGCGATTCCGCAAAAGCAGCCAACGAGTCGTTTACCGGCTCCATGGCGAACATGAAAGCAGCGCTTTCCAAAATCGGCCAGGACTGGATGACGCCGCTCAAGGACTCCGCCATCCCCGTGTTCAACTCCATCCGTGGGGTTCTCAACTCGTGCCGCGCGGCCATCAAGCCGCTTTCCACCGCTTTCGGCGAGTTCTTGGGCGTTACCTACGACGCTCAGGGCAACCTCACGCGCACCGGCGGAGCAGTCGAGAAGCTTTGCACGTTCCTCGACGGGCTGTCAGAGAAAATCAAGGGCGTTGATCTCTCGCAGCTCGGAACGGGCGGCAAGATTGCAGCCGCCGCTCTGGCGGGACTTGCCGCCGTGTCGTTGGGCGGGCTTATCGGCCAGATCCCAGTTCTCGGCGCTTTGGCAAACTCGCTCACGGGCGGGATTATTCCTGCAATTAAGGGCGTTGCCACAGACTTTGCGGCGCTGAGCGCACCTGCCGCCGTTGCCGTTGCCGCTATCACTGCATTTGCGGCGATCTTCGCATACAGCATGGCCACCAACGAGGCGTTCCGAAACCAAATCATCGGCATAGCATCCAGCATCGCGTCATCGCTTGCCCCTGCGTTCCAGTCGCTCACTGGGCTTGCCGAACCGCTCCAAGGTCTCTTTGCCGCCGCCGTTATCGTGGTGAACAGCTTCGCGCTCGCACTTGGCGGCCTGGTGGCTGCGGTGGCCCCAGTGATCGCCACCATCGTTTCGGGACTCGTGCCAATCATCAGCACGATTATAGACGCGGTGGGCCAGATCGCGCTCGTGATAACAACCACGCTCTGCCCGATCATCCAGCAGATTACCGACCTCATAACGGCGAACATGCCCGTTATCCAGGAGGTAATCACTGGTGTTCTTACGGTGATCCAGACGATCATCAGCACGGTTCTGCCCGTCATGCTTGAGATTTTCAGCTCGACTATGACCGCCATCCAAGCCGTTATCGACGCGGTTTGGCCGTACATCTCCGCGATTGTCACGGCGGCGATGAACGCCATCCAGGCGATCGTGACGATCGTCCTCGGCATCATCAACCAGGACTGGGGCAGCGTGTGGAACGGCATCCAGGTGCTCGCTTCAAGCGTGTGGGCCATCATCGAGAACATCGTCAACGGCGGCGTCGCGTTCATCCAGGCGGTCATCACGAACGGCCTTGCTCTGATCCAAAGCGTCTGGGATTCCATCTGGTCGGCAATCGGCGAT
>URZP01000025.1 GCA_900552365.1 uncultured Coriobacteriaceae bacterium
GCCAGACAGGATGACGGCATAGTCGGATTCTATTTTCCTTGCCGCCCTCGAAATCTGTGTATTCCAGTTCTTCAACCGTTGCACCTCGTCCATGATGAGCATGTCGGTCTGTAGTTTTCCGAGAATCCTGATGTCGTTGCATGCGCTGTTGTACGACACAATCTTGTATGTCTCCTTACGGCAGTATGCCTCTTTCCTTTTCAAGTGTCCGCCTTCAATCACGTATACGTCAGCATCCGTGAATTTCTTTATTTCGCTTCTCCATTGGTATTTCAGTGAAGTGGGGCAGAGTATGAGTACAGACTCTATGAGTCCCTCTTTCCTCAGCAGTTCGGCAGTTCCGATAGCCTGAATGGTCTTGCCCAGTCCCATCTCGTCGGCGATAATAGCCTTGCCAGCTCTTGCTGCGAAGCGTATTCCCTCTTTCTGATAGGGATAAAGATTGGCATTGAGCAGAGCGTCAAGCTCTTCGAGGTTGCGCTGGTAAGAGCGCGGAGGCAGAGCCTCGCCCAGCATGTCCTCACCCTCGGTGTTGAACGTCGGGGGCTCGTCGCCGCCGATGAGGATGTTGTCATCAGGCGAGAACACCATGTCGAGCAGCTGGCTCATGTCGTCGCTCGTGGCGTTCAGGTCATCCTCGATGACCTCGGACAGGTTGTGCTCAGCCAAGCCGGCCTTAAGCTCTTCGATAGCCTTGGCGCCAATGCCCTCAATGCGGAGCAGGTCGTCCTCGGTGCGGCCAACCAGGTCGGCAACGGTCTCGATGCCAGCCTCGGAGAACTTGTTAGCCCAACGCTGCGACACGCCCAGATCGTCGTAGATGTACAGGCGTGCGTCCTCGTCGGACAGCTGCGGGCCACGATGGCCAAGCGACATGCCGTTGTAGTAGTTGCCGTACGAGGAACCCATGTTCAGATAGCCATCGCCATCCAGCGACCAATCCTGCGGCTGCGGGAGAAGCTCCTCGATGTCGCGAAGGTCATCGGGGGCGTAGTCGGGCAGAGACTCGATCTCTTCAGGCTCGACGGAACGGCCCTTGTAGGTAAGCTTCACATCGCGATAGCGCTTCAAGCCGGTACCAGCCGGAATGGGCTTGCCGATGATGACGTTTTCCTTCAGGCCCTTAAGGGTGTCGGTCTTGCCCTCGATGGCGGCATCGGTAAGGACCTTCGTGGTTTCCTGGAAGGAAGCCGCGGACAGCCACGAGTCGGTTGCCAGCGAGGCCTTGGTGATGCCCAGCAGCAGCGGCTGACCAACCGGCGGGTTCTTACCTTCGGCGATGAGCTCGTTGGCAGCATCCTGGAACTCGTAACGGTTGACCTGGCTACCGGCAAGGTAGTCGGAGTCGCCCGGATCGAGAACGGTGACCTTGCGCAGCATCTGACGCGCGATGACCTCGATGTGTTTGTCGTTGATGTCTACGCCCTGGGACACGTAAACGTCCTGGACCTGAGACACGATGTAGCGCAGCGTGGTGTTCGGATCGGTGAGCTTGAGCAGTTCCTTGGGGTCGACAGAGCCCTTGGTGAGCTGCTGGCCAACGCGGACCTCGCAACCATCGGTGACGCCGTTGGCAAGCTGAGCGCGAGCCGAAACGGTGTACTCGCGGAAGTTACCTTCCTGGTCATGCACGGTCAGGATCTTCGTGTTCTTGTCGCCCGAAACCTGAAGGGTGCCGGCGATCTCGGCGAGGACGGCAAGACCCTTAGGCCTGCGCGCCTCGAAAAGCTCCTGAACACGAGGAAGACCGTGGGTGATGTCGTCGCCTGCGACGCCGCCCTGGTGGAAGGTACGCATCGTAAGCTGTGTGCCGGGCTCGCCAATGGACTGAGCGGCGATGATGCCGACTGCCGTGCCGATGTTGACCGGACGGCCCGTGGCAAGGTCCCAACCGTAGCACTTCTGGCAAACGCCCTCGTGAGCATGGCAGGTCATGATGGTGCGGACATTGACCTCAGTGAGACCAGCAGCCTCGAGCTTGGCAAGATCCTCCATGCTCGAGATGTAGGTGTCGGCGTCCATGATGATCTCGCCGTTCTCGTCGACGGCAGGGGTCAAGAGGTTGCGGCCGATCAGGTTCTCGTCCAGCTCGCCCTTCTCGTTGTGCAGCGGGTAAGGCACGCCATCGGTGGTACCGCAGTCGATCTCGCGGATGATGACGTCCTGAGCGACGTCAACCAGACGACGCGTGAGGTAACCAGAGTCGGCAGTACGCAGAGCGGTGTCGGCCAGGCCCTTACGAGCGCCGTGCGTGGAGATGAAGTACTCCAGAACGGACAGGCCCTCGCGGAAGTTTGCCTTAATAGGACGGTCGAGCTGCTCGCCCTTCGGGTTCTGCATGATGCCGCGCATGCCGGCAAGCTGACGAATCTGCTTGATGTTACCGCGGGCGCCGGAGAAGGCCATCATGTAGATCGGGTTGAAGCGGTCGAAGTTGTCGGCCATTGCCTCGCCGACCTCGTCGTTGGCGGCGTTCCAGATGTCGATGACCTGGTGATGGCGCTCTTCGCGGCTCATCAGACCCATCTCGTAATCCTCGTCGATGGCGTCGACCTTCTTGTCGGCGGCTTCGAGGATCGCAGCCTTGGTGGGCGGGATCGAAGCATCGAAGACGGAAACGGTGATGCCTGCGCGGGTGGCGTAATGGAAGCCGGCGGCCTTCAGACCATCGAGAACCGGCGGGACCTCAGAGGCGCTGTAACGGTTGCAGACATCCTCGACCAGGCGGCTGACCTCGGACTTGTTCATGCCGTAGTTGAGGAACGGGTAATCCTCGGGCAGCACGTTGTTGAACGCGATGCGGCCGATAGTGGTCTCGATGCGCTCGCCTGCCTTGTGCTCCTCGAACTTACCGAAGGCGGTAGCCACCTTGGTGTCCTTGGTAAGGCGCACGATGATCTTGGCCTGCATGTCAACGTCGGCGCGCGCATCGTAAGCGTTGAGCGCGTCGTTGAAATCGACGAACGTCCTGCCCTCACCCGGAAAACCATCGCGAGCGGCGGTCAGGTAGTACAGACCGATGATCATGTCCTGCGTCGGGATGGTCAGAGGACGACCGTGAGCAGGAGACTTGATGTTGTTGGTGGAGAGCATGAGCACGCGGGCCTCGGCCTGAGCGGCAGCGGACAACGGCACATGAACGGCCATCTGGTCGCCGTCGAAGTCGGCGTTGAAGGCGGTGCAAACCAGCGGGTGCAGCTTCAAAGCCTTGCCCTCGACCAGCACCGGCTCGAATGCCTGGATGCCCAAACGATGCAGCGTAGGTGCGCGGTTCAGCAGAACCGGATGCTCGGTGATGACCTCTTCGAGGACGTCCCAAACGTAGCTTGCGCCACGATCGACCGCACGCTTGGCAGCCTTGATATTGGCAACGTACTCAAGCTCGACCAAGCGCTTCATTACGAAGGGCTTGAACAGCTCGAGAGCCATCTGGTTCGGCAGGCCGCACTGATGCATCTGCAGTTCAGGGCCGACGACGATGACCGAACGGCCAGAGTAGTCGACGCGCTTGCCCAGCAGGTTCTGACGGAAACGACCCTGCTTGCCCTTGAGCATGTCAGCCAAGGATTTCAGAGGACGGTTGCCGGGACCCGTGACGGGACGGCCGCGACGGCCGTTGTCGAACAGGCTGTCGACGGCCTCCTGAAGCATGCGCTTCTCGTTGTTGACGATGATCTCGGGAGCACCAAGGTCGAGCAGGCGCTTCAGACGGTTGTTGCGGTTGATGACGCGACGGTACAGGTCGTTCAGGTCGGACGTTGCGAAACGGCCGCCGTCGAGCTGAACCATAGGACGCAGATCCGGCGGAATAACCGGGATGACGTCCAGGATCATGTCGGAAGGCTTGTTGTCGGACTTCAAGAAAGCGTCGACGACCTTAAGGCGCTTGATGGCCTTGGCGCGCTTCTGACCCTTGCCCGTGGTGATGATCTCGTTGAGCTCGACCGCGGTGGAAGCAAGGTCGATGGAGTCCAGCAGGTCGCGAACGGCCTCGGCGCCCATGCCGCCCTTGAAGTAGTCACGGTAGTTGGCGCGCATCTCGCGGTAGAGAGCCTCGTCGGAAACGAGCTGCTTGGGCTCGATCTTCTGAAATGCCTCGAAAGCCTCCTGACGGAGAGCCTTGCGCTCGTTGAACTCCTCGTAGATGTCGGCGATTTCCTCTTCGACCTCTTCGGGCGTCAAACGGTCGTCCTCGTCGATCTCGTCGACGAAGTCGTCGTCCTCGGGAACATACGTCGTGGAAAGACGGCGCGTGCTCTCGACGAGGCGATCACGCTCGGCGTCGAGCTCTTCAAGGTCGGCGGCAAGCTCCTCGCGGAGCTCGTCGAGATCTTCCTTGCGAGCCTCGGCGTCGACCGAGGTGATGATTGAGCTGGCAAAGTACAGAACCTTCTCGAGGTCCTTCGGGGAAATGTCGAGCAGGTAGCCCAAACGCGAAGGAGAACCCTTGAAGTACCAGATGTGGCTTACCGGAGCGGCAAGCTCGATGTGGCCCATGCGCTCGCGACGAACCTTGCTGCGGGTAACCTCGACGCCGCAGCGCTCGCAGACGATGCCCTTGAAGCGCACGCGCTTGTACTTGCCGCAGGCGCACTCCCAGTCCTTCGTCGGGCCGAAGATCTTCTCGCAGAACAGGCCGTCCTTCTCGGGCTTGAGCGTGCGGTAGTTGATGGTCTCGGGCTTCTTGACCTCGCCACGCGACCAGCTGCGGATATCCTCGGCGCTCGCAAGGGAAATGCGGATGGCGTCGAAATTGGTGACGTCGTACTCAGTCGTCATTTAGCGCTCCTCCCCTTCGTTGCCGATCAAATCGTTAGAATCTTCAGATTCCAGGTCACTCATCAAATCTCCCAGTTCCGCAGCGATGCTGTCCAGGGCAGACGCGTCGTCTTCCTCGGTCTTCTTGGCATCGGCTGCAAGTGCGCCGTAAAGCGCCTGGTCTTCGTCTTCGGCATCCTCGGACACCGTAATGGGTTGCAGGTCGTGGCCCTCGAGCTCGACGTTCAGGCACAAGGAACGCATCTCCTTGATAAGAACCTTGAAGCTCTCGGGGACCTCGGCGGCAGGGATGTTCTCGCCCTTGACGATGGCCTCGTACGACTTGACGCGGCCCGAGGTGTCGTCGGACTTGACGGTGAGGATCTCCTGCAGGACGTTGGATGCGCCGTATGCGTACAGCGCCCAAACTTCCATCTCGCCGAAACGCTGGCCGCCGAACTGAGCTTTGCCGCCCAGAGGCTGCTGCGTGATAAGGCTGTAAGGGCCGGTCGAACGGGCATGGATCTTATCGTCGACCATGTGACCCAACTTAAGCATGTAGGTGGTGCCGACGGTGATGGGCTCGCGGAACTTCTCGCCCGTGCGGCCGTCGTAAAGCCACGTCTTGCCTTCGGGGGTGACCTGCGGCACGAACTCGTCGCGTGCAAGGTCGCCGTACTTCTCGTGGTTCAGGTTGATGAGGTTGCGGTTCGAGTTGACGATAGCGGACTGGATCTCTTCCTCGTTCGCACCGTCGAAGACCGGGGTGGAAACGAAGAACGGGCCCTCTACTGCCTCATCGGTGTTCTCGTCGTCCGACCAACCCCACATGGCAGCCCAGCCAAGGTGGTTCTCAAGGAGCTGTCCGACGTTCATACGAGAAGGAACGCCCAGAGGGTTCAGGATGACGTCGATCGGCGTGCCGTCTGCCATGTAAGGCATATCCTCGACCGGCAACACGCGGGAGATAACGCCCTTGTTGCCGTGACGACCGGAAAGTTTGTCGCCGGGCTGAACCTTACGCTTCTGAGCGATGTAGATGCGGACAAGCTCGTTCACGCCAGGAGCCAGCTCGTCGCCGGCCTCGCGAGTGAAGCGGCTGATGCCGATGACGCGGCCGCCGGAGCCATGGGGCACCTTCAGAGAGGTGTCGCGGACCTCGCGGGCCTTCTCACCGAAGATGGCGCGCAGCAGGCGCTCCTCGGCGGTGAGCTCGGTCTCGCCCTTAGGGGTGACCTTGCCAACCAGGACGTCGCCAGGGCCAACCTCGGCGCCGATGCGGATGATGCCGTCAACATCGAGATCGGAGATCATGTCGTCGGAGATGTTCGGGATCTCGCGGGTGATTTCCTCGGGACCGAGCTTGGTGTCGCGGGCATCGATCTCGTATTCGGAGATATGGATGGACGTGAGCAGGTCTTCAGAGACGACGCGCTCGGAAACGATGATAGCGTCCTCGTAGTTGTAGCCTTCCCACGGCATGTATGCAATGAGCAGGTTCTGACCGAGTGCAAGCTCGCCGCCGTCGCAGGACGGGCCGTCAGCCAGCACGTCGCCAGCCTGGACCTCGTCGCCCTTGCGGACGATCGGGCGGTGGTTGATGCAGCCGGACTGGTTGGAGCGCTGGAACTTGGGAACCAGGTACTCGTCGTACTCGCCATCGTTGTTCAGGACGATGATGGTCTGGCCATCGACGTAGTCGACGACGCCGGCGTTCTGGGCGACCAGCATCTCGCCGGAGTCAACGGCGATGCGGTACTCGATGCCGGTGCCGACATAAGGAGCATGCGGCTTGAGCAGCGGCACTGCCTGACGCTGCATGTTCGAACCCATGAGCGCGCGGTTTGCGTCGTCGTGCTCGAGGAACGGGATGAGCGAGGTTGCGACGGAGGTCATCTGACGCGGGGAAACGTCCATGTACTGAACGTTCTCGGGCGCGATCTCGTCGGGCTCGCCGAACATGCCGGAAGCGTCCTTGGTGCGGCAAAGGATGCGCTCGGACTTATGGAAGGTGCCGTCCTCGTCGAAGCGGCCGAAAACGCGGGTTTCGGGATCGAAGGTCTCGTTTGCCTGGGCTATGACGTAGTTCTCTTCCTCGTCAGCGGTCAGGTAATCGAACTCGTCGGTGACCTTGCCATCGACGACGCGGCGGTACGGGGTCTCGATGAAGCCGAAGCGGTTGACGCGGGCATACGTAGCCAGCGAGCCGGTAAGGCCGATGTTCGGGCCTTCAGGCGTCTCGATGGGGCACATACGGCCGTAATGCGAATTGTGAACGTCGCGGACTTCGAAGCCTGCGCGCTCGCGCGACAAGCCGCCCGGGCCCAGTGCGTACAGACGACGCTTGTGCGTGATGCCTGCAGCAGGGTTGGACTGGTCCATGAACTGGGACAGCTGCGAAGAACCGAAGAATTCCTTGATGGAGGCGACGATAGGACGAATGTTCACCAGCGACTGCGGGGTGATCTCGTCAGGCTCCTGCATGCTCATGCGCTCGCGGACGACGCGCTCCATGCGCGACAGGCCGATGCGGAACTGGTTCTGGATCAGCTCGCCGACCGTGCGGATGCGGCGGTTGCCGAAATGGTCGATATCGTCGACGGAGAAGCCCTCCTGACCCTCATGCAAGGCGATGATGTACTTCATCGTCTTGACGATGTCCTCTTCAGTAAGCGTGGAGGCATCGTTCTCGGGGTCGAGCTGAAGCTTCTTATTGATTTTGTAACGGCCGACAGCGGCAAGGTCGTAGCGCTGCGGGTTGAAGAACAGGCCGTCGAGAAGCGTGCGGGCAGAGTCGAGCGTGGGCGGCTCGCCTGGACGGAAACGCTTGTACAGCTCGATGAGGGACTCCTCGCGAGTGGTTGCGGGGTCGCGATCGAGCGTGCGCAGGATCATCTCGGAAGAGCCAAGAAGCTCGATGATCTCCTCGCGGGTCTCGGCAAGACCGAGAGCGCGGACCAGCAAGGTTGCCGGCTGCTTACGACGACGGTCGATGCGCACGTGGAGGACGTCACGCTTGTCGGTTTCGAACTCGAGCCATGCACCACGGCTGGGGATGACCTTGGCGTTGTAGATGGTCTTCGGCGAAGTCTTGTCAACCTCGGTGGAGAAGTAAACGCCAGGGGAACGAACCAGCTGGGAAACGACGACGCGCTCGGTGCCGTTGATGATGAAGGTGCCGCGCGGGGTCATGAGCGGGAAGTCGCCCATAAAGACCTCTTGCTCCTTGATCTCGCCCGTTTCCTTGTTGATGAAACGGATCTCGACGAAGAGCGGGGCCTGATACGAGACGTCCTTCTCTTTGCACTCATCGACCGTGTACTTCGGGTCACCGAACGAATGCTTGCCGAACTCGACGACCATGTCCTTGGTCGAGTTCTCGATGGGGCTGATGCTCGCGAATGCCTGATCAAGACCTTCGGTCTTGAACCATTCGAAGTTCTCCGTCTGAACGGCGATCAAGTTGGGAACATCCATTACGTCCGGAATTTTCGCGAAGCTGCGGCGCGTCCTGTAACGGCTGGTGGAAGTGGGATTTTGTCCTTTAGCCACGAGGCTTTTCCTCCTTAGTGAACACCCGTGATTCTGCAAAAAGTCACAATCGAATAGACTATAACGGGATACAAGGAGGGTCAAGAAAATTTTTCAGCAACTGTGTGGTTTCGCTGTTCTTTCCAGCGTTCATCAGGGATTTCAAACTGTGAATTCGATTTGATGATGCGAATTCACAACGCCCTGCAAATCGGATCCACATGTGTTTTCATCGATGTTGCAAAGCCCCATCCGAACAACGGGGGAAGCTGCAGAATGCACTCTTCCCAACGCCGTGGATCAGTTGCTGCAAGCCGGGCGCAAATGGGATTCGCACCAGGCGCAGGCATCGAGCGTCGCCGCCAAACCGCCCAGAGCGCTTTCGCGCAACTCGAACGGAAGCGAACGACCCACTTTGAACATAGCATCGACGGTTTGGTCGAAACCCACCAGGTTGCCGATGCTGGTCAGCGCGATCTGAGCGCTGACCAGCGCCGTGGCCGCACCCGACGCGTTCCTTTTCTGGCACGGCACCTCGACAAGCCCCGCCACCGGATCGCACACCAGGCCCATCATGTTCGTGAGCGCATTTCCGGCGGCGTTCAGGCACTGACGCGGCGATCCGCTCTCAAGCTCGACCGCGGCAGCCGCAGCCATAGCGGCAGCCGAACCGATCTCGGCCTGGCATCCGCCCTCGGCGCCCGAAACCGTGGCATTGCACGTGATGAGGTAGCCAACGGCCGCAGCGCAGGCCAAAGCCCGCTCGATCTGCGCGTCGTCGTAGCCCTTCGCCTTCTGAAGCGCCAGCAGCACGCCGGGGATGACGCCCGCCGAGCCAGCCGTGGGCGCGGCAACGATGCGGCCCATCGAGGCGTTCGTCTCGAGCACCGCCATGGAATACGTCGCCGCGCTGGCAACAGGTTCGCCGCATATATCGCGGGCGGAGCCGCGAAGCGCCGCCATACGTGCAGCCTCGCCGCCCAAAAGCCCGCCAATGGAAGGACGCTGAACGCTTAGGGGGCCGAACGCCGATTCGCGCATGACTTCAAGAATGCGATGCAAATAGTCGGCGGAGGCGTCTTGGAAGCCGCGGCTTTCCGTAAGCGCTGCCTCGCGGCGCAAAAATGCCTCGGAAATAGAGATGCCGCCTTCATCGCAACGGCGCAAAAGCGACTTGCCCGTGGCGAAATCGACGGACTTGAAACGCTCGAGCGCTTGCTGCTGCACCTCGGCGGAGACCGCTTTCCCCGACGGCCCCGAGAAACCGACGGCGCCCATGATGCGGACGTCGTGGACAAGGGGGCTTGACATGATGGCCCGGCGAACCTCGCCCGCCACCTCTTGGTCGGTTTCCAAGATGGTCCATGCCGCATCGCCGCGCTGCTCGCGATACAAGCGCGCGGTGGCGATATTCACGCCGTGCTCGCTCAAGCGCGCGGCGATATGCGCCAACACGCCCGGCTTGTCGCTTTGATGCACGACGACGCTGGGAATGTCGCCCGTGATGAACACGTCCACGCCGTCGATGCGTTTGATGACAGCGGCGCCGCCGCCGATGCTCTCGCCGCGCACCTCCATATGGCCACCGTCCTCGTCGTCAAGGATGACGTCGATGGTGTTGGGGTGTTCGAATCCGTCATCATCGGGAAGCGGCGTGAAGGCGAATGAGAGGCCCGCACCTTCAGCGTAGGCGAAGGAATCGCGAATGCGCAGATCGTCCGGCGCGAAACCAAGCATGCCCGCAACCAGCGCCTTATCGGTACCGTGGCCGACGAGCGTGTGGGCGAAGCTTCCCAAAAGACGAAATTCGACGTGCACCGGACGCGCGGCGGCAAGCCTGCGGGCCATGTACGCGATGCGCAAAGCGCCCGCCGTATGCGAGCTTGACGGCCCGACCATCACCGGCCCGATAACGTCCCTCAATCCCAAAGAAACCAAGGCGCCCTCCGTTCGAACGGCCTACAGCGGCAGCGTTGACGCTGCCCAATTACGAGAACGTGTGATCGCGTCCCTTTGAACCAGCTTCTACATGCCGTCGCGCAGCGCTTTGAGCTTGGCAAGCGTGTTTGCATCGATACGACTGGCAACCGTGCGCTTCTCGGCGACCTTCGGCGTTTCGTCAAGATGGATCTCTTCGTAGTATCCCGCCATTTCACGGCTGAAGCCCTCGGCGCTCATACGATCCACGCCGAAACCGAACACGGTGTCTTGGATGGTGGCGTCGGATGTGACGACGAGCGTCTCGATCTTGCGCTGGCGCGCATCGTGAGCAAGCTTCTCGATAACTTTGTCGGCAGACGAGCCAGCAGGCGAGAACACCACACGCACGCCGCCGATCTTCTGCGTTTCACCCGTGGAATACTCGTTGCCGCCGCCGTCGAACACGATCGTGGCCTGATACTCTTTGCCCGCGAAATACGCAACGTCTTTGATAAGCATCTCGCGCGACCTGTTCAGGATATCGTCCTCGTAGTCGGCAGTGGGAGCGGCGATGTGCTTATAGCGGCTACCGCTTCGCAGCACGTTGAAGCCGTCGACGATCAAAATGCGCTTGCGATCCTTCGGCATCAGCGCGCCTCCTTCGATTCCAGCGGCGCGTTGACGACGTCGCTTTTGTTGGCAGCGGCATGAAGCAGCTTCCCGAAGCCGTCGTGCAGCGCCGCGCGTACCTTCTCGTCTGACCCGATGATGGTTTTGAACGCATCAATGGGCGTGGCAACCTTCTCGCCTTCGCCGAAGCCCGTGGCACCACCGGACGAGCACACCAAGAAAAACGCCTCGATGAAACGCTCTCGCTCATCGGCGTCCATGGACCTCAGCCAATCGTCAAGGGTGCGCCTGCCGTAATCGGCAGCCGCATCAAGCTTGCCGCGATCGACGAACGAGGCGTTCTCGACGTCAACCAGCCAGGTGTAAGGATCGTGCTGCATAAAGGTGCCGATGCCGTTGCTTTGCACGACCTTCATGACGGGAACGGTCTCGAACAGCTGGCCGAACACAGAAAGCTGCGGCACCGTTTTCGAGACCTTGGGAATAAGCGCGACGAACGCGTCCGACTCAACGATCTCTTCGTAAAAGCCGGGGCCATCGTGGTCGAAGACGCGCACGATGCGGTCGCGCACCTCTGCCGGGGCGTTCATCGAGCAATAGGTTGCAAGGTTGCCGCCCTTGGAATGACCGCCCACGAACAAATTGCCCGTGGTTGCCTCTGCGCATTCAAGCAGATACGCGAGCGATTCGATCTGGGCGGGAACGGGGTAACTGACCGCCAGGTTGAAATCTTCCTTCCAACCGACGATGGTCATATCCGTGCCGCGAAACGCCACGAACGTGTCGCCGTTCGGAAGAAGGAAGCACGTTGCCGAGAACTGGATGCCGCGATCGGCGTCGATGTCGTTGACGTAACGGCAAACGCGAACCTCGCGGAAACGGGGCGAGGAAGCGAACGCGGCAATAAGGCGCGCGTTCGGTTTAGGATCACGCAAGCCGCCGTAAAGCCGTTCCAGGTTCTCGGCTTGGAAAAGGTCACGCAGCAAGCGCCCCCCGCCCGTGGTTGCATCGGGGAACGTTTCGCCGATTCGCAAGTAGGCAAGTTGGCAAAACGCCAAGCTGTCGACCTCGTTCACCGGAAGATCGGAAAACGACGTGAACGTGCGCTCGACGTAGTCGACGATGGTTCTTTGCTCCGGCATTGCCGCACCTGTTCGCTGCTAAGCCTGCTCGGTCGAACGACGCGGGTAGCCGCCCTTCTCGGGACGGTTCTGGCGCAGCCACTCGTACATGAACGCAGTGGAAGCCTGGGCAACGTTCAGCGAAGACACCTCGCCCATCTGGGGCAGGCGGCCGAACAGGTCGCAGTTGTCAAGAGCCAGGCGCGAAACACCCTCGTGCTCGTTGCCCATGACCAGGCCGATCTTGCCCTTCAGGTTCATGTCCCAAATCTCGTCCTGAGCATGCTCGGTTGCAGCGGCGATCCAAAAGCCGCTTTCCTGCAGGCGCTTGATGGCTTGAACGATATTCGAGGTTTGGGCGATGGGCATATGGGCCACGGCGCCCGCCGAGCTTTTATAGGTGGAAGCATCGACATGGGCGCTGCGCTTGTTGGGAATGACCACGCCGCACGCACCGACGGATTCGGCGCTGCGGATAACGGCACCCAGGTTGCCCGCATCGGTGATGTGATCGAGCAGGACCACCAAGGCACGGCCGTCGTTTTCGGCTGCATAGCGCTCGGCTGCGGCGATGACGTCGCCGATTCCGACGTAACCGAAAGGCTTGGCCTCGGCGATG
Organism: uncultured Coriobacteriaceae bacterium; assembly: GCA_900552365.1. Lineage (GTDB taxonomy): Bacteria > Actinomycetota > Coriobacteriia > Coriobacteriales > Eggerthellaceae > UMGS1502. The sequence continues at coordinate 12,580 of URZP01000025.1, forward strand.
ACACCCTGATGGCTGTCGCGCACCGAGAGCTCGTCAAGCTTCTTGCGCGAAACCTTGTCCACGCGGATGTCACGCTGGCGCGCCTTGCGCAGGATATCGCCCACCATCTGGTCTTGATGGAGGTTGTCGGCGATCATGATGCGCTTGAGCGGAACGTTCACGCGCATTGCCTCGATGATGGGGCGCTTGCCCTCGATGTAATCGGCCATGTGCTGCCTTTCGCCCGCCGAGCCACGCAGGCACGCGGGAATTCGATCGGAATCCAAATAGGTACATTGGTTGTATTCGACCGAAAAGTGTACCATGCGCCGCTTCCTGCTGTGTTTATTTAGTCCCCATTTCAAACCATTCCATCAAAACCGCAGGCGAACCCCTGATAATCGACTCCGAACGATCTAATTACCCGCGCATCGCTCAGCGTATCGCGAAGCGCAACGGGCCAGTCCCGACATCTACGTTCCAACCGCATTTGGTTCCATCTCCGTTCTAAGGAAAGAAATGAGTCAGAAATTCGCCGAACTCGGCATATCCCGTGACGCGCTCGAAGCCGTCAAGAAGATGGGATACACCGACCCCACCCCCGTTCAGGAACAGGCCATTCCTGAAATCCTGAAGGGCCATGACGTGTGCGCCGCTGCGGCAACCGGCACCGGCAAGACCGCCGCGTTCCTGCTGCCCACCATGAGCGCACTTGGCCATGCCGTCGTCGACAAGAAGGCCGTCTCGGGCCCGCGCATGCTGGTGCTCACCCCCACGCGCGAACTTGCCGAGCAGATCGGCGACGTGTGCAAGTCCATCTCCCGCGAGACCGATCACTATGTGGCAACCCTGTACGGCGGCACGAAGTACGGCCCGCAGATCAACAAGCTGCGCAAGGGCGTCGACATCATCATCGCAACGCCTGGCCGCCTGATCGACCTGCGCGAGCGCGGCGTCGTCAACCTGAGCGACATCGACGTGCTGGTCATCGACGAGGCCGACCGCATGCTGGACATGGGCTTTTGGCCTTCCATGGAAACCATCATCGCCCAAACCCCGAAGGAGCGTCAGACGCTTCTGTTCTCGGCCACACTTGACCGCAAAGTGATGCGCAAGGTCTCCCCCATCCTGAAGGATCCGGTCATGGTCGAGATCGCCCATCGCGGCGACACGGCAAAAACCGTCGAGCAGTACATCCTGCCCATCGAGAACAAGAAGAAGCAGGAGCTTCTGCAGGCGGTTCTGGGCGAGCACGCGTTCAGCCGCGTGGTCGTCTTCACGCGCACCAAAAAGCGCGCCGAAGAATGCAATGACATGCTGCGTCACGCCGGCTTCGCCAGCGACTCCATCCACTCCGACAAGCCGCAACACAAGCGCAAGCGCGCACTCGAGCGCTTCACAAACGGCAAGACCAACATCCTGGTTGCCACCGACGTCCTGGCTCGCGGCATCGACGTTCCCAGCGTCGACTACGTTGTGAACTACGACCTGCCCGACATGGCCGAGGACTACGTCCACCGCATCGGCCGCACGGGCCGCGCAGGCGAGGTCGGCTTCGCCGTTTCGTTCGTCACGCGCGAGTCCCGCTCCGAGCTGCGCGATATCGAGTCGCTTATCGGCCGCGAGATCCCGATGATGGAAATCGACAGCTACGACGTCGACCCCGGCATCCTGGAAACCAAGAACAAGAACAAGCACGGCAAGAAGAAGCGTGTCCGCGAGCGCGACATCGAGCGCAGCCGTGCTCATAACGCAAGCACGCAAGGCAGCGACTTCGAAGACGGCCCCGCACCCAAGAAGTTCGACGGCCTTGCTGGCTACAAGACGCGCAGCAACGCGAAACCGGGCAAGGGCAAAAACGGCGGCGGCAAGGGCAGCCGTTCCGACAAATCCGGCAAGGGCGGAAAGTCCTTCGGCAACAAGGGCGACCGTTCCGACAAGTTCGACAAGCGCAACAAGCGCAACAAGGGCGGCTGCAGCCAAGGCGACTGCGGCGACTTCACTGTTCGTGACGCGAAGCGCAACGACCGCGGCGGCAAGGGCAACGATCGCAACTGGCACGATGACAACCGCGGCTCCAAGGGTGGCAACGGCTTCGGCAGCCGTCAGCGCAACGACCGCAACTTCGGCGATCGCGACAACCGTCGCGGCGGCAAGGGCGGCCGTCGTGACGATAACCGCGGCTCTAAGCGCAACTACTTCGACGAGGAGAACCGCAACTACCGTGGCGGCAAGCGCGGAAGCGCCAGCCACAAGAAGCGCTTCGACTCTCCGAAGCCCGCAAGCCATCAGGGAATGGCGAAGGCCAAGCAGTCCCAAGGCAGCTTCAGCCGCTTCTACAACAAGAACGGCAACTAGCCTTTCCTAGAACATAACGCATTCATTGAAGATGCCGCATCCATTCGGGTGCGGCATCTGTGCTTCGCCTGCGAACACTGCCGCCAAATGCGACTCGAACCCGTGCGCTTCCCTTATTTGCGGCGCCAGATGTCGATGACGATCCACGCCGACAGGATGAACGCACCCGTAAACCCGAAGAACGAAACCGCCGGGACGTCCATGATCTCGGGTCCTAGCCCCGCGGTAGCAAACAAACTCGATCCCATGAACAGGCCCGCCGCCAAAATACCCATGGTCATGCGGTTCACGATCTTCGAAAGCCTAAGAAGCGGTGCCTCAGAACCGAGCACTTCCATGTTCATCTTGAGCTGACCGCGCGTCATCATGCGCAGCGCTTCGCCCGAATACTCGGCGGCGCTCGAAAGACCCTCAGCAGCGCGCCTCATCACCAAAGCGGCGTCCACAAGCGTGCCTTTCGCCTGCTCAACGGGGTCTGTCGAACGCATGATGTGCCCGTTGATGATGCCGACGATGCTTTCATTGGGAATATAGGGCGCTACCGTTCCCTCAACTGTCACGATACCGCGAGCAACATTGGTGATGGTCGAGGGCATCTGGCATTTCGATGCGCGCGTGACAGCCAGCACATCGTTCAAAAAAGCACCGATGTCCAGATCGGAAACATCGCATGACGCATACGTTCGCAAGATATTGTCGGTATCCGCCAGAAGCTTGGCATGATCGACCTGCCCACTGCCTCGCGATACCGCAAACGAAATCAGGGCGTCCGCCAGCTCGGACGAGCTTTGGACGCTCACCGCATGGATGATGCGAGCGAATCCGGCGCGCTCGGCAGGAGTCAAACGACCCATGATGCCCAGGTCGATATAGACGATCTTTCCCTCGCGGATGATGATGTTGCCCGGATGCGGATCGGCATGGAAGAAACCGTGGTCGAGAACCTGCGTGGCGTAGTTGTCCAACAGCTTCTCGCCGATTTCCGCTAGATCGTAACCCGCAGCAAGCAGCTCGTCGCTATGCGAGATGTTGATGCCTTCGATATATTCCATGACCAGCACGTACTCGCCCGAATACTCGGTGTACACGTACGGCGAGTCAATGAAAACGCAATCTTTGTTCAGCTCTTTGAACGTTTGAAGGTTCTCGGCCTCGCGTCGGAAGTCCGTCTCTTCGACGAACGTGTCCCACATTTCCTCGACGATGCCGATAGGGTCGATCATGGCGTCGCCCTTGATGAATCGGCTCATCTTACGAGCCAGGCCGCGCATGATGTCGATATCCTGCGCCATGGTGAATTTCACACCGGGCCGCTGGATTTTCACAGCAACCGTTTCGCCCGTGACCAACTTGGCCTTATGAACCTGAGCCAAGGATGCGCTGCCCAGCGGCTTCGGAT
>URZP01000026.1 GCA_900552365.1 uncultured Coriobacteriaceae bacterium
AGCAGACGGCCGAGCCCGTTACCGTTCTGACCGAGGATGCTGGCCTGGTTGGCGTTTACGACGAGGTTCCTTCCAAGCAAGGCCCCGAGCTCGTTTACCGCAACATGCGCCTGCTGAAGATCGCCGAAGACGGCTCGTATGTCCGCATCTGGGCTTCCCGCGGCATGAGCTGCACCGACGACTCCGTCTGGTTCCCCAAGGAGAATTTCAAGACCATCGTGGATCGCTTCGGACCTCCGCAGCCCACCAGCCAGATGTCCGGCAACGACGCCGATCTCATCCTGAAGTGCAACAACGAGCAGTGGATCAAGGCCGCCGAGTGGCAGTCCAACGTCATTCACTACTTCATTGAAGAGCAGGGCACGGAAGTCGTATTCAGCCACTTCCACAACGTTGACCTTCAGGGTCACAACTACATGAAGTACATGAAGAACCGCGACACCAGCCGCTACGACGAGTCCGAGGTCGTGAAGTTCGCAGAGGCCACCTACAAGGTCACCGACGATTATCTGGGATCCTTCATGCACCTGCTGGATGAGGGTTGGACCATCGCCATCTTCTCCGATCACGCTCTGATCAGTGCCGAGGAAGAAGCCGTGGCCATGGGCGACAACACCGGCGTTTCCATCGAGCCGCTTCATAAGTTCGGCTACACCGTTCTTAAGAAGGATGAGAACGGCAAGGAGCTGCCCGAGGTCGATTGGGAGAAGAGCAAGGCCATCATGACCCGCTCGAACTCGATCTACATCAACGTCAAGGGCCGCGATCCGCACGGCATCGTCGATCCCGCCGACAAGTACGAGCTGGAGGAGCAGATCATCACCGATCTGTACGGCTACAAGCACCCCAAGACGGGCAAGCGCATCTTCGACCTGGCGCTCCACAACAAGGATGCTGTCTTGATCGGTCTTGGCGGCCCGATGGGATCCGACATCGTCTTCGTCGTGAATGAGAACTACGCCGAGGACCACGGCGCTGGCTTGTCCACGGCATGGGGTCACAACGACACCTCGCTCAGTCCGATCTTCTGCGCAGCCGGCCCCGGCATCAAGGAAGGCTATCGCACCCCGATGCACATCCGCGAGGTCGACCTGGCTCCTACGGCCGCTGTCCTTCTGGGCGTCGACTTCCCGGCTCAGTGCGAGGGCTCGCCTGCGTACGACATCTTCACCGAGCGCGTCTAATAAACCAGCTTTAGTTAGCTCGTTTGAGGCCCCTGTGGCGAAAGCGTCGCAGGGGCTTTTTCGTCGTTCGGTGTGAAGATGCAAGTATTTTTTGGCAGTAACGAATTTTCGCGAGAAATAAAGTGAATTCACCGATTAATGGGGTGTCATAGACAAACACGATGACTGTCATTACAGTAATTAATATTCCCTATAAGTGAATAATTCGGAATTACAGTTCGATGACCAGCGGTTATCCAAAAAGTCAAAGGGGATGCAACTAAAAGTTCATACCCCAGATAACCTGCCATCCCAACCGTTGATTCACACCTAAAGATGAAGATTGTATGGTGAAACCACGGACGTTTGCAGCTGCCATTGAGCGCGTAGATCCTGACGGAGGGAGGCCAGAAGGATGTGCGCGCTGGTAGCGAAACAAAACGGAAGGATTGTAAGAGCTACAAAGAAAGGGGAGGGTTATGGATACGAAAGCGAAGAAAGTTTCGCCTATTCATTACCTGGTGGTCGCCGCATTCTGCTTAGGCGGTCAGTTCATTCCCGGCTTCGCGGGCATCACGCCGCTTGGCATGGGCATTCTGGGCTGCTTTGTCGGCGCAGTTTACGGCTGGATCACCATCGACATGCTTTGGCCGAGCATCGTCGCCATGTTCGGCTTGGGCATGACGTCTATTGGCTTCGACCGCGTCATTGCCGGTTCGTTCGGCAACACCACTGTTATGGCCCTGATCCTGTGCATGGGCGTCATTGGCATCGCCATGACCACCGGCGCATTCAACTGGTTGGCCAGCAAGCTGCTTGGCAACAAGCTCATGCAGGGCAAGCCGTGGGTAACCATCTGGGTCATTTTCTTCATCGCATTCCTGCTGGGCGCTAACAACCCCATCATCTTGATGATCATCTTCGGCGCATTCATTACCTCCATGTTGAATGCCTGCAAGGTTGCGAAGAACAGCAAGCTTGCCGTCTTCACTTACTTGGGCACTGCGTTTGCCCTCATGCTTGGCCAGATCCTGTTCCCGTTCATTTCCACGGGCCTGGTTTTCTACGGCGCATACATGAAGATGTTCGCCGCGTACCCCATGAACATGGTTGCGTACCTGCTGTGCATGTTTGTTGTCGGCGTTCTTATGATCACCTGCTGGGTGCTTGTCATGAAGTTCGTCATGCGCGTCGATGCAAAGCCCCTTGCTGAGTTCTGCAGCGACTGCTCCGAGCTTAAGGCAACGCGTTCTCAGAAGATCGCCCTTATCATGTTCGTCGGCTTCATCCTGGTCAACGTTCTGGCTGCTGTCGGCCCGCTTAAGCCTTTCCTGAGCCTTCTTGGCTTGGCTGGCTTCTGCCTGCTTGGTACCGCCCTCATGCCGTTCCTTAAGGACGAGGAAGGCAACGCCATCGGCGGTATCGAGGAACTGCTTCACCTCTGCAACTGGGGTCAGGTCACCATGGTCGGCTTTATCATGCTGCTCTCGACCTATATGAGCGGTGCTGTTCCCGGCCTCGAGACCGGCATCCCCGCCGCAATGGCCATGCTGTTCGTGCCGTTTATGGGCATGTCTCCGTGGGTCTTCGTCGTCGTCGCTTTGGTCCTGGCGGTTATCCTTACCAACTTCGCTAACAACATGATCGTCGCTGTTATGGTCATGCCGCTGCTTGTCAACTACGCAACTAAGGTTGGCCTGGATCCCACCATGGTCGTCGTGATGCTCTTCATCATGGCTCAGTTCGCACTTGCCACGCCTGCTGCTTCGCCGGTTACGGCTGTCGCGATGACGCAAGAGCTGGCTGATCCAACGGAGATGACCAAGGCAGCTTGCAAGATCCTCCCGATCATGATCGTTCTTGGCCTTGTCATCGGCCTGCCGGTTTGCAGCGTTATCTTCTCGCTTTTCGCTTAGGTAACGGGTTGGGTTTAGCTTATCGCCGTGATAACCTTTATGGCATTGCTCATTGAGTTTTGTCATGAATAGCGGGCTCGGACATTGCTGGGAGGCGGTGTCCGAGCCTTGTTTTACAGGAGAAACATGGATACGAAAAAGTACATACCCGAACGCGTGAAAGAGGATCTGGGAAGTTATTTCGTCAAGGGTTTCGACGACCTGTACGCGCATGGCGCGAAGGTGCAGGACGAAGTTCTCGACGAGATAATCAAGATCGTCGCGGACAGCGCCTATGCGCACGACCACGGCTTCGCGGGCGTGTCCAGCAAAGAAGAGTTCCTTGCCAAGGTGCCTGTTTCTGAATACGCCGACTACATCGATTACGTGGCGCGCGACATGGAAGGTGAAGGCAACCAGCTTTCATCGCTTCCTACCGATCATTACTTGATGTCCACGGGGCGAGGCGGTTTCGCGGGCAAATACTACATCGAGACGCGTGTTGGCGCTATCGCTCGTCAGACGTCCATCGATTTGTACCAAATGGGCATCGTGCACAACGAGCCCGTGTTGCGCGAGCCCGGCTTCAAAACCATGCCGGTTGTTAACCCCACATCTATCCCTGTTGCTCATAACGGCAAAGAGGTTCGTCGCACATCAAGTCAGGCCGGTAAGGCATTGTGGGAGAACGGCGGCGACGTTTTCATCTTCCCGTACGAGTTCCTCGAAGTGCAGATGAGCGAAACCGATCGCAATTATATGTATGCGCTGTACGCTCTTGCCGAGAAGAATCTGGTTCAAACGAATTGCAACAACCTTGACGCTTTCGGCGACTTTCTTGACAGTATCGAGGCGAACGCCGCTCAGATGATCGAGGATATCCGCATCGGTCACTTCTCAGTGGACATCACCGATGAAGATCGCGCTTTGCTTGAGGGCATGTTCCAGCCGAACCCCGCGCGCGCCGATGAGCTTGCGGCGTTGCTCAAGGAATCGGGCAAACTCGACTTCAACGAGGTTTGGCCCCGTTTCCGCCTTGCTACGGGTTGGATCGGCGGCAGCGTCGGCTGCTTCAGTCGCGATGTGATGGACCGCTTGCCCAGCCGTATGCGCTACTACAACACGCCTTACGGCTGCACTGAAATCATGATCGCTGCAACCAGCGATCCTGGTTCCGACGTCGGGCCGCTCAACGTGTTCGGTGGCTTCTTCGAGTTTTTGCCGCTCGACGGCGGTGACCCTGTTGAAATGCGCGACCTGCAGGTTGGCAAGCTGTACGAGGTGCTGGTCACCACGTACTCGGGTCTGTGTCGCTACAACTTGCACGACATCATCCGCGTCGATAGCTTCAGGGGAGAAACGGCGTGCATCGAGTTCAGGGGCCGCGCCGCCGAGGTCATCAAGGTGAACGACACGTCGCTTTACGGCTTCGAATTCTGCGACTTGGTTTTGGGTGTGCTCGATTCCGAAGACGCTATTGCTTCGGTGTTCCAGGCGTTCGTCGAAAACGGCACGCAGGGCGAAGAGCTTTCCGTTGTCGTTGAGTTCTATCGCGAGCCGACCGACCATGCTGCGTTTGCCGCTAAGCTGAAGGCCGCTATGGAGCAGGCAGGTATCGCGCCCGGCAAGGTTTACGCCGTTCGCAAGGGCTACAGGCGCAACCTGTACCTGTCGCTTATGCAGCTTGGTCTTATCGTTCAGTCCATGAAGCTGCCGGTTGTTGCCGCGAAGCTTCCCGATGAAGCAGAAACAGAAACTGTTCTTTAGCCGCTGGAGAGAGGGGTTGCGGTGAAGGGTTACGAGAAAGCCATCCAAGACGCCGAAGCCGACGTCCATGCGAAGCGCATCGATAAGTCGCTGCCGCAGCGCCTGCTTGAAAGCGATCAGATCGAGCTGTATTACGGTATGCCCGAGCTGTTCAAGGATTTCGATCGCTACGAGGACATCGTCCTGAACGAAATATACCTGCGTCTGCGCAGCAGTTCATTCGGGAAGAAGCATGGTGCCGACAAGGCTGCCAACGCCCATGAGTGGCTAGAGAACGCACCCCTTACCACGTATTCCGACTACCGACCGTTTGTGGAAAGCTCGATGTTGGGCGCGAAATCCGCTCTGTACCAAGACGACACGCAAGCTTACATCCTCACCAGCGGAACGACGGGCGCCCCGAAGATTTTCGCCGATAGCGTTTCGGGCAACTTCGCTAAGTTGCTGGTCATGCGCTTGCGCGGTTTTTACACGCGCACCGCGTTCCCTATTACGGGCGATCGTAGCGCGAAGAACCTCACGTTCTCGAACTACGCGGGCTTGGGCAATGCCCAGGACGGCAAGCCTATTCTGCGCGCATCCGGTTCGACTGCGCGCAGCCTGCGCAAATACACCGACACCATGAACATTATCCCAGCCCCCTTCTGGGAGCTGCCCGACATCGGCCCGCGCGAGCGCGACTACCTTATCGCGCTTATGGCGCTTTCCGATCCGGCACTGGCGAAGGTGTTCGCCAACAACCTGGCCCATTTCGGTCGCATGCTATCGCAGGTGGACGCTCTGGGCGATCAGATGATCTCCGACATCAGGGAGGGACATCAGTCGGTTGACCTGCCCGAGGACGCCCGTGTGTTCATGCAAGAGTTGCTTTCGCCCAATCCCGGGCGCGCCGATGCGCTTGATGCGGTCATGCGCGAGTTCGGCTCTATTTCCTCGAAAGAAGCGCTTGAGAGCGTGTGGCCCAGGTTCTCGCTGGTCAGCGGCTGGCTGAACGGGCCAACCGGCCGCGATGCCCGTCAGGTCATGCGTCGTTTGCCCAAGAAAGTGGGCGCGTTCGCTATGGGGTACGGCTCAAGCGAGGGAAAATGGAATATACCTTTGAAGGCCGCCACTGCCGAGGGCGCCGCTTCTCCGTTCAGCTCGATCTACGAGTTCCGTGATCTGGTTACCGGGCGCCTATACCGCGCCAGCGAGGTGTGGCCGCATAAGTTCTACGAGCTGGTCGTCACCACGTATTCGGGCCTGGTTCGTTACAACATGCAGGACGTCGTGTATGTCACCGGCCGCGAGGGCGGCTCGCCTGTGTTCGCCTTCTGCGGGAAAACCAGCGAGATCGTTCGTGTGAACGGGCGTAAGCGCGATAGTCATAACTTCTTGGCGCTGTTCGCTTGGATCGAGATCAAGCGCGGTATCGAGTTCGACCTGATGCAGGCGTGCGTGAAGGATGGCGAGCTGTCCTTCATCTTGGAAAGCGCCGACGACATCGATTACGCCGAGCTGCTTCGCTTCCTGAATTCCATCATGGGCGAGCACTGGGGTTTCACCGCCTCACATATATACGTGGTCGATTCTGCCTATAAGCAGGCATATTTCGATAGCAAGGAACTTCCCGGTCGCGGCGTCAGCGGCATCAAGGTGCCTACGGTGACCGCAGACCTTCCCGATGGCAAGTTCATAAAGGCTCTTGTAAACAAGGAGGATTAACATGAACCAGAAACTGCCCCGTGTTGAGCACCTAAAGGAACGCGCCAAGGACTGCTGCTGCAGTTATTGCGGCGGTGACCTGGCTGTTCGCCGCATTTTGTACCAGACGACTGCCGAGTATCGCATCGAGCTGTACTGCGACAACTGCGAGAAGATCGAGTACGGCGTTCCGCGCGCCCTGTACGATAGCGCGAAGGCCGCCATCGAGCGCCTTGGCTTCAACTACTATCCCGAAACCGAAGAGGGCGTTACCCGCAATCAGATGAATATTGCCAAGTTGTCCACGCTGACGGCATGGCAGCTGCGCTATCTGGGCATGATCGACGACGAGCGCTTGAAGGATGCCGCCGAGGGGTCCACACAGAGCATGGACACCAACACCATCGTCTCGGAAGACGACCTTGATGAGCTGTTGAAGGAGGTCGAGACATGGAGCGAGCAACAATTGAACTGCGAGGAGTAGGCTGCACTATCGGTGGCCGTGCCCTTATCAAAGACGTGAACTGGAAGATCGAGCCCGGCAGCCGTTGGGTTGTCTTTGGCAGCAACGGTTGCGGCAAAACCACGCTTCTGTCGCTTATCGCGGGTTACGGCAAATACAACGGAAGCCTGAAAATCGACGGCACCGAGCTGAACGACATCGACGCTTTCGATTGGCGCACGTCGGTCGGCTTCGTCAGCGGATCGTTCTTTGGCCGCATCTATCAGAACGAAACCGTCTTGAACATCATGACGGCCGGTTCCCGTGGAACCATGGGCGTACCGCTTGAAGAGGTCACGCCGGAGGAAATGCGCATCATCCGTAAGCTTCTGGCAAGCCGTGATTTGGGCCATAGGCTTGACTCGCCGTTCTCAACGCTTTCGAAGGGCGAGCAGCAGATCATCTTGGTTCTGCGCGCGCTTTTGCTTAATACGTCCACGCTTCTGCTGGACGAGCCCATGAGCGGCCTTGACGTTGGTGCGCGTGCCGAAATGCAGCATATGCTGTTCTCGCTGGCCGACAAGCGCAACGCAACGGTCGTGTATGTCAGCCACCACCTCGAGGAGATCTCGCCCGAGCTGTTCGATAACTGCCTCCTGCTTTCGCGTGGGCGCGTTCAGGCCGAAGGCCCCATTCGCGACGTCCTGTCGTCGGAGGCTGCGCGCAAGATCATCGGGAAGAACCCCTACGCGCAAGAGGAGGTTTAGGAGATGACGACCTCATTGAAAGATGTCGATAGCGCGGTCATGGTTGGCAAGCTTGCCGACATGAACGCTTTCCCTAAAGAGCACAACGCCTGGGGTTATGCCTTCATGGCGAAGGACGGCAAGATCCATTACTGCCTAAGCGAGGAGTCCATGACCCTTCGCCGCATGCGCGATTCGCAGCGCGAGGCGGGCGTGCCCATGTCGCCGCTCGTTCAGTTCTCGGAGCGCGCCATCGTTCGCGACGAGGATTACGACGACTGGATTTACGTGCGCAAGCTTCGCTTGGCCGACTCCATCCGCAAAGACTACGGTCATGCGTTCTTCGATATCCAGAAGCGATTGATCGACGCGTCGTGCGACAGCCTGGCCCTGGACATTCTGCTTCCGTGGAAGGAAGAGATCACCGGTTATTTCGACGAAGCGTCGCTTGACCTATTCGAGGGTGTGCTGCACGAGGCAAGGCGCATGCGTCACATCACCGACGAGCAGTACCGTGAGCTGGGTCGCTGGCTTAGGCAAGAGAAAAAGCAGTCCATTCCCGAATTGGGCGGCACCGGTTTGTATGCCCGTACGTTCCGCGGCATTGCCTATAAGGACAACGGTCAGATCAAGTACTTGGTGAACGCGAATGCCGACGCGTTCTATGATCGCTATGACGAGCTTGACGAGCAGAACATCGATAAGACGCCTATCTATTCGTGCACGTTGCGTCATATCAACTCGATTCCGGGCGTGAAATGGCGTCAGGAGTTCCTTGAGTACCTGAAGGAGTATATGGACGACGAGTATATGACTCGTATCGACGCGCTGAATGCGCTGCCCTCGTCGGTCCCCGTCGATCTTTGGGAAAAGTCTTTGACTCAGGCGGACGTGGAATGCTCCGAGCCTGCCCGCGAGGCCCTTCGCCACTGGGGCGCGCAGATGCGCATCGCCTAGCGCGAATCGCCTGCAACCAACAAGAAAGCCGCTGCTCACCTATGGGCGGCGGCTTTCTGCTTTTGCGGGGGCTCGTGCTTCCGGGGGTGTTGGATGGCAAAAGGGAGACCCTCCCCGAAAACGGAACGGCCCGCCGGCAATGCCAGCGGGCCGAGTGTTCTTGCGTTGCGGGCTAAGTGGATTCTTCGCCTTACACCATGGACTGCAGCGAGTTGGTGAGTTCCAGCAGGTGCGCGTGTGGGTGCGAGGTGGGGTAGATGGCCGTGTGGTAGATGACGCCCGACGGCGATTCCTCTAGGTATTTCACCGTGAAGTGCTTGGGGTTGAACGCTTTCTGGAACACGGAGCGCGGCATAAGCGTGATAACGCCCAGCTCGCGCATTGCCTCGTGATGGAATGCGACGTTCGAGCCCGAGTACAGTGCGTTGGCGTTGCCGCTTGCCTTGCCGTAGCGCTTCACGTAGCGCTCCATAACTTCGTACGCTTTCTGGCGGTACACGATGTTCAAGGCCGTCCAGCCGTGAACCTTAAGGTCTTTGTGCGTGATGGTCTCCTTTTTGGCTAAAGGGGACGAAGAAGACACGCAGCCAACAAGGCGGTCGGACAGCAGCAGGTTGTAGTGGAAGTCTTTTTCGCCGGCGTCGTTCCACTCTTTATAGAAGTACTCATCGTTCACGGTAAGAAGCGCAAGGTCGCATTTCCCCTCGCTGAGCGCGGGGAAGATCTCGTTGTACTCGACTTCTTCCACGGTGATGCGGGTGCGCGGGTGCTTAGAGTGGAAGTTGGCGATGGCCTGAGGTAGCAGCAACGAGGCTAGCACCGAAGAAATGCAGATATGGATGGTCTCGGGTGCATCGGAATCGCCTTCGCCTTCCGTCGAGCTAAGGAATTCTTCATGCAGCGCATCGTATTGATCGATGAACGGGCTCATCTTGTTAAGGAACAGCTCGCCTTGCGGGGTGAGCGTGACGCCGAAGGGCGAGCGCACCAGAACGGTGGCGCCGATCTCGGCCTCAAGCTGCTGCATGCTTTTAGACAAGGCCTGCGGCGAGACGAAGAATCTGCTTGCGGTTTTCGATATGGAGTTGGTTTGGTTGATATCGCGCAGATAGCGCAGCTGATCAAGCCTCATAGCGCCCCTTCCCAAAGCGTTGAGACAGCTGTTTATTTAAGCCAGCACCCCTCATTCAAAAATTGATAGGGGCATCATTATTCATGATTGTACGGCATAAAAAAGGGTAATAACAGCAGGAAGGGGGCTGCATGAATGGGGTACAACCAATCGTTGATAGGTGGTTCAATAACCGAAACCCATTGCTTATTCTCAATCCACTCCCTGCAAAGTAAAGTTGAACCATCGGTTAGGCGGTACGGCTTGTGCCGCTATTCGAATCGCATAGTGCGAAAGGAGAGAGGGATATGACCAAAGCAACTAAGGTCGCAGTGCTTGGCGTTGACGCAATGGACCCCAGGCTCACCCGTAAGTACATTGATATGGGCATCATGCCCAACACGAAGAAGATCCTCGAGATGGGCGCTGCTCGTCAGGACCTCATGCTCTTGGGTGCACTGCCTACGGTAACCCCGCCGCAGTGGACCACCCTTGCAACGGGTGCTTACCCCGAGACCCATGGCATCACCGCTTTCTATCGTCAGGGCGGCGATCTGGACATGGTCAACCTGAACTTCGACTCTACCAACTGCCATGCAGAGCAGCTGTGGAACGTCACCGCAGAAGCCGGTAAGAAGACGCTCGTTTGGCACTGGCCCGGCAGCGCTTGGCCTCCTTCGAGCGACAGCCCCAACCTCAGCGTTGTTGACGGCACCTCCCCGGGCGGCGTTAACATGTCTTCCGCTCAGGTCGACGGCGAGTACATGGTCATGGCTTCCGAGAAGAACGAAGTCATCGAGTACCGCGCTGGCGCTATGACCGACGCTAAGGTTCCTTGCGTTGTTACCGGTCTTGGCGATGACGACAAGAAGAAGAAGCAGAAGTCCGGCGGCATGGCTTCTCTCATGCAGCGCAAGATGGACGACGGCTTCCGTCTGTACATCGTCAACCCCCACAAGGACGGCCAGGGCGGCTCCGACAAGATCCCTGCCGACGTTGCTTACTCCTCCATCAAGCCTGCTGCCAAGTGGACCATCGACGTTCCGGCAGACGCTAAGGAATTCGTCCTGCTGATGAGCGGCGGCCTTATCCGTCGTAACTGCCTCATCCTGAAGGGCGAGGACGGCAAGTACGATCACATCGCCATCTACAAGAACAAGCGCGCTGAAGAGCCGCTGGCTGTCATCCATAACCGCGAGTACGTCCGCGACATCGTTGATGACTGCGTCAAGGGCGACGACATGATCAAGGCTACCCGCGACATGCGCGTTCTCGAGCTTGCTGAGGACGGCTCCAAGGTCCGCATGTGGGTTTCCGCTTCCATGAACATCGCTGCTGACATGATGTGGTCCCCCAAGAGCCTCTACAAGGAAATCGTCGAGAATGTCGGCTATCCTTCTCCTTGCTCCACCTTGGGCTTCGGTGACTTCGAGCTTATTTACGACTGCATGCATCAGTGCTGGCAGCACGTTGCCGACTTCCAGGCCGACGCTCTGTGCTACCTCATGGAGAACGACGGCTACGAGGTTGTCTTCAGCCACTTCCATGCACCCGACCTGCAGAAGCACATGTTCATCCGCAACCTGAAGAAGGGCACGGAGAACGTCACGCCTGAGCAGTACGAGTTCATCATGCAGGCCATCTACAAGCAGATCGACAACTACTTCGCCAAGTTCATGCACTTCCTGGACGAGGGTTGGACCTTCTTCATCGTCTCCGACCATGCTCAGGTTTGCCCGAAGTGGGGTCTCCGCGGCCTCGGCGACACCGGCTGCAACGTCCAGATCATGGAGAAGCTCGGCTACACCGTCCGTGAGGTCAATCCCGAGACCGGCAAGAAGCGTCGTCGTCTCGACTGGACCAAGACTACTGCTGTCGCTAACCGCGAGATGCACATCTACCTGAACATCAAGGGCCGCAACCAGCACACCCTGCCTGACGGCACCGTCATCGACGGCCTTGTTGATCCCGCCGATCAGTACGAGCTCGAGGAGCAGATCATCACCGATCTGTACAACATCAAGGACGAGGAGTCCGGCAAGCGCATCATCGCTTGGGCTCTGCGTCGCAAGGATGCTGTGCCTCTGGGTCTCGGCGGCGAATACCCCGAGTGCGGCGACATCATCTACTGCATGGCTGAGGGCTACGAGCATGACCATGACGACTCCATGGCTACGTCCCTCGGTGAGTGCGACACCTCCGCCGGCCCGATCTTCATCGCAGCTGGCCCCGGCATCAAGGAAGGCTGCACCACCAAGCGCGTTATCCGCCAGGTGGACGTTGCACCGACCATCGCAACCTGCATGGGTCTGCGTATGCCGCATGAGTGCGAGGGCGCACCCGCTTACCAGGTCATCGACCAAGAAGGCGTTTGCTAAATAGACTCTGAAAGAGTCAGGCCAATAGGCATTTACCGGTGCGTGGGTTCGGGAGGTCCCGCGCACCGGTTGCATATAGGGCAAAGTTTGTACGAAAGGGAGGGTTTCGCATGCTTCGATCGAAGGGTCTTTCCGAAAAGGTACTGCTTCTGGGCGTCGACGGCCTCGACCCCAAATTCACACGCGTCATGGTGGATGAGGGCCACATGCCCAACACCAAGAAGCTCATCGAGTGCGGCTCTGCGCGTCACGACCTCAAGCTTTTGGGCGGCGTGCCCACCATCACCCCGCCGATGTGGACCACGCTGGCCACGGGCGCATACCCCATGACGCACGGCGTCGAGGACTTCAACATCACCAAGAAGGGCGAGCTTGACGTCAACTTCGCCGGCATCTACTCCACCAACGTTCACGCCGAGCCGCTGTGGAACATCACCGCTGAAGCCGGCAAGAAGACGCTTGTTTGGCACTGGCCCGGCGGCGCATGGCCTCCGACTAGCGACTCCGAGAACCTGATGGTCGTCGACGGCACCAGCCCGGGAGCTTTGGGCTTCGGCTACGCTATGCGCGACGTCGAGGGAGTCATCTTCGCTTCCGAGAAGGCAACCAAGACCAAGTTCTACTACGGTGCTGCCCAGTTCACCGACGAGCTGACGGGCGACGACAAGGAAGTCAAGCGTTATCGGTCCGCTTTCGTCACGCCCACCCATCAGGATTACTGGGATGAGCTCTGGGAGGAGTTCAAGGCAAGCGTCGGCGAGTTCAACGGCTACGAGGCCAGGCAGGTTATGGACATGCGCGTCAACGTTCTTATGAACGATCGCGCTCAGATGGACGACCTGCACAAGTATCCCGGCAGCCTCACGCTTTCTCAGATAGTCGAGCCCGAGGGCTGGGCAAACGCCCCCGAAGGCGCCAAGGAGTTCACGTGGTTCCAGGTTATGGGCCATCTCCCCAAGCCGTGCCTCATCCTGAAGAACGAAGAGGGCAAGTACGACCGCATCGCCATCTACGCTTCCAAGGATGCGCCCGAGCCCATTCGCGTGGTCAAGGAAGGCGAGTTCGCCGTCAACGTTCCCGACTTCATGCCGCTTCCTACCGGTCAGCTTGAGAACGTCATTCGCAATATGCGCATTCTTGAGATTGCAGAAGATGGCTCGAGCCTGCGCGTGTGGTACTCTACCGCCTTCTCCGCAGACGACAAGCGCGTGTGGTGGCCTGGCTGGGTCTTCGACGAGTGCGTCGGCAAGTTCGGTCCTCCGGTTCCCACGGGAATGATCTCCAACGACTACAAGATCATGCGTGATTGCAACACCGTTCAGTGGCATATTGCGGGCAAGTGGCAGGCCGACTGCATCAACCACATGATCAAGGAACATGGCGTCGAGGTTGTCTTCAGCCATTATCACCTGGTTGACCTGAGTGGCCATACCTACATGAACGTCCTGAAGGACCGCTACGACAGCCGTTACTCCGAGGAAGAGATCTACCAGCTGGCCGTTGGCACCTACGAGGCTTGCGACGAGTACGTGGGCGAGTTTCTGCACCTGTTGGACGAGGGTTGGACGATCTTCCTGTTCTCCGACCACGGCCTGGTTTGCCGTACTGGCGACTTCGATCCGCTGATCGGCGACAACTACAACGTGAACGTCGGCGTGCTTAGGCACCTTGGCTACACCGTCATGAAGAAGGACGAGTACGGCCATGACACCCCCGACATCGATTGGGAGAAAACCCGTGCCGTTCAGACCGGCTCGAACGCCATCTTCGTGAACCTGAAGGGCCGCGACCGCTTCGGTATCGTCGATCCCGAGGAGAAGTGGGAGCTCGAGGAGCAGATCATCTCCGACTTGTACAGCTATCGCGATCCGTTCACGAACCATCGCGTTGTGGCTCTGGCCCTTCACAAGAAGGATGCCGTGCTGCTTGGCTTGGGCGGCGACTACACCAGTGGCGACATCGTCTTCTTCGTCGACCAGGCGTACGTCTACGACCATGGCGAGTCTCTCTCCACGGCCGAGGGTTACGCGAACACCTCCACCAGCCCGATCTTCATCGCAGCTGGCGCCGGTATCAAGGAAGGCTTCGAGATGAAGCTTTATCCTCGCGAGGTCGACCTTGCTCCGACGGCTGCGGCCCTGCTTGGTGTGCGTTTCCCCGCCGAGTGCGAGGGTGCTCCGGCCTACACGATCCTTACTGAGGAGCTGTAATCGGGCTTCAATTCCGAAGCTTGACGGGCGGTAAGTTTTCAAGGGTCGCATCGCCTGGCGGTGCGACCCTCTTTTTGCTCGAAACCGTACATGAAAGGAGGGCGCTATGGATGCAGAAGCAGAAGCGTCTCGTTCAGGGAATCCGTTTTTGGATGCGCCTGAGGCTAAGAAGAAGACGACTTTGAAGGGCATTTACGTTGCTTTGATCGGAGCCGTTTGCTTCATGGCCGTGATTTCGACCATCCTGCCCGTTGCCGCCTTGGAGATCGGCGGTACTGACATTTATGCATTCACGTCAACGCTCAACTCTGTGGGCAGCGTCGTATTCATGCCGCTATGGGGCTACATCGTTGCCCGAAAGCCCGCATGGAAGCGCCAGCTGTTCTGCGGCTCGATGGTCGTTGGCGTCATTTGCCTTTTGTTGTTCGCAACTGCGCAAAGCATGATGCTCGTCATTGTCACGGGGCCGTTTTATGGCGCCCTCAGTGCTGCGGTGTTCGTGCTGAGCTATTCGATGATCCGCGATATGTACGATGTGAAACAGGCCGGCTTGTACCTGGGCTTTTGCGGGGCCATCATGGCGGCCGGTGCGATTATCGGTCCTTTGATTGCCGGAGTCATCATTCAAGTGGCAGGGTGGCGCTGGGTTTGCCACTTGTTCTGGCCCATCATGCTGGTGGGTACGATGTTTGTGTGGTTCGGTTTGCGTGTGCCCGATGGTCAGGTCGAATATTTGGCGCACAAAGGCGGCTCGTTTGACGCGCTTGGCATGGCAAGTCTTGGCGTATGCTTGGGTTCGATTGCGACCATGCTTTCACTTGGCGTGAACTACGTTCCCTTCGGCAGCACACCTTCCAATGTGATGATAGCGATGGCTGTGATTGCGGGCGCTCTTACCGTGTTTGCAATCAAACGCAAGGGAAACGATGCCATTATTCCGATGTCTGCTGTAAAAGACCGCGACACCATGTGCTTCACGTTGGCGAACATCTTCACCAACTTCTCGAATCTCGCTCCGTATTTCTTCTTGCCGACATTCGTGCTATACGTGATGGGCGCTTCGGCCATCGAGGCTGCGCTTACGATTTCGGCGTTCACGATCCTGTCGCTGTTCTTGTCTCCGCTGATGGGCAAGCGCATCGGCGTTTCGGGAAATGCGCGCGGCGTTCTGATCCTGGGAACGGTTGCGCGAATCGTCGTCACGCTTATCTTGCTTGCTGTCTTAGTGCCTTCGGCGAATATCTGGGTGGTTTACGCCGTGTGCCTTTTGGGCGGTGTGGCCAGCGGCTCGTACGGTGCGGGGCTTTCTGCTGGTCCGCAGATTCAGCTGAAGCCCGAACTGCGCGTGCAAGGCAATTCCGTCATC
Organism: uncultured Coriobacteriaceae bacterium; assembly: GCA_900552365.1. Taxonomy (GTDB): domain Bacteria; phylum Actinomycetota; class Coriobacteriia; order Coriobacteriales; family Eggerthellaceae; genus UMGS1502. Next base: position 15,719 of record URZP01000026.1, read on the forward strand.
CAAACGGGTCAGGCGGTTGGCAACTCTGTGGGTTTGGCGACGTATACCAGCATCATGGCGGTTTTCGGCGTTGCGCAAGGCATGCATATCGCGCTGATCGTTTCGGCTGCGGCTGCGGTTATCGCGCTGTTGTGCGTGCTGGGGCTTTCGAAGCCGCGCGCGAAGGAGTAAGGCAGGGGACATCGTGCATTATCGGTTGTGAGGAAAATAGCAGGCTGCAGGGGATACCTTGCAGCCTGCTATTCATGTTCTGACGAGGTTGCGTTTGATGCGGCGTGCGATGCGCGGTAAAGGAGCGTAGCGCGTCCTGCGGGGCTTGTGGCCGCCGACGAGGCGCTACGCGATATCGCTGTGGTGTTTCTCGATGCCTTCCGCAACGAGGTAGTTGATGTCGTACAGCAGTTTGATCATGTCATCGCGATCTGCCTCGCGGCCGTTCTGAACCATGGTTTCAAGCAGATGATATTGGCCTGCGCACAAGTAGTTGCACATATACCGGTCGTAAACGCTTTTGCTGGG
>URZP01000027.1 GCA_900552365.1 uncultured Coriobacteriaceae bacterium
AGCATCCTCGGTCAGAACGGTAACGGGCTCGGCCGTCTGCTTGTCCTTGTAGATGGCAACGGTGTCGTATGCGCCGGACTCGCCCTTCAGGATAAGCGCCGGGCGCATGACCTTGCCATAGAAGGTGATGATCAGGAATTCCTTAGCGTCTGCCGGGATCTCGAACTCCCAACCGTTGGTGGGCATGACCGGTGAAACACTGACGCCCGTGGGGAAGTCGGCAAGGTGCCACATGAGGCCCTGCTGCTCTTCGTAGATGACGTTGTCAACAACGAAGCTGTCGCTGGGCTGGTAGCCCTCGACGTCGATGAATTCCTTGTACCACTTCTTGTATTCCTTGATGCGTTCCTTGGCCTCGGGCGAAGAACCCGGAGCGGATACGGGGATGCCATCATGAACGGGCGGGAACAGGAACTTGAGCTCCTCGTCACCCTCAACCTCGGAGGTGGTGGTGGCCATGGGCATGTAGTTGGGCTTGGCGCACTTGGTGCTGGCCACGTACATCATGTCAAGGTCGCGGACGCTGGACCATGCGCAGCAAGCGCCAGGCGAAGAGCCATCGATGGTAACCAGGTTGTCGGAGTCGATGGTCGGAGGGAACGAACCGCCGGGCCAGTGCATGACCAAGGTCTTCTTGCCTTCCTGAGCAGTGACGTTCCACAAAGGCTCGGCCTTCAGGAAGCGCGAGCTGAATGCGCCAAGCGTGACGTCCTTGTCGTTTTCGGCAGACAGGTTGTAATCCATGATGCCGTGCGTCATGGGGTATGCACCCGTGGCTAGCGTTGCCCACATCGGCGGCGTGATGGTGGGGTTGGCACCTAACATCATCAGGTCGTCACGGCAGGCACCCCTATCCATGAGCTTCTTCAAATTAGGCATCTTGCCTTCGCGAACCAAGCGGCTGGCGAAACGGGGGTCCATGCCGTCGATACCCAGAAGCAGCATCTTCTCGGTAAGGCCTTTAGATCTAAGCATGCGCATCCTCCCTCTCTCTGGGTTGGTATAAACAACACTTATATCAGTATAGGCTGTGCTTTATAACAATGAGAAGCATCATTAACGACACTCAATTTGAAATGGCATCAACCGAAGCAGGATGGCTATCCCAACCCCGAAACGAAAAGGAGACCCCTTCACAATGAAAGGGTCTCCGGGCGATGCAGTGCTCACTATTTCAATTTGGCAGCTGTCGCTGCGCTTCAAGAACCTTGTCGCCCTCGACGACTTCCAAGGAAGCCATCTCGGCGACCGAAGCGCGCTCGGCCAAACTGACGGCGGCTGTCGCAGAATGCAAATGGGCGGCCCCCCAATGGGGAACCTCCCATTTCAATATCGAGCACACGATCCGTTTATTAAAGACGCTTGACGAAACGGCCGTCGCGGGTGTCGATTTGCAGGACGTCGCCGATGTTGACGTACATCGGAACCTGAATGGTTGCGCCGGTCTCGACGGTTGCAGGCTTGGTGGAGCCCTGAACGGTGTCGCCCTTGAAGCCAGGCTCGGTCTCGGTGACCTCGAGCTCGACGAACATCTGCGGCTCAACGCTGATCAGCTCTTCGCCAGCGTACTGCAGGGTAACCTCGTCGCTCTCCTTCAGCCACTTAGCAGCGTCGCCAACCTGGTCGTGCGGGATAGGCATCTGCTCATAGGTATTGGGGTCCATGAAGTTGAAGTCAGCGCCGTCGTCGTACAGATACTGCATGGTGCGCTGCTCGAGACGGACGGTGTCGAACTTGGTGCCGGCGTTGAAGGTGTAGTCGACAACGCGACCGGTCTTGATGTCGCGAAGCTTGGTGCGCACGAATGCGCCGCCCTTGCCGGGCTTAACATGCTGGAACTCGACAATGGTGCACATCTTGTTGTTGTAGATGATGCACATGCCGTTCTTGAAATCTGCGGTAGAAATTGCCATAACTGGTCCCTCTAACTCGTCTGAAAAAATGCGGCTATATTATAACCATCTCATGGGTCGATTGAGTGAATCGCTCATAACCTTCACTCGTAACCACGCCGAAGTCCTCAAGGCGCATGCCGAACTTGCCGGCAATGTAGATGCCAGGCTCGACCGTGACCACGTTGCCAACCTCAAGCGGCTTGTCGTACGTGGCGTTCAGATATGGAAGCTCATGAACGTCAACGCCCAAGCCGTGGCCAAGGCCATGGCCCATCTTGCCGCCAAAGCCGCCTTCAACAAGAATACGCTCGGCCAGTTCGTGCATGTCGCGGCCGATGACGCCAGCCTTGATGGTTGCCTCAACCGTCTCGTTTGCACGACGAATGGTTTCGTATGCAGCGCGCATTTCATCGCTGGGCTTGCCAATGAACACGGTACGCGTCATGTCGGCGTTGTAGCCGAACGCCTTTGCGCCGTAATCCATAACCACGCTGTGGCCCTCTTCGATGATGCGGTTGCCCGCCTGACCATGAGGGCTTGCGCCGTTCGCGCCGCAAGCAACGATGGATTCGAACGCAACGCCCTGCGAACCGTGACGAACCATGAAGTCCTCAAGCTCGATCTTCACCTGAAGCTCGGTCATGCCGGGTTTGATGAACTCAATGATGTGGCTGAACGCATCATCGGTGATTTTCTGAGCAGCCTTCATGCGCGCAAGCTCGCGCACGTCCTTCACGGCGCGAAGCCCGTTTACCAGGCCCGTGGTCTCAACTAACTGAATGCCCGATCCCTCAAGCTCGGAAACAACCTTGCGGTACTCGGCAAGCGTGATATCGTCCTCGATGCCAAGCTTGCGGCCCTCGCCCTCTTTCTTAACGATGTCGCGGGCGAACACGGCGTGCGACTTTCGCTCGTCGTCGATGGCCACGGACGAGCCGATGCGCTCGACGCGGTCCAGGCAGTTCGTAGAGTAACGGCTGTCGGTGTGCATAGTGGCACCTTCGGGCGTGACCAGCAGCGCATGAGCGCGATCGGGGTCGAAGATGTCGTCGAAAGCGGTCATCCAGTAGATGTTCATGTTGTCGCGGGCGATGAAGTCGTCAATGCCCCGTTGCTGGCACACCTCGCGAACACGCGCGATACGCTGAGCTGAAAGCTCACCAAGCGAAGGCAGGTCCTCGGGCTCGACGGGACCTTCGATGGCAGCGGCTTCCGAGGAAGCCTTAAACTCTTTGACGCTGTCGGCGGCTTCCGAGGAAGCCGCCTCGGCGTCCGCGTCCTCGGCGTCCCCCAGCCTCTGCGGGTTGCTTACATCCAGCAGATAGTCGACGGCGTCGCAGTAACCCTGGATGCCCATGCCCTTGATCTGGGCGACGCATACCGGGGCGGTCACGGAAATGCGACGGAAACCCTCGCGCGAATCGACATCGGAGAGATGAACCTCAACCACCGGGGTATCGATCGACGCGATGGCATCGCGGATGGCGTACGAGTAATGAGTATGCGCACCGGGATTGTAAATGACGGCGTCGTACTTGGCGGGGGCCTTGTGCAGCTTGTTGATCAGCTTGCCCTCGCTGTTGCTTTGGAAGCACGTTGCTTTCACGCCGCGCTCGGCAGCGTACGCGATAACCGTCTTCTCCAATGTCTCAAGCGTGTCGTAGCCGTACACGGCCGGCTCGCGCGTGCCCAACATATCAAGGTTGGGGCCGTTCATCACCAGGATCTTCTTCAGCTTCATAATCACAGCCTCCTTGGCCGTCATGCCGCCTGTTCTGCTTTCGCTATTCGAAGCGTTGCCACTGCTCAAGATACGCCAGAATCTCGACGTCGGAAAGCGTGACCGCCTTCCATTCTCCCACATCGACGGGAAGCACGAAGCGGATAGAGCCGCCGCGCGTCTTCTTATCGTGCTTCATGGCCTCCAAAACAACAGCCGGATCGGCCTTGAAACCAAGGGGCGTCAGCCCCAGCGCATCCAGCAAATCGGCTTGCGTTTGGACGAAATCGTCCGACGCGCCAAGCTTTTCCTTTGCCACGAACGCCGCGAAACGCATGCCCTCGGCAACGGCCGCGCCGTGCGAGTACACGCCATAGCCTGCAACCGACTCGATCGCGTGACCAAGCGTGTGGCCGTAGTTCAAACACTCGCGCACGCCTGAAGTCTCGGTCTTGTCGCGCGCAACGACGTTGGCCTTGAACACCACGCAACGGGCAACGGCTTCGGCAACCACCACGGCATTGCGTGCCGCAAGCGCCGACGCGTTCTCAAGCATCCAAAAGAAGAACTCGTCCGAATCGATAACGGACGACTTGGCGATCTCGGCGCATCCACAACGCCATTCACGCTGGTCAAGCGTCGAAAGCGTCGCCGTGTCGGCGCAGACGTGGCTGGGTTGGAAGAACGTTCCCACCAAGTTCTTCCCCTCGGGAAGGTTCACCGCGGTCTTGCCGCCAACCGACGAGTCGACCATGGAAAGAAGCGTCGTGGGAACCTGCACCACGCAAACGCCGCGCATGTACGTGGAAGCGACGAAGCCGGCCAAGTCGCCCACCACGCCGCCGCCAAGGGCGACAACGACGCAGTCGCGCCCCAGGTCAAGCTGTGCCATGGCGCTCCAGATCTCGCCCGCCACCTCAAGCGACTTAGTCTCCTCGCCCGCCGGCACGGTGATCTCGCTGGTTTTGAACCCTGCGCGTGCAAGTGAGGCCTTCGCCTGTGCCAGATAAAGCGGACCGACATTGGTATCGGTGATGATAAGCGCCTGGGAGAACGACCCCAGCGCAGCCACCTTCGAACCCAAATCGTCGAGAATACCCTGACCGATGCGGACGGCGTAATCGGCTTCGTTGGGAATGCTGACGATCACTTTTGTTGCCATAAGACTCCCTTTTCTTTCAGGATGTCGAACACCTCATGAGCGATAGACGAGCTTCCATGCCCAACCGTATCGATGGTGATGTCGGCCACTTCCTCGTACAGAGGAAGGCGTTCGTTGATAACACGCTGGGCGTTTTGAAGGTCGCCGAACAGAGGGCGCGAAGAAACGTCGCTGATGCGCGAAGCCGCCTCGGCCGCCGTTACCGACAGGTACACGACCAAGCCAAGCTCGGACAGGGCCTTGCGGTTCTCGGGACGCAGAACCACACCACCGCCGCAGGAAACCACCATCGGATCCTTCTTCATTCCCAGCTCGTAAAGTGTTTGGGTTTCGATGGCGCGAAAACCTTCTTCGCCAACCTCGGCGAAGATCTCCTTCACGCGCTTATGCTCGCAGCGCTCGATATAGGTATCCATGTCAACGGAAGCGACACCTGCCATGCGCGCCAGCTTGCGCGCAACCGAAGTCTTTCCCGCCCCCATGAACCCAACCAGGAAAACCGGGCGATCAAGCTCGTAGATATCTTTGCTTACCGGCTTGCGCGCCGCCGCGTTGCCTGTTACTAGAGCGCTCATCGCGAGCTCGTTTTCAGACGCTGCTTGTACGAGGCGATAGAGGACCTGATGTCGGCCATGTTCTCGTGGCCGAACTTCTCTAGGTAAGCGTTGGCCAACACGAAGGCAAGCTCGGCTTCGGCGACAACCGCAGCGGCCGGAACCGCGCAGACATCGCTGCGCTCCTTCGAGGCCTCCGTCGGTTCAAGCGTGTCCAGGTCAACCGTCTGAAGCGGGGTCATCAGCGTGGGAATGGGCTTCATGGCGCAGGTAACGATCAAGGGAAGGCCCGTGGTCATGCCGCCTTCCAAACCACCCGCATTATTGCTGGTACGCGTGAATCCCACACCGCGATTGAGCACGATGGGGTCATGCACCTTCGAGCCAACGCGGCGCGCCGCCTCGAAGCCAAGGCCGAACTCGACGCCTTTGATGGCGGGAATCGAGAACATGGCCTGACCGATGCGGCCGGTCAGACGCTCATCGGCCGTTGCATAGCCGCCCACGCCGGGCAGAAGCCCGCGGGCAACCACGCGGAACGTACCGCCCAAGCTCTCGCCCGCCTCACGCGCGGCATCGATGGCCGCCTTCATGGCCTCGGTCGTTTTCTCGTCGGGGCAGCGAACCTCAGACGTCTCGATGGCCAAGGTGGTACGCTCGGCTGCATCGATCATCGGGTCGGCCTCGTCAAGCGACACCTCGCCGATGGAGGTGACATACGAGTAGATCTCAACGCCGACATCGGCCAGGAACTCCTTGGCGATACCCGCCGCCGCCACACGCGCGGCCGTTTCACGTGCGCTTGCACGCTCGAGCACATTGCGGCAATCGTCGGAATCGATCTTCAACGATCCAACCAGGTCGGCATGGCCGGGCCTCGGCATGGTCTCGCGCTTCAGATTGGCGGGGGTTTCACCGAACACCGACATGCGGTCGGTCCAGTTCTGCCAGTCGCGGTTCTCGACAACCAGCGCAACCGGCGTGCCCAGGGTTTTGCCGAAGCGCACGCCCGAAACCACACGCGCCTGATCGCGCTCGATGGCCTGTCTGCCACCACGGCCATAACCCGACTGACGTCGTGCCATGTCGACGTTCAGATCGGCCTCGGAAATCTTAAGCCCCGCCGGAACACCTTCGACGATGGCAGTAAGCTGCGGTCCGTGACTTTCGCCTGCCGTTACGTATCTCATGTAGCCGCCTTGATTCAAATAGTTTGCTTACATTCACTCTTGACTCAAAAGATTCTAAACGCACTGGGCACAGTTGAAACCCGCGCTTTCCGCCATCACCTTAAAAAGGTCGATGGAATCGAAATCAATGGGAAGGTCGAGCGCGCACTTGATGTCGTGAACCGTGGCCACCGCCTGAGCAACCAGCATGCCTTCGCCGTCGAAGGCCGCCGCGCCTGCCTTGCGCGCCGCACCGATAAGCGCCGTTTCGCCATGGGCGTACACCACATCGAACACAGCCCGACCAGCCGAAATAAGAGTCGTATCGAATGGCGCGGGATCGCCCGGGTTCATGCCAAGCCGCGTGGCGTCGATGATGACGCCGGCACCGGCAATCAAGTCGGCCCCCTGCTCATACGAGCAGCCCAGCATCTGGCAGGAATCCACGATGTCGCCCAAGCTTGCCTGCGCATACCGTGGGTCGATGGCGGCAATCACAGCGCTGTCACCTTGGGCAAGCTGCTCGAGGCGACAGCGATAGTCGGCAACCGCAGCCTTCGTGCGCACCTCGTCGCGGCCCATCAGCACCACATGAGAAGCGCCCGCCAACGCGCATGCATACATGATCGCACGCGCCGTGGGACCCGTTCCGCACACAACCACGTCGGCGTCCTTGAACACCACGCCACGTCGCTTCAAATAGGAAACACAGCCCAACCCGTCGGTATTATCGGCGATAAGCACGCCGTTCTTGTTCACCAGCACGTTGGCACCCTGAGCCAACGCGGCCGACGACGTCACGACGCTTGCCGCCTGGAAAGCCACGGGCTTATGCGGCGTGGTGATGTTAATGGAAAGATAGTCGCGCGCCTCGATGAACACGCACGCGTCTTCGGGCGACTCGATGTCGGCGAAGCCGTAGTCCCAATCTAGCCCGAGTTCACGATAAACCGCATTGTACATCACGGGAGATTTCGAGTGGGCCACCGGGTGACCCAGGACATACAGCTTCCGCATAGCGTCCCCTATCTGATTCAGTCGTCCAAACGCCGATTGCGCAGGATCTTTCTTTCTATTTTGCGAATGACAAGCGTATGGGCAAGGTCTTGCTCGACGAGCGGCTGCACCAGAAACGCTTTCATGCCGACGACATGTGCGCCGATGACGTCGGTCGACATCTGATCGCCGATTGCCACCGTTTGGCTCTTCGGGGCGCCCATCATTCGGCATGCGTCGTGATAGCCCTTGGGAAGCGGCTTCATAGCCTTGGCCACCACGGGCAGCGAAAGCTCTTTGCCAACCTGGAACGGCGTTTCGTGCCAGTTGTTGGAAAGCAGGCAGAACGTGATACCAGCCGCCTGCGCACGATCAAGCCAGTCGCGCACGTCAGCCGGGATCTCGCGCGTGTCGCGAGTGAGGATGGTGTTGTCGATGTCAAGCAAAACGAAGCGCAACCCGCTTGCAAGCAGGTCGCGCTCTACGTTGATTCTCGTGATGCGAGAGAAGTATTTATCAGGGGAGACGAAAGGCATGCGCTTATTCGAAGGTCGCGCGATGCTCTTCGTACGTCTCGCTGAAGTAGTACTGCATGACGCCCTTGTCATCGGGTGCGAAGTAGAAGTACAGATACTTGGTGGTTTCGGGCGCGCACACAGCCTGCAGGGTGGCAAGACCCGGCGAGTTGATGGGCGTGGGCGGCAGACCATCGATGAAGTAGGTGTTGTACTCGTTCTCGGTGGCAACGTCGTCGGCCGTGGGATCGTGCCCCACGAAGTAAGCGACGGTGGCGTCAGACTGCAGACGCATCTTGTCGGCAAGGCGGTTGTAGAAAACCGAAGCGACGGTGGCGCGATGATCGGCGTCGGCTTCCTTCTCGACGATGGAGGCAAGGTTCACCACGTCGTAAAGCGACAAACCCTTCGAGGTTGCGTAAGACAGATCAAGTGACGCAGTCTCGATCTTGAACTGGTCAAGCATGGCGCGAATGATCGAGTCGGCCGTGGAAGCGTCATCGAACGCGTAGGTCTTGGGGAACAGGAAGCCCTCAAGCGAATGGGTGCCGGCCGGAGCCAAGAAACTGTAGCTGCCGGCATACACGCTGGCGTTGCTGGCCGCCTGGATGAAGTCGTTCTCGGAGATACGGCCGTTGGTTGCCTTCGAAACGATAGCGGCAATCTGCTTCAGCGTGGAGCCTTCGGGCACGGTGAAGGTCTCGCCGGAAACACCGGCTTCAAGGATGCCGATGATGTCGTCGATAGACGTGCCGCCGGCAATGGTGTAGGTGCCGGTTTTCAGCGAAGAGCTTTTGCCCAGTTCGGCAACACGGTTGGTGAACTTGTTGGCATCAGAAACAAGACCGGCCGAGGCAAGCGACTTGCCAATAGCGCCAGCGCCTTCGCCCTCGGCAACGGTGATGGTTGCGGTTTCGCCCGAGCCGATGAGGTTGGTCTGCGGTGAGCAACCGCGAACAAGCGAAGCGATGCCGAAGATTATAAGGGCCAGAACGACAACAAGCACAACCAGCGAGATGATGGCCGGCGCCTTGCTGCGCTTCGGGCGGATGAAGCTGGTGTCGTACGTGCGGAACGCGCGCTCGCCCTGCGCATGGGCGCGGCGGGCAGCGTGATTCGGTCGTTCGGAGTACGTAACTTGCTTGCGACTGGCCATAAGCTGATCCCCTACTGCGTTTGATGTTCGTTGGCTCGTGCATCAAGCCATGACTGTAAGAATATGCTTGCGGCTATCATATCGATTTTTCCGCGCATCTCGCGCTCTGACATGCCCTTTTCACGCAAACTGCGCTTGGCTTCGGTGGAGCTCAAACGCTCATCCGAGAACTCAACGGGGATGCCCGTGCGCTTCGAAACCTCAGCAGCAAAGGCGCGGATACGCGCCGCTTGGGGGCCTTCTTCACCCGACAACGTGTATGGCAGGCCGCTTACCAGCAGTTCGGGTTCCCAATCTTCTAGAACGCGCATGAACGGTTTCGCGCACGCCTTAACCTCTGCCGAGGGAAGAACCGTTATGGGCGACGCCACGCGTTCGCCCGGATCGCTGATGGCGATGCCCACGCGCACCTCACCGATATCCAATGCCATGATCCTCATGCTCCATCCCCTTTCGCGGATCTCTTCCGTTGCTTACAAGAAGGCCCGCCTCGCCGAAGCGGAGCGGGCCGAAAGATCTTTCAGATGTGATTAGCGCATGTTGGAGGCGTAAGGAGCCTTGTCCTTCAGCAGAACGTCGTGAGCGCCGCCCTCGACGATGGAAGTGGAGCTGATGACGGTGAGCTTGGCTTTGTCCTGGAACTCGGGGATGGTGAGCGCGCCGCAGTTGCACATGGTGGACTTGATCTTCAGCAGCGTGACTGCGATGTTGTCCTTAAGCGGGCCGGCGTACGGTACGTAAGAATCGACGCCTTCCTCGAACGACAGGCTCTTCTTGCCGCCCAGGTCGTAACGGCCCCAGTTGCGGGCACGGGCAGAGCCCTCGCCCCAGTACTCCTTCATGTACGTGCCGTTGACCATGACCTTGGCCGAAGGAGCCTCGTCGAAGCGGGCGAAGTAGCGGCCCAGCATGACGAAGTCGGCGCCCATGGCCAGAGCCAGCGAGATGTGATGGTCGTAAACGATGCCGCCATCGGAGCAGATGGGCACGTAAATGCCGGTTTCCTTGAAGTACTCGTCACGAGCCTTGGCAACCTCGATGGTAGCCGTGGCCTGACCGCGGCCGATGCCCTTGGTCTCGCGGGTGATGCAGATGGAACCGCCGCCGATGCCGATCTTGACGAAGTCGGCGCCAGCCTCGGCCAGGAAACGGAAGCCCTCGCCGTCAACGACGTTGCCTGCACCGATCTTGACGGTGTCGCCGTAGTGCTCGCGAACCCACTCGATGGTCATCTTCTGCCAATCGGAGAAGCCCTCGGAAGAGTCGATGCACAGCACGTCTGCACCGGCCTCGACCAGTGCGGGGATGCGCTCGGCATAGTCGCGCGAGTTGATGCCGGCACCAACCATGTAGCGCTTATGGGAGTCGAGCATCTCGTTGGGGTTGGACTTGTGAGAATCGTAGTCCTTGCGGAAGACCATGTAAGCCAGGGTGTCGTCGGCGTTGACCAGCGGCAGAGAGTTCAGCTTGTGCTCCCAGATGATGTCGTTTGCCTCTTTGAGCGAGGTCTCAGCGGGAGCAACGATGAGCTTCTCACGCGGGGTCATGAACTCGGAAACCTTCTCGTCGCCGGTCATGCGGGACAGACGGTAATCGCGCTCGGTGACGACACCCAGCAGCTTGCCGTGAGCCGTGCCGTCATGGGTGACGGGCATGGTGGAGTGGTCGGTGGCTTCCTTCAGAGCGACAACCTGGTTAAGGGTCATGTCGGGAGACAGGTTGGCGTCGGACTCGACGAAACCCGCCTTGTAATCCTTAACGCGCTTGACCATGGCAGCTTCCTGCTCGATGGTCTGATTGCCGTAGATGAAGGACATGCCGCCCTCGGTTGCCAGAGCAACGGCCATCTTGTCGTCAGAGACGGCGGCCATGATGGCGGACACCATGGGGGTGTTCAGGGAAAGGGGGCACTCCTCTTCGCCCTTGCGATACTTGACCAGCGGGGTTTTAAGGCTTACCGACGCAGGGATGCACGTCGCAGGGGTGTGACCCGGCACCAAAAGGTACTCGTTGAACGTGCGCGACGGTTCTTCGTAATAATAAGCCATGAAACTGCTCCTTATCTGGTCTGAGCGGCGGGAATGATTGAGAGTAATTATAGCCACGTCGTTGCCGTTTTTCGACCTGTCAAGCTTACCTCTTTTAAATATCACGCGGACGCCAAGCCCGTTTCCGCAGAAACAAGCCCGACGTCCGCATTGATCAACGATCATTTTACCTACTGAATGGCGAGCGCTTTAGCGAAGAGCAAAACCGAAAGCGCGTCCTCGTCCGAAAACGCGCCGATTTCAACGCGCAGCGCTACCCAAGCCAGGTCGTGAGAACAGGAACCCATCCCGTCACCCAAACAACCAGGATAAGCGCAGGGACGACGTATTTCACGTACACGCGCAGGCCGGCAGGGAACTTCATGCCCTGGCCGGTGTCGACCTCGGCCAGGAATTCGTCCCACCCCCAGCCGCGCTTCGACGTGCAGAACGTCAGCATGATCAACGCGCCCAAAGGCAACAGGTTGTTGGACAAGATGAAGTCCTCAAGCGACTGGATGTCGCCGATGCCCGGAACCACGAAGCCCGACCACACGTTGTAGCCAAGCGCGCACGGCAGCGACAGCAAAATAAGCCCGACGCCGTTGATGGCAACGGCCCTGCCGCGGCTCACGCCCCATTGATCCATGGTGAACGCGATGATGTTCTCGAACACCGCAATGATGGACGACAGCGCCGCGAAGCTCATGAACACGAAGAACAGCGTGCACCACAGCTGACCCAGCGGCATTTGGTTGAAGACGCCCGGCAGCGTGATGAACACCAAGCTGGGGCCGCTTCCCGGCTCCACCCCGAACGCGAAGCACGCGGGGAAGATGATGAGGCCGGCAACGAACGCAACCGACGTGTCCAGCGCACCGATGCGCAGCGTCTCGCCCGTCAGACTGCGGCTTTTGTCAATGTAGCTGCCGAAGATCATCATCGAGCCAATACCCAAAGACAGCGTGAAGAACGCCTGGCTCATGGCCGCGTACGCCGCTTCCGCGAACGACGACAGCTGAGCCCCCAAGGTTGCGCCCGCGAACACCTTCCCGAAATCGGGAACCAGGTAGAACGCAAGGCCCGCCCCGGCGCCTTCAAGCGTGACCGAGCGCACGGCCAAAACCAGCATGACCGCAAGCAGGCACACCATCATGATCTTCGTCACGCGCTCGACGCCCTTTTGCAGGCCGGCAGCCGTGCACAAAAGACCCAGCAGGATGACGACAATCATCCAGAAAACCACTTCGCCCGGGTTCGAGAGCATTGTCCCGAAAACCGATGCCACTTGGTCGGCACCTAAGCCGTTGAATGAGCCAATGGCGCTTTTGTACACGAACGCCAGCATCCAGCCCGCGACGACCGTGTAGAACATCATCAGCAGATAGCAGCCAACCAAGCTGATCCACTTGGCGTGATGCCATTTGCTTCCCGCGGGTTCCAGCACGTCGAACGCGCGCGCCATCGATCTTTGCGAGCCGCGGCCCAGTGAGAATTCCATGACCAGAACCGGCAGCGAGAACGCCACCAAGAACACGATGTACATCAAAACGAATGCTGCACCACCGTACTTGCCGGTGATATAGGGGAAACGCCAGACGTTTCCCAGTCCGATCGCGCAACCGGCGCTGATCAAGATGAAGCCCAGGCGCGACGCGAATTGCTCGCGCGACACCTGGGGAGCAGATTGAACCTCGTTTGCCACGCAAGACCCCTTATGCCTTCAGGAAGGCGACGTAGCCTTTGTAGGCCTCGTACAGGTCGGCCTTGCTGACAACTTCCCACGGCGCATGCATGGAAAGAACCGGCACGCCGGAGTCGATGACGTTCATGCCGTACTTGGCGGACATGTAGGCGATGGTGCCGCCACCGCCGGCGTCGACCTTGCCCAGCTCGCAGGTTTGGAAGGTGACCTGCGCGTCGTCCATGATACGACGGATCTCGGCCACGTACTCGGCATCGGCATCGCTGCTGCCCGACTTGCCGCGAGAACCTGTGAACTTGTTGAAGGCCAGGCCATGGCCCAAGAACGCAACGTTGCGCGTGTCGAAGACGCTGGCGTATGCGGGGTCGAAACCGGCGGACACGTCGCTCGAGATCATCTTGGAGTTGGCAAGCGCATGGCGAAGCTTGACGCCACCAGTCTCGCCGGCGAGCTCCATAAGCGTGGCGATGGTGTTCTCGAAGAAGCGGGAATCCATGCCCGAGGCGCCCACGCTGCCGATTTCCTCTTTGTCAACCAACACGGAAACAGCCGTGGTTTTCAGATCCTGATCGGCCATCTCAAGCTGAGCGACCATCGAAGGATACGCGCACGAGCTGTCGTCGTGGCCGTAACCCAAGATCATGCTGCGGTCGAAGCCCATTTCACGAGCGGCGCCTGCGGGGACGGCCTCAAGCTCGGCGGAATCGAAGTCGGCTTCCTCGATGCCGTACTTCTCAGCCAGAAGCTTCAGAGCGAACGCCTTCACCGGCTCGGCCTTCACCTCGTCACTTGCCTCTTCGCCCTCCTTGATAACCAGGGGACGATTGCCGACCAGGATATCCAGGTCCTCACCTGCGACGACCTCGGAAGCCTTCTTGCCCATCTGGTCCTTTGCCAGGTGAATGAGCAGGTCGGTAATGCAGAACACGGGATCGCCCGGCTCGTCGCCCACGTTGACGTCGATGACGGTGCCATCCTTCTTCACCACGACGCCGTACAGCGCCAGCGGAACGGTGACCCACTGGTAATGCTTGATGCCGCCATAGTAATGAGTGTCAAGGCGGGCCTGGCCGTTTGCCTCGAACAACGGGTTCTGCTTGATATCAAGGCGCGGGGAGTCGATGTGCGCGCCCAGGATGTTCATGCCGTTCTCGATGGGATCGCTGCCCAGCTGGATGAGGATGACGGCCTTGCCGTGCGTGGCGGCGTACACCTTATCGCCCGCCTTCAAGGTCTCGCCTGCGCGGTAGACGTCTTCGATATCGCGATAGCCGGCGGCCTGCGCACGAGCAATGGCGCTCTTCGCGAACAGACGCTCGGTCTTGTTCTTCGAGATGAAATCGATGTAGTCGGCACTGAGCGACTCGAGCTCGGCCAGTGCCGCCTCGTCGTAAGCCTCCCATGCGTTCTTCTTGTTCATGAAATCGCCTTCCTTATTGCTTTTCCAATTCGCTCGCCCATTATCGCGCACTCAGCACCTGCTCGGCGCACGATCTTGATCTTTTACGCACAACGGCGTTTTCCTACTTGCAATCAGTCCTTATTAGGATATACTCCTAATAGTCGAATCAAACGCAACCCAATGAGAGAGGGATCAATATGAATACTCGTTCCGAATTCCCCACCGCCGAGAACAGCTCCAACATGAACGGCTTCGGCACCACCCAGATCGCTTCCACCCTTGACGCCCTGAAGGCTTCCGTCGCTGGCGAGACCGGCGCTTCCGCTAAGTACGCCGGCTACGCAAAGGCCGCCGACGAGGCTGGATACCCGCAGGTTGCCAAGCTGTTCCGTGCTGCCTCCGCCGCCGAGCAGGTTCACATCGGCATGGAGGCCGCTCTGGTCGAGGCTGAAGAGCCCGATTATGTCCGCCCCACCGCCGAAGCTGCCGACCCGCTGCCCGTCGACCTCATGCTCATCGACGCTGCCAACGGCGAGATCCACGAGACCTCTGACATGTACCCCGAGTTCATCAAGAAGGCTCAGGAAGAGGGCAACGACAAGGCCGTCAAGGTGTTCACCAAGGCTAAGCTTGCTGAGAGCGTTCATGCCGAGAAGTACCTCGAGGCTTACAACAACCTCGACGCTGCCGACGACGACAACTACTACCTGTGCCCCTTCTGCGGCTACATCCACAAGGGCGCTGAAGCTCCCGAGGTCTGCCCCATCTGCGGCGCCAAGAAGGCTGCATTCAAGGAATTCTAGGCCGCGGGCGTGGGCAGCCGAGCGCGCTTCCGTGGAAGCGCAGCGACAGCTGCAAAATGATCAGGCCCGAGCGCGCTTCCTCGGAAGCGAGGCGACAGCCGCCAACCGACCGAAGCCCTCGGAACGAGCGAGCCGCGCAGCCCAAAAGCCAATACAGGGTCGCCTCGGCGACAAATCAGCTTGCTAGATGGCCAGCAAAAGCGACGTCTTCTTCAGAAGGCGTCGCTTTTTGTGTTCGGAAACACATAAACGCAGGTCGACGTTGCAGACCGGCACACGGGGAGCACCGACGACCCGACACGCCTATTCAGCAGAAGACCCAACAGATCCCGTCTCAAACAAAACTTCGCCGTCAAGGGACTCGATGGCAATGGAAAGCACGCATCCCTCTTCCACGACGATCTTCCCCACACTCGTCGGGAACCCACCGCGCGGCCGCGTGACGGAACCCGGGTTCAAGACATGCCGCGCGGGGTATGCCGCGCGCCCCCGCTCAAGGCGTGGAATATGCGTATGACCGTGAATGCACACGTGCGGGATAGGATCGCCCGGCGCAACCGCCGAGCTTCCCGCGAAACTGATTCGCACGTCGTTGGGATAATGAGCCACCAGGAATCGAACGCCGTTGATGACCGGCTTGGCAAACCGCTGGACGTCCGATGGATAGTCGCCGGGAATGTCGTTGTTTCCCAACACCGCGTCAACAGGTCCGATGGTTTGAAGCTCTCGCAAAATAGACGGGTCGCAAATGTCGCCTGCATGAATGATGCGATCGCACTCGACAAGCGCCGCATAAGCGCGCGGGCCAAGTCGCCCGTGAGTATCGGACAAAACCCCGATCAGCGTCATATCGGCATCCTTTCATTTGCGTGAACTCGATTATACCCGCTCTGTCATCATCGCTTTCGCCGATTGGCTACCAAGCGCATTTGAAGACTCCCACCCTCATCGTCCTTCCATGATCTAAGCCAACTTGACTTAGATTTATTACAAGAAGGTAACGCAAGTTATCGGCAAGGTTACCGACTGG
>URZP01000028.1 GCA_900552365.1 uncultured Coriobacteriaceae bacterium
GGACCGTCCTGGCTTGCGCTGGCCTGTTGAGTCGTCAGTTGCCGAGCTTGAGCGTTTGGCCGACACGGCGGGTGCCGACACGGTTGGGGTGGTTACCCAGAAACTGGACACCTTGAAACCCCGAACGTTCGTCGGAAGCGGCAAGGTTGAGGAAATCGCCGAGCTTTGTCGTTCGACCGAAGCCGATCTGATCATTTTCGACGACGAGCTTACCCCGTCCCAGCAGTCCAACCTAGAGAAATCGGTTGATCGCAACCTGAAGGTGATCGACCGCACCGCGTTGATCTTGGACATCTTCGCTTTGCATGCTACCAGCAAAGAGGGTCGGTTGCAGGTTCGTCTGGCTCAAAATCAGTATCTGCTTCCCAGGTTGCGCGGCATGTGGGCGCATCTGGCGTCGAACCGCATGGGCGGCGGCGTTGGCAGCCGTTTCGGCGAGGGCGAGAGCCAGCTTGAGATCGACCGTCGTTTGGTGCGCAAGCGAATCACCGCTATCAAGCGTGAACTGGCGCATCTTTCCGAAGTGCGCGCGCTGCAGCGCGAAAGCCGTTACGAAAGCGGCATGTTCAAGGTGGCGCTTGCCGGTTATACCAATGCAGGTAAATCTAGCTTGCTGAACAGGCTGACCGACGCCGACGTGCTTGCTTACGACAAGTTGTTCGCAACGCTTGACTCGACCACGCGCAAGTTCGAGCTGCCCGAGGGCCGCGAGATCACGCTGACCGACACGGTCGGTTTCATCAAAAAGCTTCCCACGACGCTGGTCGAGGCGTTCAAGTCGACGTTGGACGAGATCACCGGGTCTGATCTGATCTTGCATGTGGTCGATGCGTCTTCGGATGAGTTCGAAGATCAGATCGTTGCTGTTAACGAGGTGCTTGAACAGATCGGCGCCCACTCGCTGCCGCAGATCCCGGTGTTCAACAAGTGCGATTTGCTTTCCGAGGAGCGCCAAGCGCAGCTGCGTTTCGAGTACGGCGCCTTAACGATTTCCGCCCATACGGGGACGGGGATCGACGAGTTGATTGAGCGCATCGCGCAGATGGCGGCCTCGCAAGACGAGCAAGTCGAAGTCCTGATTCCATATCAGCGTGGTGACTTGGTTTCGAAGGCTCATGAGCGCTGTCTTATTGTGAACGAAGAGCATACGGAAGACGGCACGCGCATCTCGATGATGGTTCCTCATACGTTCGCAAGCGACTTCGAGGCGTTTCGGGTTGAGTAGCGATTAGCGACGCTTCGCGGTTCGGGCGGGGTGACCCTGCCGATTCGGGCGCGGTCCTTGTCGTTTCGGCGCGACCTTAAGCGTTAAGCGGTAGCTTCACCGTGGTCGTTTTCACTACGAAACCGAAGTAGATGATGTGCGCAACCCATACAACGGCAAGGGCGACCCTGCCTACGGGGACGTTGCTCATCAGAACGAAGCCGATGGACAAAAGAAGCGTAACCGGCGCGAGGATAGTCAGCTTTGCTTTCAGGGTCATCGATTTTTTGGTGACGTACCCCTCCAATACATTCTTATAAAGCTTCGTTCCCTTGAACCATTGGTTCAGGCGTTCGGAGCTGCGTGCAAAGCAAAAAGCCGCAACTAAAACAAACGGCGTGGTGGGCAAAAACGGTAGAGCGATCCCAACCATGGCAAGGGCGAAGAACAGAAAGCCGCCTGTCGCCCAAAGGGTGTGGCGAAGCTTGGAATTCCCCGAATGCTGCGTGCCATGCGCCTGGCGCAAGCTGTTCACGCGCTGCAAGGAGGCTTCACCCAGCTGGTCGAATGCGTCTTGGTCGATCGTCGCTGCCTGCTCGCTCATCGGTGCGCCCCCCTAACGTTATTCATAGCTAACAAACTAAGGTCAGTCTAACAAATGGATTCACCAAAGGCAACTTCTTGGCGTGATAAATGCACAGGTGCAGGTTTGACGAGACGGCGGGGCCGCGTGCGTGGTACTCTTCGCTTTGATTTTTAAGCAAGCGACAGAAGGAAATCTCATGCAGCTGGAAACCCTTGGCTTCAATGCGCCCGGAACCGCCGACATCGAACAAGCTCGTGCGACTCTTCTTTCTACCGAAGGTGCAACCTGCGTAGCTGTTCGCAATGGCGAAATGGCGATCGGCTGCGAGCGCGGTGTGAAGCCATTGCTGCAATGGATTTCCGAGGGGCGCAGTTTTGAGGGTTGGTCTGTTGCCGATAAGGTTGTGGGCAAGGCGTCGGCACTTTTGTATGTCCAGCTAAAGCCAGCTGCCGTTTTCGCAACGGCGATGAGCGGCGATGCGCGAGACGTTCTGCTTTCGCATGGGATCGCCTGCGCCTGCGACGATTTGGTCCCTTGCATCGTCAATCGCAAGGGGGATGGGCAGTGTCCCATGGATGCCTCTGTCGTTGGCATTTCCGACCCGCTTGAAGGCGAGCGGGCTATTCGCGAAACTGTTCGCCGTATGGCTGTTTCACGCGGATAGCAAGACGGTGCGCTGCGGTGGGGGGCCGCGTCGCGTGACGAAAAGTGAACAGGGACCCTTTGATGTTCACGCGCCCCGACTTCAAGATAGGCAATGTCAAAAGCGACCGTTTGATGATGTCGGTATTTTTGAAATATGTAGGTTCAGCCTGATAACCCAACGGATTCATGCTGAGCAATATCATTAGTGAAACGAAATCGTCAGTAGGGGGAACGATATGTTCAAAGTTTCGAAGCGCACGCTTCTTTTTGTGGCCGGTTTGGTTTGGCTTGCTGCCGGCGTGAACATCGCCCGTCTTGGTTTTTTGTCGGTTGGTCAGGTTGACCCCGTTTTCATCTGGGCCATTGTCATCGGCGCCATCGTTGTGTTCACGCTGTTCCACATGAACATCTTCTCGAAGATGGTGGGCAAGCACTCTAATCGCATTGTCAATTACGAGGCAGAAAAAATCGCAATTTGGCGTTTCTTCGACAAGTCTGGCTACATCATGATGGCCATCATGATGACGGGCGGTATCTCACTTCGCGCGTTCGGTCTGGTTCCCGCATGGTTCGTTGCTTTCTTCTACACGGGCTTGGGCATCGCGCTGGCCCTTTCGGGCGTTAGCTTTTTGATTCGCTTTGTCCGTCGTGGCAACCGTCCGGCTCCCTGCCCGCTGAATTTCCGCGCTTTTTCGCGTGAGCAGCAGTAAGGTTTCGCGCCTCGCGTTCGCGTTGGCGCTTTCGCCGTTCTGCGGCTTCTGCTTCCATTTCTTTAGCGATCTCGTCCATTTTCGCTTCGACGCCGCTTTGAATGCCGAAAAGCGTTCGTCCGCTCGAGAAGCGTGCCGGCTCGTCGCCGCGGATTTGCGCGCCGAGCTGGTCTTGGATGCGTTTCCATTTGCGGTCGAAATCGTCCATCGTTGCCTTTACCGTCGGTTTCGTTTCTGCTTATGATAGCGCGATCGGTTGTCGCGTATGGGATTTATTCGTCGTGGCTTTATGAGGGACGGGGTTGCACGTTGGCACCGATATACTATAATTCGTTGTCATCATGAGCATCTTGCATGGGGCAAGGCGGCGCCAAGTTTCGAACCTGGTCAGGTCCGGAAGGAAGCAGCCATAAGGGACCGCTGACGAGCGCCCTGTCCCATACAAGATGCTTTTTATTTTGCGCCGGCCGCTTCCGCGGTTTGATTCAAGGCGTGAATTCCCCGATGACAGCGCAGGTGAATCACTCTCTGCTCATGTGAAAGGGCCTTGCGTTTCATGGGTATCGTAGATTTCTTCGTCAAGCTTTTGTCCGACCCCCGCTCGTTCATTGCGGGATGGATCATCTCGTTGGGCGCCGTGTGGGTGTACACCCCGCTGTTCCTGATCGTGTTCGTCGAGACCGGCTTGGTGTTCTTCCCGTTCCTTCCCGGCGACTCGCTTCTGTTCGCAGCCGGCGTGTTCTCGGCCGACGGCGGCGGCCTGCACCTGTGGGCCACGCTGCTGGTTTTCTACGCGGCTGCCATTTTGGGCAACACGTCCAACTACTGGATCGCACGTTTCTTCGGCAAACGCATCATCGACTCGGGCAAGGTCAGCGCGCTTACGCCCGAGCGCATGCAGAAGCTTGACGAATTCTTCGAGCGCTTCGGCGGCCTTACCATCGTCATCACGCGCTTCATGCCGTTCTTCCGCACGTTCGCTCCGTTCATTGCGGGCACGGGTCATATGAACTTCGCCAAGTTCACGCTGTTCAACTGCATCGGCGGCATTTCGTGGGCCAGCCTGTTCGTGCTGGTCGGTTACTTCTTCGGTGGGGTTCCGTTCGTTCAGGAGCATTTCGAGATCATCGTTTTGGGCATCGTCGGGGTGTCGGTTCTGCCTGCCATCATCGGTGCCGTCAAGGCTGCGCTTGGCAGCAAGAAGAAATAAGTCAGGGGATGCAAGATCATGGCCGAGGCACTTTATAGAAAATATCGTCCGCAGATCTTCGAGGACGTGGTGGGGCAAGAGCCCATTGAGCGCACGCTGAAAAACGCCATCGCTCAGGACAAGGTTAGCCACGCTTATCTGCTGTGCGGTCCGCGCGGTACGGGCAAAACCACCACGGCGCGCCTGATCGCGAAGGCGCTTCTGTGCGAGAAGGGCCCGACGCCCAGCCCCGACGGCACGTGCGAGGATTGCCAGATGATCGCTGCTGGCACGCATCCCGACGTGTACGAGTTGGATGCGGCAAGCCGTACCGGCGTCGAGAACGTGCGTGAGGAGATCATCAACCGCGTTCAGTTCGCGCCCACGCGCGGCAAGTTCAAGGTTTACGTCATCGACGAGGTTCACATGCTGTCCACGCCGGCGTTCAACGCGCTGCTGAAGACGCTTGAGGAACCGCCGAGTCACGTGGTCTTCGTTCTGTGCACCACCGATCCGCAGAAGGTTCCCGAAACCATCCTCTCGCGCTGCCAGCGTTTCGACTTCCGCCCGATTTCGCCCGAGGCCATGGTTTCGCGTTTGGGCGCCATCTGTGTTTCCGAAGATGTCGAATTCGAAGGCGAGGCGCTTGATCTTATCGCCCACCGCGCCGAAGGCGGCATGCGCAACGCGCTCACTTCGCTTGAACAGATCATCGCGTTTGAGGACGGCAAGGTCACGCTTGCCGGCGCCGAGCGCATTTTGGGCACCATCGATTCGAACGACATGGCCGAGATCATCAACGCCATTGGCAAACGTGATGTGGCGGCATGTTTCCGTTGGGTTGCCACATGCGTCGAGTCGGGTACCGACCTTTCGCAGTACGCGCGCGACATCGCCGAGCATGTGCGCAACATGTACATCATGACCATGGCGGGTGACGACATCGAGCTTGACGTGTCCGAGACCATGCGTCGCGAGCTGGCAGAAGAGCGTCAGATGTTCGGCGAGGACCGCCTGTCGCGCATGCTGTGCGTTATGGGCGACCTGCTTGCCGAGCTGAAAACGTCCACCAACCGTCGTCTTTCGTTCGAGATCGTGCTGACCAGGCTTGTTCGCCCCGATTCCGATTTGACCATCGCCGCTTTGGCCGAGCGCGTTGAGGCGCTTGAAAGCGGTCATTCCGCTGTGGCGGCCCCTATGCCCATGGGCAGGGTTCCGCAGGCTGCGGCTGTTCCCGTTGCGGCTCCTGCGGCAGCGCCTGCAGCTGCCACGGCTCCGGTTCGACAGGCACCGGCTGCGCCCGCCATGGAGCAGCCGTTGTCTGACGCGCAGATCAAGCTCCAAGAGCTTCAGCGCGAACGGATCTATCGCAAGGAAGAGGCAAGACAGGCCGAGTGGCGCGGCGGCCAGCAGGGTGGCGCGCCTGGGTCACGCGCCGCGCAGGCGCCCGCTTCTGCTTCGGCACCGCAGATGCAGGGTGCACCTCGTGCGGCTCAGCAGCCTGCGGCTGCACCTCGTGCTCCGCAGGCTCCGGTTGCTGCATCCGCACAGCGTCAGGCACCGGTTGCCCCGCGCCCGCAGGCTCAGGCCCCTGCACAGGTCGCTGCCGCTCAGGCGCAGCAGGTTGTTTCAGGGTCCGTCGAGCGCGTTTCCGATAGGCTCGCACAGGCCTTGCTGAACCCCGCTATGCTTCAACGTGTTTGGCAGGCTGCCCTTGCTGCGGTCAAGAAGCAGAAGACGGCGTACGGCGTGCTGTTCATGAACACGCGCGCCACCTTCGATTCGCAGCGTGGTCGTGTTGTCATTGAGTTCCCGCGCGAGAACGCGTTCGCGTTCAAGTCGGTTCAGCGCCCCGAGGTTCGCGACGCTATCGGCCATGCGCTTTCGCAGGCGGCGGGAGAGCCCGTTGCGTTCGAGCTGGCTCAGACGGGTGGGTCGGCTGGCGGCCGCCCGGCAGCTCCCGTTGCTCAGACTCAGAGATCTGTACCCGTACCAGCGCCGTCGCCTGCCCCCGCGGCGCAGCCCCAGCAGGCCCCGATGCGCGGTGTCGCGCCTGCGCCCAGGCCTGCGGTTCAGCCGTTTACCAAGCCTGCGCCTAAGCCCGCGATGCAGCAGCCTCGTCCGCAGGCAGCGCCGCCGGCATTCGAGGACGATGTCGTTCCGTATGACGATGTCGTTCCGTACGGAGACGACGCTGCGTTCGATGGGGGCTACGACGACCCGGGTTCCTTCGAGCCGGCTTCCTATGCGCAAGCCCCGCGCACGCCCGAGCCTGCTCAGACTCAGGCCCCTGCGTCTTCTGGCGTGGAAGAGCCCGACGACCTTCAGGCGATGCTTCAGGCCGGGTTCGGTGACGGCGTTGTTTTCGAGGAGCTGAAATAGCCCCTTCCCAGCGTTGACTGAAACGCTCAGAATGTTCAGATCGTTAAAGGCGCACCTGCGTCGGCAAAGGAGATTCATATGGATATGCGTAAGATGATGAAGCAGGCTCAGAAGATGCAGCTCGAGCTTGCCCGTGCTCAGGAGGAAATCAAGGACTTCACCTACACCGCAACCGCTGGTGGCGGCATGGTTTCCGTTACCGCCAAGGGCGACAACACCATCGAGAGCGTTGTCATCAACCCCGAGGCAGTCGACCCCGAAGACGTCGAGATGCTGCAGGACATGGTCCTTGCCGCCGTCAACGATGCCCTTACGGGTGTTTCCGAGCAGAGCGAGGCTCGCATGAGCAACGTCACTGCCGGCATGAAGGGCATGAACATCCCGGGTTTGATGTAGGTCGTTCATGTACGCTGCGCCTGCGTTGCAAAAGCTACTCGACGAGCTGGAACGGCTTCCGGGCATCGGTCCGAAGTCGGCTCAGCGCATTGCCTATTGGATGCTCAACACCGACAAGGCAACGGTCCTTCGCTTGGCCGAGGCTATCGTCGAGGTGAAAGAGACCGTGCATTTCTGTTCGCGCTGTTTCAACTACGCTGAGGACGACCTGTGCGAGATTTGCCAGTCGTCGAAGCGCGATGCGGGCGCCATTTGCGTGGTAAGCGAGCCGCGCGACATCCCGCCCATCGAGCGTACGGGCGCCTTTAACGGCGTCTATCACGTGTTGGGCGGTGAGCTGTCGCCCATCGATGGGGTGGGTCCCGAAGACCTTCATATCGCCGAGCTGCTGAAGCGTTTGGGCGACCCGTCGGTCCACGAGGTCATTCTGGCCACGAATCCCAATGTCGAGGGCGAAACCACGGCTTCTTATCTGGCTCGTTTGATCAAGCCGCTTGGCGTGAAGGTTTCTCGCTTGGCCAGCGGTCTTCCTGTTGGCGGCGACCTTGAGTTCGCCGACGAGGTAACGCTTGGTCGCGCCATTGAGGCGCGCCGCGAGGTCTGATTTCGAAAATCGGGCCTTTGCCATTGTGCCGCGAGGGCCTTTCTTGAAGCTGTTTTCCATTCATGGAACCGATTTCCCGCATCTGATCTTTCGCGATTGGCGGGGGAACTGTTTCGTCTTTGTCTCTCGCATATCCTTCAGCTTGCGTGAAGCCGTCGTCTGACGGTGTGCGTTTGGTGCAGAAGAAATGGCGAAATGCCTTCATTCGCGACGAAATAGCGGCGTATCTTCGCCAGTTTCCGCTTGGCGGTGTTGTCCGCCTTTGAAGTAGCTATAATCACCTTCGGCGCAAAACGCGTCTGGTGGAGGATGCGGGTTGGCTCGCGTTCAGGAAAGAACAGGGAAGCTGTGATCAATCAGTTCATATCGCAGATGTCGTTCGTGGACGTCTTCAATCTGTGCGTGCTCCTGGTTTTCACGATTTGCTACACCTATCAGCTGTTCTACGTGGTTGAGGTTCTTGTTCGTCGTCCAGAGCCCATCACCGCGAAGAAGAACCATCGCTTTGCCGTTATCATTGCCGCACGCAACGAGAGCGCGGTTATCGCCAATCTCATTCATTCCATCAAGGTTCAGAACTACCCGCAGGAACTGATCGACGTGTTCGTGGTTGCCGACAACTGCACCGACAACACGGCGCAGGTTGCCGCTGCCGAAGGCGCCACGGTTTTCGAGCGCTTCAACACCGAGCAAGTTGGCAAGGGCTACGCGCTTGACCATGCGTTCCAAATCATCCACAAGGACTATGCGGACCGCGGGTACGAGGCGTACTTCGTATTCGATGCCGACAATGTCCTTGATGTGAATTACTTCCGTGAGATGAACAAGACCTTCGACAACGGCGCGAAGGCCTCCACTAGCTACCGCAATTCCAAGAACTACGATTCCAACTGGATCTCCGCCGGTTACGCCGTGTGGTTCCTCCGTGAGGCCAAATTCCTCAGCCAGGCACGTTTGAACCTTCATACTAGCTGCGCCATTTCGGGCACCGGTTTCTTCATCGCTGCCGACATCATCGATGAGGCCGGCGGTTGGAAGTGGCATCTTCTTACCGAAGACATCGAGTTCTCGGCTTGCAGCATCCTTAAGGGCATCCGCATTGCGTACTGCCCGACGGCCATCCTGTACGACGAGCAGCCCACCACGTTCCGTGATTCGTGGAACCAGCGCGAGCGCTGGGCAAAGGGTTTCTATCAGGTGTTCTGGCATTATGGCGCGGGCCTTGTGAAGGGTATTTTCACCAATGCCAAGGGTTATCGCTTCGCATGCTACGACATGCTGATGACCATCGCGCCCGGCATGCTGCTTACCATCATCGCCATTCTGTTCAACTCCATTATCTTGGTGCTTGGCGCTACCGGCGTCATGTCAACCGGTACCATGGTTGCCTCGTCTGTTTCGTCGATTGTCTTCTGCCTGGCCAACTACATGATGTTCATGTTCGTGCTGGGCGCCATCACGACGTTCGTCGAATGGGATTCCATCCACTCCACGACGGGCAAGAAGATTCGTTACATGTTCACGTTCCCGCTGTTCATGATCACATACGTGCCTATTGCCCTGGTCGCGCTGTTCCATAAGACGCAGTGGAAGCCCATCCGCCATTCCATCGACGTCGGTGTTGAGGAGATCACCGAGCGTTCGAACAATCAGTAAAGGCCGCGTGCGCATGGGCGTTGGCCGTCGCCAGCCCATCGATACGCACGGGCGAACCTTCGCATCCGTTAATAGACGCGGGCGAAACTTGCGCAGCGTACTTCTTCAAATCCGGCTTCAAGCAGCGCATCGGTTGCGCTGCAAAGCGTTGCTCCCGTCGTGAACACGTCATCCACCAACAATAGCTTCGGCGCAAGCAGAAGCGTTTCACGTGCGCATGGCTTCGCGCGGAAGCTTCCGGCAAGGTTTCGGCTGCGCTCCTTGCGCGAGAGCTCGCGTTGATCCTTCGTGCTGGGGTTTTCCAGGGTATGCAGAAGCGGGCGTCCAAGTTGCTTCGCAAGATGCTCGGCCAGGAACAGTCCGTGGTCGAAGTCGCGCCGTCTTATCGCCTCGATCGAGGCGGGGACGAACGTGACGGCATCGATGGGCCACTCGGGCGGAATCATGCGCGCGATGATACGTGCCATGTCGGCTGCGAGCCTTCGTTCTCCCTGGTCTTTGTAGGTTCGAACGATTCTGCCGCTTTCGTCGTTGAATTCGGTGGCGCTTACGCAGCCAATGAAAGGCAGGCTGTCTCGCGCCATGCGTTTCAGCGCGACGGGGTTGCATTCGGTGCAAACGGTCCTTCCGAAGGGCGCGCCGCAGCGCGGGCATGCTTGCCAGGCGTCGATGAAATGCAGGCTTGATTCGCATTGCGGGCACAGCACGCTTCCCGGGCGATCGCAAAGGGCGCACCGTGTGGGCCACAGAATCTCGGCAGCGCACTCGGCTGCTTGATGCACGATCTCTTTCGCGATGCGCGCCCCTTGAAGGCGCAGGCTTCTATTGGCCAGACCTGTGGCATTGAAGCCGACGTCGGGTAATGGACTCGTCGTTTGCTTGAGCGCTTCAAGTTTGTTGTGTTCGCCGTTCATGCCCTCATGCTAGAAGGATGATCTTTCCGTAGCCAACCAACGCTCCAACACAATCAAACACCTGTCCGACACCGACGCAACGAAATGCACGGATTTCTGGAAGGAGTGCTGGTGGGAAGTGTTTTGCTCGGTTCATCTGCTAAACTAGAAAGGCTTCTTTCGAGTCTGTAGTTGCGAGGTGCGCTTGCGTGCCTTCAGTCCATGGCAGACGCGGTCGAAAGGATCCACGTAAACCATGCGTTTTGGCGTATGGCGAGCACGGCGCGTTCTAGGAGTAAGTCGCATCGCCCGACTAACTTATTTTCGTGACAAGGGTCGCGACGGGCGAGAGGGTGAAGTGAGAGCTCAGCCCCTATGCGCGGGTGTGGGGTCGAAAACTAGGTCAGTCGAAAGAGGCATTGATAATGATCGGCGCGCAAGGCCGATCGGAACATGGAGGATCTAACAGATGAAACGCTGGAAAGCCCTAGCACTAACCTGCATTGCGGCACTGTGCTGCTCTGCTGTGTTGGCGGGTTGCTCTTCTCAGGCATACACGCCTACCCCTAAGAATCAGATCATTTCCAATTCGGCGCTTAGCTCGGCTGGTACGCTGCGCGTCGGCGTGAACGCTTCGGCTGCCCCCTTGGCGGGCCAGACGTCCTCGTCGTCCGAGATCGTCGGCATCGACGTCGATGTAGCTGCCGCCATCGCTGACGAGCTTGGCCTTAAGCTTGAGGTCGTCGATGTGGGAAGCGACCCCGAAGGTGCTCTTTCCAGCAAGCGCGCTGATATCGTTTTGGGCATCGACTCTTCTACCACCGACTCCAGCTATTGGCGTTCGTCGGCGTACCTGCAGTCAGGCGTTGCCCTGTTCGCCACTTCTTCGAATACCACGGTTCCGAAGGTCGACAGCAATCCTTCCATTGCCGCTCAGACTTCTTCCAAAAGCTCGTGGCGCGTTACCAACCTGTTCGGCGACAAGTCCCTCAATGCCCAAGCCGACCTGAAGAGCGCGTTTACGGCGTTGTCCAACAAGAACGTCGAGTACGTTGCCTCTGACGCGGTTATCGGCACGTACGTTGCCCATACCAACGGCGTCGATGCCAAGATCATCGCCCTGCTTCAGGATGCATCTGGTTACTGCGCGGGCGTTTCCACCAACAACACTGAGCTTCAGACGGCTGTTTCCGATGCCTTGAACAAGATCGTCAAGGGCGGCGAGATGAGCATCATCGAGGCCAAGTGGTTGGGCTCCTCGCTTGATCTTTCCAAGACCACGGTAGTGAAGGCTGCTGCCGGTACAAAGACCTCGGCCCTGAAGGACGACGAGTCCAAGACCGATGGATCTTCTGATGAGAAGAAGTCGGCGGAGGGCGCCGACACCAAGGCTGCTGCCACCGAGTAGCTTATTGTTCGAGCAAAATGAAGAAGGCGTCGCTTCCAAGCGGCGCCTTCTTTACGTTTAAGGAAGGTTTGGTCCTGCGGGGAACCGGGTTCATACATTAGGGCGGATTGCGCGTGATCCTTTGCGTTTGATGTGCTTGATGAGGCGCGGCCCCAGGCTTCGTGGCAACGGTGCACGGCGTTTCGGCTTTTGCGAAGCGCTCCGCGCTTTTATGCCGGGTTCTCGTGGATCATGATGTGCTTTACCGTGGGGAAATTCTTCTCGACGGCGTTATGGGTTGCTTCGGCGATAGCATGCGCTTTGAAGAGCGTCTGGTTGCCGTCTACCGCGATGTCGACATCGACGTAGATCTTGTTGCCGAACTGGCGTGTGTGCAGCTTGTCGATGCAGATGACGCCCTCTTGTTCTTCGATGCAGGCGCGGATCTGGTTCTCGATGCTTTTCTCGCAGGGCGTGTCGGTGACCTTGTTGATGGCGCTGGAGACAACGTCGTAGGCTACTTTCAAAATGACGATGCAGATGACGATAGAGGCTATGGGATCGCAGATGGGCACGCCCAGCATCGATCCTCCAATGCCTAGCAGAGCGCCGATCGATGACAGGGCGTCTGAGCGATGATGCCATGCGTCGGCCATGAACGCATCGGAGTCAAGCACGCGTGCCCAATGGCGCGTCCACCAAAACATCGCCTCCTTCAAGGCAATGCTGACCGCCGCTGCCGAAAGGGCAAGAAGCGTGGGCGACGGTGCGGTAAGGAATGCGCCCGTCGAGATGGACTGGATGCTTGCCAAGCCGATGCCAGCGCCGGTGACGGCAAGGATAAGGCCAAGCGCCAGGGAGGCGATGCTCTCGAAGCGCTCGTGGCCATAGGGATGCGAAGCGTCGGCAGCGCGCTTCGACAGCTTGACGCCAACGAACGCAATGGCGGTGGCCAGCACGTCGGAAAGGGAATGGACGGCATCCGAGATCATTGCCGCAGAGTTGCCGAAGATGCCGGCGAACAGCTTGAATGCCGACAGGGCGACGTTTCCGCTCACGCCGACAATGGCAAGTTTCGCGGCGATCCGCTCGGTTTCCTTCTCGGATAAACTGTCGTTGACGTCGGGATTGCTCATCTTCGAGCTGTGAGTTTTAAGGGCGTTTGCGCCCGATGAGAAATATCCGCTAGATGCCATGATCAAACCCTCTTCGAAGTCGTGGTTGTCGTTACAGCCTTTGCCAATCGCGCCGATTTGCGAATCGCATTCGAAGCCGCCGCATGAAATCGGGCAACAAAAAACGCGCTTGCGGAACCGGCAACTGTCCCACAAGCGCGCGTGCACTTGCTGTCTGCTTACCGCAGACCCGACTCCATGGCTAATGCCACGGTCTGATCAGATTGCGCTGTTGAGCTCGCGTCCGTCGGGCAAAGCCGACCGCAACGCAATGCAGTGCAAAGAGCGTTTCGCATACTACTCGCATATCCCAAGTATGTCATCAGTAACATGAAGGTGATGTGAATGCCCTTTTCAGCGCGTTTCTTGTGTTGCAAGGCGACTAACCAAGCAGGTCGATTGCTTCAAGCGGTGCTTTAGCCGACTCGATGATCTCCTTGTTGCCGAACATGCAGACGAGCTTCTTGTCGGCCGTTGCTTGAACGGCGTCGGCA
This sequence comes from uncultured Coriobacteriaceae bacterium, assembly GCA_900552365.1. Lineage (GTDB taxonomy): Bacteria > Actinomycetota > Coriobacteriia > Coriobacteriales > Eggerthellaceae > UMGS1502. The sequence goes on from URZP01000028.1 coordinate 13,322, forward strand.
AGCCCCCTGATGGTGTCGACGCTGGTCTCGATGATCTGGCTGCGGGTAAGAGCACGCTGGTCGGTGGGGATGCCTGCGAAGTACTGGCCGGCCTGGCGACGGGCGAGCTCGCGTGCCTTCTTCGGGGTGTCGAAGCCGGCAGTCGAGCTGACGACGAAGCCGTCCATCTCGGTTTTCGAGGGGTTGAACGCGCGAAGATACGCAGCAGATTGTTCGAATCGCTCGATAGTTTCGTCGATATGAGGGTCACGATACGAATAGAAGCGCATGTTGCCCGAGTACGTAGCACCGAATCCCACGCCGTAAGCGCCGCCCTTGACGCGCACCTCGTTCCACAGGAAATCGTAGGTGAGCGCGCGGGAGGCGACGGCCCAAGCTCCAGTGTAAGGCTGGTTCAGAAGGCGACGATCGTAACCGACCGACGAGTAGGTGACGTCGGAGGGCACGATGAAGGCCTCGTTACGTGCGACAGGGGCCGGAACGACAAGTTTCTTCTGCGTGCCATCTGCTGGGAAGGCGCCGGCGCAACAGCGCGAATCTTCTGCCCAAAACGATGCGATTGCCTCGTCGGAGCCGGTAAGGCTGATCACGCAAGCATCGTCGGCGAACAGGCGTGCGGCAAGACCCGAAAGGATAGCCGGGAGGTCCGTGGACTTCTCTTCCCAGTTTTCAAGAAGGTCCTTGGCGAAGCGATAGAAGTCGACGTTGGAGAGCTGCTCGAGGATCAGGCCCGCACGGCTGTAGTACGACCTGACGCGCGCCATGGCCCTGCTGTGGCCGGCACCCGCGAAGCTCTGCTCGAGATAGATGACGTTTTGCGCCACCAGGTCGCGGATCTTGGCCGTGTCCGTGAAGTCGGTTTCGTGCATGATCTCGCGCGGAAGGGTTGCAAGCCAGGCCGCGTTCGATTCGAGGGCGCTCGACGATACGACGAACTTCAGGTCGGTGACCGCAGGGTCGTCGGCGCGCTCGTACAGGTCGGTGAAGAACGAGAGATTGCCAAGCTTCCCCTGAACAAGCGTGTCGATCTCGGCTGCGCTGTGACGTGCGGTGCCCAGTTTTCCCAGCACAAGCGCAAGGAGGCTGACGTAAGGGAGCTCTTCGAAGCTTACGCGCGTGGCATCGAAGTAACGGTAGGCGTAGGCGATGCCGTGGGTTTGGATATGGTGGCGCAGACAGCGCATCGGCGTATCGTCAACGACGTCAAGCGGGGTTTCGGCGGGGGCGTTGTCGATATCATGCGTGGTAAGGCGGGGAAGGGCTGCCTTGGCTTCGTCGCTGTCGGGCGCCATCTGCATCTCGCGCAAAACGTCCACTTCTTCTTCGATGGCGTTGAGGTCGGCTTCAGACATCGAGGCCTGCAGGGCGTCAAGCTGTGTGCGCAGCACGTTGTCGTCATCGGACTGCGTGGGAACGACGGCGACGCTTGCGCGATGGTTGTTTTGCAGGAACAGGCTTCGGGCCAGATCGTCGAAGTAGGCGCCCTTAAGCGCCTCGCGCAGGAAACGGAAATCGTCCTCGTAGCGAAGGTAAGTGGTGGCCAGGCTATCGTCGTAAAGCCAGCCGGCCAAGCAGTTCATGGCATGGGCGACGCCGTCGGCAAGGCCGAAGTCGTGCTCGCGCATGACGAATTCCTCGTGTGAGATGGCTGCCTCGATAAGGTCCTTGCTCAAGCCGGCGTCAAGAAGCTTCGCGATCTCGCGCTCGATGGTGGGAACAAGATCGGCGGCGGTTTCGTCCTGTTGCTTCTTCAGCTGAATCACGACGAAGGGTTGTTTCATGGCGTCGGCAACGAACGCGCTGACATCCTCGGCGATGCCGGAGTCCAGCATGGCTCGCTTCATCGGGGCCTCGTTGCTTCCGAAGAGGGCATCGAGCAGGATGTCGGTTGCCATGACGCGCGTGCGCTGGCCTGCGTCGCCAATGACGAAGCCCGCGCCGGCCACGGCGTTCTCGGGTGCGGTGCGCATGGTCTTCGTCAGGCCGAGGTTGCAAACGGGTGCCTGCGCTTCGATGGTGCGCGGCGAAAGCGGATCGGCGCCTGCTTCGCGGCGCTCTTCCTGGTTGCGAAGCTCTTCTTCGTGCACGGGCGTGAAGTACCGCTCGTCAAGCCATGCAAGGGCACGTTCGATGTCGAGGTCGCCGTAAAGCACGGTGTAGCTGTTGGAAAGCTGGTAGTGGCGACGATGCTCATCAAGGTAATCTTCATAGGTGAGCGTGGGGATGCCCTCGGGCGTGCCGCCCGACTCGAATGCGTAGGCGGTGTCGGGGAAAAGCGCCTTTTGCAGCTCGTCGTAAAGCACCGAGGACGAGTCGGACAGCGCGCCTTTCATCTCGTTGAATACGACGCCGTTGTATACCAGCTTCCGCACGGGGTTTCGGCCTTCCTGCGCTTCGGCTTCTTCCAGCTCGTAGTGCCAGCCTTCTTGCTCGAAGACAGCCTTCTTATGGTAGATGGCGGGATGGAAGACCGCGTCCAGGTACACGTCCATCAGGTTGAACAGGTCCTGTTCGTTGGTGGACGCAACGGGGTACATGGTTTTGTCGGAGAAGGTCATGGCGTTCAGGAACGTCTGCATCGAGCTTTTCAGCAGGTCGACGAAGGGCTCCTTCACGGGGAACTTGTCGGAGCCGCACAGCACCGAGTGCTCAAGGATATGGAAGACGCCCGTGTCGTCTTGCGGGGGCGTGCGGAACGCGATAGAGAACGCCTTGTTCGCGTCGTCGTTCGCAAGGTGCATGAGCTTTGCGCCGGAAAGCTCATGCT
>URZP01000029.1 GCA_900552365.1 uncultured Coriobacteriaceae bacterium
CAGACGAGCTTCGCCATCAACATGCTGGCGCTCGTCGACAACCAGAAGCAGCCGAAAATTCTGTCCCTGCGCCATATGGGGAGGGTTAAATGAGCCGGCTTACTGTTAGTATTCCTGGCGTCGAAGAAGAGCGCTTTACCTCTTATGTTGAAGACAACATGAGGAGCCTTCAAGCGACGTCGCCGGATTCATGTCCGTTGAAGGTGCTGCTCGCACAGCTGTATCAGACGACGACTCAGTCGTGCAGCAAGTGCGTTCCGTGCTATCACGGCATTCCGTTGATGATCGAGCGTCTGCAGAAGATGATCGACCTGAAGGCTACCGAGAAAGACCTTGAGGAGTTTAAGGCCTATGCCAAGATGGCATCGGAGCTTTCTGACTGCGCCGTTGGTTACAACGCGGGCAACATTGCGCTCGAGTACCTCGAGACGTTTGCAGGCGAGTTCGAGAACCACGTGAAGAACAAGGCATGCGAGGACGCCGACTACCGTCGCGTTCCCTGCGAGACCCTGTGCCCGGCTCACGTGAACGTTCCTGCGTACATCGCCCTTACGGCCGCCGGCGATTACGCAGGCGCCATCAACATGATCCGTCGCGACAACCCGTTCCCCACTGCTTGCGCGCTTATCTGCGAGCATCCCTGCGAGCGCCGTTGCCGTCGTACCCTCATCGACGCCCCGGTCAACATTCGCGGCATTAAGAAGTTCGCCGTCGATCAGCGCGCCGCCGACACGGTCGAGCCTCCCAAGCGCCTTCCCGACACCGGCAAGCGCGTCGCCGTCATCGGCGGTGGCCCTTCCGGCATGACCTGCGCTTACTATCTGGCTTTGATGGGCCATTCCGTTAAGGTCTTCGAGATGCACAAGAAGCTTGGCGGCATGACTCGCTACGGCATCCCGGCTTACCGCTTCCCGCGTCATCGTCTTGATGAGGACCTGAACGCAATCCTGTCCGTCGGCAACATCGAGGTCGAGACCGAGTGCTACGTCGACGAGGCCAAGATGCGCGAGATCCACGCCGAGTACGACGCCATTTACGTCGCCATCGGCGCTCATTCCGGCAAGCTGCTGAAGATGGACGGCATCGACTCCGAGGGCGTTTACTCCGCCGTCGACATCTTGGGCAAGATCGGCGATGACGATTATCCCGACTTCACCGGCCAGAGCGTCGCCGTCATCGGCGGCGGCAACGTCGCCATGGACTGCGCTCGTTCCGCTGTCCGTGCCGGCGCGAAGCAGGTTTCGGTTGTCTACCGTCGTCGTCGCGAGGACATGACCGCTCTTGACGCCGAGATCGACAGCGCGGCTGCCGAGGGCGTCGAGCTCATGATGCTCGAGGCTCCCGTTGCCATCGAGGCAGACGAGACCGGCCACGCACGCTATGTCATCGCTCAGCCGCAGTACATCGGCCCGGTCGATCGCGGCCGCCCGGCTCCTGTCAACGCCGCCAAGGACCAGATCAAGATTCCTGCCGACATCGTTCTTATCGCCGTTGGCCAGGCCATCGTTTCCGAGCCCTTCGCCGCATTCGGCATGGCTGTTTCCCGTCGCGCCAACTTCGAGGCCAACCAGTACCTCGAGGCAAAGGGCGACCTTCCCGGCATCTTCGTCGGCGGCGACTGCCAGACCGGCCCCAAGACCGCCATTCGCGCCATCGGCGCCGGCAAGACCGCTGCTTACAACATCGATGCGTACCTGGGCTTCGACCACACGCTCGATTGCGGCGTCGCCGTTCCCGAGCCCAACGCGAACAACCGCACGCCTACCGGCCGTGTCGAGATCAGCGAGCGCCCCGCATTCGAGCGCAAGCTTGACTTCGACTACGTCGAGGTTGACATGTCCGCCGAAGAGGCCGCTCAGGAGTGCAGCCGCTGCCTGCGCTGCGACTGCTACGGATTCCTGAGCGACGACCAGCGCGAAGTCGCTGACGAAGCACGTGCACAAGTAACTTTCTAGGTTTTGGAGGGAGCGTAAATGGGTAATAGGTACGTAATGGCCGACCCAAGATATTGCGTTGCCTGCAAAGCCTGCATGGGAGCATGCATTGCCAAGCACTCGGTGCCCGACGATGCCGGTTTCCCCCGTTTGAAGGTTATTCAGGTTAACGAGCTTGCCTCGGCCCCGGTTCTTTGCCATCAGTGTGAAGAGGCCCCCTGTGCGGCTGCTTGCCCCACGGGCGCCCTTTTCCACGATGAAGAGAACGCGCGCATCGGCGTGAACATGTCGCTGTGCATCGGTTGCCGTAGCTGCGTGAACGCATGCCCCTTCGGGGCCGTTGACGTGGTCGCAGCGCCGCAGGCATTCGATTTCGGTGGGTTATCCGTCGGCGCCGCTTCTCAGGCGTCGGTTATCAAATGCGATCGCTGCGTCGATCGCGACAATGGCCCGGCATGCGTCGAGGCCTGCGCTTCCCACGCGCTGCGCATCATGCAGCGCGAAGACGACGGTAGCGTCCATGAAGTGGATGGAGGTGTGAAATGAACCGTTACATCGCAGTAGACCCGACCAGGTGCACGGGCTGCAACGAGTGCCGCGAGGCATGCAGCGAAGGGCATCGTAAGGCGGGCTACCAGGCCGAGCCGCGTCTGGCTTTGGTCGAGGGCGATATCAACGCAGCCCTTTCATGCCACCACTGCGAAGGCACCCCGTGCGTGAAGGTTTGCCCGGTCAACGCGCTCACGAAGGATGCGGACGGCCGCGTCCATGTTGACGAGCACCGTTGCATCGGCTGCAAGCTGTGCGCGATCACGTGCCCGTTTGGCGCCATCCACATGGGCGGCACGCCTGTTTCCGGCGTTGCCGGCATCGAGTTCGAGCTTGACGATCCTCAGAAGGATCTCAACCCGCTGGTCAAGTGGAACATCGGCGTTGCCCGCGTTGCCGTCAAGTGCGACCTGTGTGCTTACGACAACGGCAACCCGCATTGCGTGGCCGCTTGCAAGACCAACGCGCTTCGCCTGGTCGACGCAGCCGACCGCAACAACGAGCTTCATTACCGCCGCGTTCGGGCCGGTAAGGATGACTTGTCCATGCTTCTTGAGAAAGACCGCGAGGGGGGTGCTCAAGCATGAATTACCTGTTGATTTCCGCAGGGGTCTCGTTCATCGGCGCCCTTTTGGCTCTCGTTTTTAAGAAGAGCGACCAAACCGCGAAGACCGTCGCCTGCCTTGCCGGCGTCGTCGCTGCGGCCTTGGCCGTTGCCGCGGGCTTCGAGGGCGTCTTCGGCCGCGCGCTGCTTGTCAGCTTCGCCACGCCGCTGTCGTTTGCGAACTTCTCGATCCTGCTGAACCCGCTTTCCGGCTTCGTCCTTCTCGTGATCAACGTCTTGGCGTTCGCCGCATGGATCTACGGCTTCGCCTACTTCAACGAGTACGAGGGCAAGCTTGGCTACATCGGTTTCTTCATGAACTTGTTCGTGGCCGCCATGAACTTCGTCGTCACCGTTGACAACGCGTTCTGGTTCCTGGTGTTCTTCGAGGTCATGTCGATGACGTCCTACTTCCTTGTCGTCGTCGATCACACCGAAGAGGGCAACCGCGGCGGTTTGATGTACCTCATCGTCGCGCATGTCGGCTTCCTCATGATCATGATCTCTTACATGATCATGGCTACTCAAACCGGCAGCCTCGAGTTCCAGAGCTTCCGTATGACCGGCTTCAGCCCCGCAACTGCGACGGCCGTCTTCATGCTGGCGTTCTTCGGTTTCGGCTGCAAGGCCGGTATCGTTCCGCTTCATTCTTGGTTGCCTCAGGCGCATCCGGCCGCACCGTCCAACGTGTCGGCTTTGATGTCCGGCGGCATGATCAAGATCGGCGTCTTCGGCATGATCAAGGTTGGTTTTGACATGCTGGGCGCTTCCGAGTGCCAGCTTTGGTGGGGCCTTGTGGTTCTGGCCATCGGCTGCGTGTCGGCTGTCGTGGGTGTTACCTATGCAATCCACGAGCAGGACATCAAGCGCCTGCTTGCTTACTCGTCAGTTGAGAACATCGGCATCATCCTCATGGGTGTCGGCATCGCGTTCGTCGGCGTGGCCATGGGCAACTACGTCCTTGCCACCTTCGCTTTGATGGCCGGTCTGTACCATGTCATCAACCACGCGATGTTCAAGGGTCTGCTGTTCATGGGCGCTGGCTCGGTTCTTTACTCCACAGGCACGCGCAACATGCAGATTCTGGGCGGCCTTATCCGCACCATGCCGGTCACTGCAATGTGCTTCCTGGTTGGCGCGCTGGCCATCTCGGCTCTGCCGCCGCTGAACGGCTTCGTCTCGGAGTGGTTCACGTATCAGTCGATGTTCGACGCCGCAATGGCCGGCGACGTTCTGGTCAAGGCCTGCATGGCCCTTGCCGCTGTCGCTCTTGCCATCACCGGCGCTCTTGCAGCCGTCTGCTTCGTGAAGGCTTACGGCGTCACCTTCCTGGGTGGTCACCGTTCCGACACCGCTGCGCAGGCTAAAGAAGTTCCGGGCGCCATGCGCATCGCCCTCATTCTGCTGGCTGTCCTCTGCGTCGCTCTTGGCCTGGGCGCCCCCTGGGTCGCTCCCGTCATCGAGTACGTCGCTCAGACCGCCATCGGTTCCTTGGGCGCTGTCGTCACCGTCGGCGTCATCAGCGTCAACCCGCTGGGTGGCGGCGCGGTTTCGTTCCCGTTGATCGCTCTGCTTCTGGTGGTTGCCATCCTGTTCGCGACCGTGTACAGCAACGCTCGCAACAAGGGCGGCGTCGCAACCGACCGCGAGCCTTGGGCTTGCGGCTACAACCGCACGGCCGACATGGCTCCGGCTTCCACGACCTTCGGTTCGCAGGTCGACATGTTCATGCACCCGCTTTACCAGGTTCGCACGAACATCCTGGACTGCGCGGCTTCCTTCGCCACCGCGATGAAGGGCTCCTTCTTGGGTGCGCATGAGGTCATCACCGACAACGACGCAACGGGCCGCAACCCGTTCGCCACGATCTCCGCTTGGCTTGGCGCTCTGGCGCAGAAGCTTGAGGGCGGCGATTTCCGCAAGTACATCGTTTACGTCGTCGTCGCTTTGGTCGTGCTTCTGGCCCTTGCGGTTATGACTCAGATTGGAGGGGGTGCACGATGAGCTTTGTGATCGCCATTGTTCAGGCTCTTGTAATCATGGCTCTTGCGCCTCTGGTATCTGGTATGGCGCGTGTCATCCGCGCGAAGATGCATACGCGTAAAGGCCCCAGCATCTTCCAGGACTACTACGACATCGCTAAGCTGTTCAAGCGTCAGGACGTTCATCCTGCCGACTCCAGCTTCATCCATCGCATCACACCTGCTGTGTACCTGGGCGTCATGCTGGTGCTGGCCATGGGCATCCCGATGTTCACGACCTGGTCGCCGGTTCCCATTCTGGGCGACATCATCGTCATCCTTTACCTGATGGCGCTGGCTCGTTTCTTCTTCTCGCTGGCAACTCTCGACTCTGCCGACGCCTATGCCGGCGTCGGCGGCCTTCGTGAGCTGCTGGTGGGCGTGCTTGTCGAGCCTACGATGATCCTGGCCCTCTTCGTCACCGCCCTGTGCGTGGGCTCCACGAACGTGGGCATCATGTCCCAGTCGGTTTCCCTTGGTTTCGTTTCGGCTCCGATCTCGGTCATTCTGGCCGGTGTCGCATTCGCGTTCGCCTGTTATGTCGAGCTTGGCAAGCTTCCGTACGATGCTTCCGAGGCCGAGCAGGAAATCCAGGAAGGCCTCCTTCAGGAGTACTCCGGTGCTTCCCTGGCCATGATGCACATCGCCATGCCGATGAAGCAGATCATCGTCGCAAGCTGGTTCGTTGCCATCTTCCTGCCGTTCGGTGCGTCGCTTGACTTCAGCATCGCCGGCATCCTGATCGGCATCGTCGCCTATCTTTTGAAGATGCTCGTCGTCTTCGTTCTGTGCGCGCTCATCGAGAACCTGGTTTCCCGCGTGCGCTTCAAATTGTTGGGTCGTCAGACATGGGCGATGTTCGGTATTTCCGTCTTCGCGCTCGTGTTCTGCCTGATGGGTATTTAAGGAGGCTTTAAGATGAACGGATTCTTCACCGTTAACGCGCTTGCTTGCCTCCTGGTTGCAACCGCTGTTCTGGTCACGCTTACCAAGACGCCGCGCAAAGCCGCCTACCTGTACATCGTTCAGTCGCTGGTGCTCATCGGCATCTTCGTGACCCTTGGCAACACGGTTGGCTCGACCGAACTGTTCAGCTGGGCCGGCACCGCGTTCGTCACCAAGGTGGTTCTGGTTCCTGCAATCATCCTGTTCGCTCTGAAGAAGATGGGCGAGCCCGCCGAGAAGCTCGATCCGGTTGTCAGCCCCGCGGCCATCGTGGTGCTTTCCGCCGTCGAGATCCTGGCGTGCGCTGTTGCCGTGGGAGGCATCACCCTTCCCGCAGCCGCCATGGTCAAGCCCGCGCTTGCCATTTCGCTGGCGCACTTCTTTATCGGCCTTACGTGCATCGTCACGCAGCGCAACATCCTCAAGCAGGTGTTCGGCTACTGCCTGATGGAAAACGGCTCGCATCTCACGCTGGCGCTTCTGGCGCCCACGGCTCCGAGCCTGGTCGAGATCGGCATCGCAACCGACGCCGTTTTCGCGATCATCATCATGGCCGTTATGGTTACGCGCATCTACCGTGTCACGCGTTCGCTTGACGCCGACGGTTTGATGGAACTGAAGGGCTAGGTGGATGATGGAACTTTCTAACCTTATGGAGCTGCTTTTGCTCGTCCCGCTGGTCGCCGCGGTTGTTATGGCGATCATCCCTTCGAAGTCGGCCCCCGTTGCTGTGTACGAGGCCCTGCATACCGTGTCCGTCGTGGTTGTCTGCGTGCTGGGCGTGTTCCTTGCCCTGAACGTCATGGCCACGAACGACAACATCTTCGCTCTGTCGAAGTGGTTCAACATGGACTCGCTGGCTGCGATCTTCGTGATCCTGATCGGCGTCATCGGCTGCATGACCGGCCTGTTCTCGATTCCCTACATCAGGCATGACATCGAGGCCGGCAACCTGGACAAGGGCCAGACCAAGATCTACTATGTGTTCTTCAGCCTGTTCGTGTTCACCATGCTCATGGCTGCGCTGTCGAACAATATCATCATGATGTGGGCTTCGGTCGAGGCCACCACGCTTTCGACCGTCTTCCTGGTTGCCGCTTACAGCAAGAAGAAGCTCTCGCTGGAAGCCGGCTGGAAGTACATCATCGTCTGCACCGCAGGCGTTGCCTTCGGCCTGTACGCCACCGTGCTTACGTTCGCCGATGCCAACACCGTTCTGTCCAACTCGAGCGACGCGGTTCTGTGGACGTCCATCCTGCCCATTGCTCATCAGTTCGATCCGATGCTCATGAGCATCGCCTTCGTGTTCGCCGTCATCGGCTTCGGCACCAAGGCGGGTCTGTTCCCCATGCACACCTGGCTGCCCGACGCTCACTCCGAGGCTCCCAGCCCCGTGTCCGCGCTGCTGTCCGGCGTTCTTCTGAAATGCGCCCTGCTTGTGATCATCCGCTTCTACGTGCTTACGTGCCAGGCGGTCGGCCCCGAGTTCCCGCAGCTGGTCATGCTGATCATCGGCGCTCTGTCCGTGGTTGTCGCGGCGGTGTCCATGTATGCTCAGAACGACCTGAAGCGCAAGCTTGCGTACTCCTCTTGCGAGAACGTCGGCTTCGTGGCGCTGTGCCTTGGCTTCGGCGGCCCCATCGGCGTCGTTGCTGCTCTGCTGCACTGCATCTTCCACGGCTTCACCAAGGCCCTGATGTTCTGCCTGTCCGGCAACATCCTTATGACGTACGGCACGCGTGACCTCAAGAAGATCAAGGGCGTCGCGCATGTCGCGCCGTTCACCGGCACGCTTCTGGGCGTTGGCTTCTTCGCATTGGCCGGCATGCCGCCGTTCGCGATGTTCACCTCCGAGATCACGGCCTTCATCGCCGGCATCGCTTCGAACCTGGTTTGGCTCGTCGTGGTCGTCGGCCTGGCGCTCACCGTCGTCATGGCTGCCTGCGTCAAGGTCGTCACCGGTTCGGTGCTGAGCAAGGCCCCCGAAGGCATGGAGAAGGGAGACGTCCCCGCATTCGCGTTCGTCCCCGAGATCATCCTTTTGGTTGTCATCCTGTGGTTCGGCGTCGCAATGCCGCAGCCCATCATCCAAGGCGTCGAGAACGCCACCGGCATTGTTTTGCAGCAGAACACCAAGTCGCTGCATCACGCGCCCATCGTGAAAGACATCTTCGCCCATACGAACCAGAGCGGAATGTAGGTAGGTAACTATGGCTTTAGAAACATTCAGCAGCAAAGCCCGCTCTGGCGAGACGCACATCGAAGCAGTTCAGGAGCGCTTCCCTGGTGCGATCAAGTCAGTCGAGTGGGTTCAAGATTATCAACCCGTCGTCACCGTCGATCGCGACCGTGCCCCCGAGGTCATCGAGTTTCTGTACTATGACCGCGGCGGCTGGATGCCCGTCATGGTGGGTAACGACGAGCGCTCTTTGCGCGATTGCTATGCGCTGTACTACGTCCTCTCCATGGAGGAAACGGACACGTGCGTGATGCAGGTTCGCGTTGAGGTCGACCCCAAGGACCTGACGTTCAAGTCCGTTTCTCCCCGCGTTCCGGCTGCTGTGTGGCCCGAGCGCGAGGTGCAGGACATGTTCGGTCTTAAGGCCGAGGGCATCATCGATAACCGCAACCTTGTCCTTCCCGACGATTGGCCCCAGGGTCTGTACCCGCTGCGCAAGGACACCATGGACTATCGTTATCGTCCCGAGCCCACCACCGACGTCGAGAACTACCAGTTCTTGAAGGAGACGGGCGACCGCGAGACCACGACGATCCCCATGGGCCCGATGCACATCACGTCCGACGAGCCGGGTCACTTCCGTCTGTACGTTGACGGCGAGACCATCGTCGACGCCGATTACCGCATGTTCTTCATCCATCGCGGCATGGAGAAGGTCGCCGAGTCGCGCCTGAACTACGATCAGGTGCCGTTCTTGGCCGAGCGCGTTTGCGGTATCTGCGGCTTCGCTCACTCCACTGCGTACGCCGAGACCATCGAGCGCTCTCAGGGCATCGAGGTTCCGCTGCGCGCCGAGTATATCCGCGCCATCATTCTTGAAACCGAGCGTCTGCACTCGCATCTTCTGAACCTTGGCTTGGTTTGCCATTACTCCGGTTTCGACACCGGCTTCCAGCACTTCTTCCGCGTACGCGAGAAGTCCATGGACCTGGCTGAGATGCTGACTGGCGCCCGCAAGACCTACGGCCTGAACCTTATCGGCGGCGTCCGTCGCGATATTCTGGCCAAGCAGAAACTCGAGACGCTTCGTTACTGCGAGACTCTGCGCCACGAGGTTAAACAGCTGGTCGAGGAGCTTCTGTCCACGCCGAACTTCGAGAAGCGCGCTGCCGGCGTTGGCATTCTCGACCCGAAGGTCGCTCGTGACTACAGCCCGGTTGGCCCGTACGTCCGCGGCAGCGGATTCGCACGCGATGCCCGTTGGGTGCATCCGTACGAGGGCTACAAGTACATCGCGCACAATCACAAGCCCATTACGCAGGATTCCTGTGACGTCTTGGGCCGTACGTTGGTTCGCGTTGCCGAGGTGTTCGACTCCATCGACATCATCGAGGAACTTCTGTCGGCTAACCTGCCCGAGGGCCCGGTTCTGAACGACAAGTTCGAGATCAAGGCCAACAAGCAGGCTATGGGTTGGGTCGAGGCCCCGCGCGGTGAGGACATGCACTGGTCCATGGTCGGCGACAACCAGAAGTGCTATCGCTGGCGCGCCAAGGCATCCACGTACAGCAACTGGGCATCTTTGCGTTACGCGTTCCGCGGCAATACCATTTCCGATGCTGCCCTGATCGTCGGCTCGCTCGACCCGTGCTATTCCTGCACCGAGCGCGTCACCATCGTGGACGTGAAGAAAAACAAGGCGCAAACCATCACCAAGGCTCAGCTTGAGGATTACTGCGCTACCCGCAAGCACAGCCCGATCGATCTGTAGGGGAGGGCGCCATGTTCAAGACACTTAAAGGAATCTTCAAAACGGGTTGCGCCACTACGTCGTACCCCGAGGCGCCGCTTGAGCGCCCCGAGTACGCCCGTGGTAAGCCTGAGCACAACCTTGAGGCATGCATCGCCTGCTCCGCCTGCGCGAACGCATGCCCCTCGAACGCCATCCAGATGGTGCCTGACGGAAACGCCGGCACCATCACCTGGTCGATCAACTTCGGCCGCTGCATTTTCTGCGGCCGCTGCGAAGAGGTTTGCCCGACGCACGCGATCGTCCTGACCTCCGAGTTCGAGCTTGCCGTTTTCGACAAGAACGACCTCGAGCAGACTGCCACGTATCCGCTTCAGAAATGCTCTGAGTGCGGCCAGTACTACGCGTCTGCGAAGGAGATCGACTACGCCGGTCAGATCCTTGCGCACAATGCACAGGGAGCAGACGCCGCCAGCGCCATCGAGGCGCTGGGCATGTGCCCCGAGTGCAAGCAGAAGGCCGATGCCGTACGTTACGCCGCTGCGGTCGAGAAGGCCGGTAACCCCACGCCTGCTCCCACCGAGGAACAAATGGCCGAGTCCAGGCGCATCGCTGCGCTTCGCAAGGAGGCATAAAGCATGATTACCGATAGTGCCTATCCAAGCGAGCTTCAATACAAGCCCAGCAAGATCGAGCTTGATCAGAAGATCATCGAGGCCAAGGCTGCGCTGCTGAACGACATCAAGCGCTCGGTTTACATCTACCGCTGCGACCTTGGCGGTTGCAACGGCTGCGAAATCGAGATCTTCTCGACCATCACGCCGGTCTTCGATGCCGAGCGTTTCGGCATCAAGAACACGCCGAGCCCCCGTCATGCGGACATATTGGTGTACACCGGTGCCGTCACGCGCGCCATGCGCGTGCCCGGCATCCGCGCCTATCAGGCTGCTCCCGACCCCAAGCTGGTCGTTTCCTACGGCGCTTGCGGCTGCACCGGCGGCATCTTCCACGACAACTACTGCACATGGGGCGGTACCGATCAGCTGTTCCCGGTTGACGTGTACATCCCCGGTTGCCCGCCGACCCCGGCTCAGACCATCTACGGTTTCGCCATCGCCCTTGGCCTGCTTGGCCAGAAGCTCAAGCACAAGGATGAGATTGAGACCGTTGCCAACACCGCCAAGCTGGCTTACGCCGACATCCCATACAAGGTGCGCACCACGCTCGAGCGCGAGGCGCGTCTGTACTCGGGTTATGCCATGGGCCACGACCTGGGCGACGAGTTCCTGAAGTCCATTCAGGCCAGCCAGGACGCTTTGGCTAATATCGCCGAGCTCATCGCCGGCGAGAAGGACCCACGCAAGGTCGAGGTGTTCAACCACTTGCGCGACACCTTGCTTGAGATGGTTGTTGCACCTGGTCAGGAAGACGCCAACATCAGCGTTGGCATCCGTACGGTCACGGCTCCTATTGGCTCGATAAACGGCATCTACGGCGGTATCGCCCAGGGTGCTGCTCATGCCAATTCCGAGGACGAGGTTGCCAAGTTCATGGCCGAGCATCCGCAGCCCGAGCCTGAACCTGCACAGGAAGAGGCGAAATAGTCTCGCGTTAAGCGGGGTCTTTAACGGACTTATCTAGTTCGAACGGAAGGGGCGGGCTTGTCAAGCGCAGGTCCGCCCCTTGATTTTGTAAGGAGTTGTCATGGGCATTGCGGCGTCACCTGCAGCGCAGGCTGCAATGAACGAGCGCCACGCTCAGCAAGAATCGCGCATCTGCGGCCCCCTTGCAGGCGAAGTGGGCGAGCCGCGCGTGGTTTTCTACAAGCTGACCACGCGTTTCGTCGATACCGAGAAGGACACTTCGAAAGAGGCGGCCGATATTTTGTACTACGCCGTCGCCGTGGGCCACAACACCGGCATGTGCGATTGTCTCGAAGAAGAGCTAGCCTGCACCCAGGCGGAGTACCGTCGAATCACGGAGCTTTTCCCCGAGGGCAAAGCGCGCTACAAAGTGGAGGGAATCCTTCGCTGCGACGAGATCGTCGTGGATAACACGCACGTCGTCGTGCTTGACGAGCCGGTCCATCAACTTGCGCAGCAGTATGCGAACGACGCCGACCATGCGACTGAAGCTGCATGGCTTGCGCACTTCGCCGAGATGATCGATGCGATCAAGCGAAATCCGAACGTTTACTACATGGGAAGGCTGAGGCGCTAAATGGGTGGAAAGTACGTGTTCACGGTTGGCGCCGTGTTGCGTGGTGACGACGCATGCGGCCCTATGCTCTCGAAGATGATGGAGCAGGAGCCCATTGAGGGCTGGGATCATATCGACGGCGAGATGACGCCCGAGAATTACATCGGCGTCATCAAGCGCGAGCGTCCCGACAAGGTGGTTTTGGTCGATGCGGCCCGGATGGGCCTTGAGCCCGGCGAGACGCGCATTTTGAACCGCGACGATGTGGTGGCGAACTACATGGTCACCACGCACTCCATGCCACTGACGTACCTTATCGATGAGATCAAATCGTACTGCGGCGAGCTGCTGTTTATTGGCATTCAGCCGGCTCAGCTTGAGTTCTTCGCGCCCATGACGCCCGAGGTTCTTGCTTCGGTCGAGCGCGTGTACGAGGCGGTCAAGGCCGAGGACTTTTCGGGGATTCAGCCGGCGTAATTTAAAGCTTGGCGAAAAGCGCGAGTCGTAAGGCTGGAGCGACGGGCGTTGAGGCTGTCGAATAGCCATGGTCTCTCTGCCAAGGTTGTGTGAGGGCGGTTCCGTTTTGGCGGAACCGCCTTTGTCATTTTATAATCGCAGTCGAATAAGACGATTCACAAGGGGTAACGCATGGCGTTTTTGCTTGGTTGCGAGAAGATCGGGGTCAATTTCCCCACAAAAACGGTGTTCGGCGACGTGTCGCTTGGAGTTGATGAGGGTGCCCGCATCGGCATTGTCGGCCGCAATGGCGACGGCAAGTCCACGCTGCTGTCGCTTCTTTCCGGAAGGCTCGAGCCCGATTCGGGCCGCGTCGTCCGTACGCGCGACGTCACGGTGGGCGTGCTGGGTCAGACCGACGACCTTTCCGATGACGCCACCGTGCATCAGTCGGTTGTTGGCGACCTGCCCGAATACGAATGGGCGGGCGACGCCGAGGTTCGCGCCATCATCGATGGCTTGATCTCCGACATTCCTTGGGAGGGCCTTGTCGGCCAGCTTTCCGGCGGCCAGCGTCGTCGCGTCGATCTTGCGCGTCTTTTGGTGGGGAAGTGGGACGTCCTTATGCTGGACGAGCCCACCAACCATTTGGACGTTCGCGCCATCAACTGGTTGGCGCAGCACCTGAAGAACCGCTGGCGTCTCGGTCAGGGCGCCTTGCTGGTGGTCACGCATGACCGCTGGTTCCTTGACGAGGTGTGCCTTGACATGTGGGAAGTGCACGACGGCATCATCGAGCCGTTCGAAGGCGGCTTCTCGGCCTATATCATGCAGCGCGTCGAGCGCGATCGCGTGGCCCGCGTCACCGAAGAGCGCCGTCAGAACAAAATTCGCCGTGAGCTTGCCTGGCTTTCTCGTGGCGCACAGGCGCGTTCCACCAAGCCGAAGTTCCGTATCAAGGCAGCTCAGGACCTTATCGCCGACGTGCCACCGCTGCGCAACTCGCTTGAGCTGCAGCGCATGGCCGTGGCCCGCCTGTGCAAGGAGTGCGTCGACCTTGAGAACGTGGCGGTAAGTTACGACGATTCCAGCAAGCTGGTGTTCCATGACGTTACCTGGAACATCGGCCCGGGTGACCGCGTGGGTATTCTGGGCGAGAACGGCGCCGGCAAAACCACGCTGCTGCGCACGATCGAGGGCCTGATCACGCCCGTTCGCGGTCGCGTGAAAATCGGCAAGACCGTGAAGTTCGCGGTGCTGTCGCAGCATTTGGATAACCTAACCAAGCTGGGCAACGACCGCGTTCGCCAGGTGGTTGGTCGCTACACCACACGCGTCATGCTTGACGGCAAGGAGCAAACGCCCGGCGATCTTCTTGAGCGCTTGGGCTTCACCAAGGCCGATCTGAACGAGCCGGTTTGTGATCTTTCCGGTGGTCAGAAGCGTCGTTTGGCCTTAATGATGATCCTGCTTGACCAGCCCAACGTGTTGATCCTTGACGAGCCGGGCAACGACCTTGACGTTGACATGCTGGCCGCGGTGGAGGACCTTCTGGACGGTTGGCCCGGCACGCTTATTCTGGTCACGCACGACCGCTACCTGATGGAACGCGTAACCGACAACCAGTACGCCCTGATCGGCGGCGTGGTACGTCACTTGCCTGGCGGTGTTGACGAGTATCTGCAGCTTGAGGCCGAGCATCACGGAGCTGTGAAGCAGGCCAAGGAAATGGCCAAGGCCGCTTCCGACGCCGCGAAGCCCGCGGGCGGCGGCTTGTCGAACAACGAGATGCGCGCGCTGAAGAAGCAGGTTGCCTCGACCGAGCGTAAGATGCGCACTCTGGAAGGGAAGATCGAAGATGCCAAGCAGGCTATGTTCGACATCGACCCCACCGATTTCGTGAAGCTGGGCGAAGCTCAGCGGAAGATAGACGACCTGAAAGTGCAGCTTGAAGAGCTGGAAATGGAATGGCTGGAAGCTTCCGAGAAACTTGAAGGCTAAAATCGTTTCGCGGGTCCTTTTGCTTGGCTATTAACAATCATTCTTTGCGGCTGATGGAGTTTACCGGATGGCTTCTTTAGTTGAAAAATACGAGTTAGATCATCTTGTTGGAACAAAGAAGGAATTCGACCGCGAGAAAGATTGGCTAAGCGAAATCAGGAGGTATCCCCTGAGTATCAAGAAGGTGCCAAGTAGAGAGCAAACCGAAGAGATGGTCGTTGCGGCGGTTTGTTCTTTTGACAACCCCTACCAGGCTGTTCCCTTAAAGCACAGATCTATAGCGAGTCGTTTCAAGACAGATGATTTCGCTGACAAGCTCTTGCGTCTTTGTCCTTCCAGCATCGTTGGCTTTCCTTCTTCTCTTCAGACGAAAGATAGGATTAGGGAAGCGTTGCTTCTTCCCAATGGCGCAGGCGCATTGGCTTTATTGGAAGCCGACGAGATTTTGTCCATGTCCGACGATCAGCTGATTTCGTTGATTCAGACTGCGGATCTCCTTAGTTTGGCATCGGCGAGACGCTACATTCCCGAAACAAGGATGAACGAGGCCATAAGAGAAGCCGTAGAGGCTAGACGCTCTGTTCTCGCAGATAGTGATCCCTTAAATGCGAAGCCAAGGGCGATTGAGAACGCTGGTAATGGTCCGATCGTGGTGAAACATCCTTTGGTCGACTATACGAGCGAAGGGAACCCTCCTAGCGTTTTTGCGCGACTGAAGCAGAGGGTAAATCGCTTTTTCGGAAAAGCCCCCGAGTTTCGCCAGATATTTATGGAACGTCGTCAAGCTCCGGATGGCTTAAGCGAGCGACATCAATCCTTGCTGTCTATATGGTATGTTTCCGACTTGCATCTTGAGTGGATCGTTAACCCTGGTGGAGAGCGGGTGTTCGAGTCGTCTGCGAATGCTGTGGGCGCCCTTAAGTATGTTGCGAGCTCGATCCTTGCGCCTGTGCGCGAGGAAGAGGAGAGCGTGCTTCTTTTGGCGGGGGATACTGCTGAGAATCCTGAGCTGCTCGAATGCTTCTTTAGAGCCTTGGCCATAACCAAAAGAGAGCGAGGTCTGAAGTGCGACATCGTAGCAGTTATGGGAAATCACGAGAGGAGGTCCTTGGACGATGCTGCTTTCAAAGAGCTGGCAGGGCGGAATGGCGTAATTCCTCTTTGTAACGACTTGTTTATCAAGTACAAGGGGATCGAAAATGGTGGAGGAAAGCCAGTCGTTATTTCCGAAGGAGACTTGGCTGAGGCAGACTTCTCGGAATTGTCGAAGATTGCCATTGATAGCGACTACGCCATTTTTGGAGGATTGGGCTATTCGGGGTTGAACCCGCGGTACAACGCGAATATCGGTTTGTATGGGGACGCTATTTCAGGAGAGGAGGATACAGCCCTTT
>URZP01000030.1 GCA_900552365.1 uncultured Coriobacteriaceae bacterium
GCGTGAAATCCTTGAAATAATATCAGGGTTTTTTTACGATGCGATAAAAGCGTAAAAAGACACGTTTGCCGATATGCGGAAAGGAAGCGGCGGGAATGTCCATTAAAGCCGGCGTTATCGGGGCAGCGGGGTTTGCGGGTGCCGAATTGGTGCGCCTTTTGCTGCGACATCCCGGCTTCGAGTTGGTCGCGGCAACCTCTAACGAGCTTGCCGGAAAACCCGTTTCCGATGTGTACCCGCTGTTCACGGGAAGAACCGATCTGGCGTTCTCCCGTCACGACGACCCCGTTCTTGACCAGTGCGAGGTGGTCTTCTTGGCGGTTCCCCATACCGCTGCGCTGAATCACGCCCCGGGTTTCATGGAGCGCGGCATCAGTGTTGTCGACCTTTCGGCCGATTTCAGGTTCGAAGACCCGTCAATTTACGAGCAGTGGTACAAGGTCAAGCATACCCAAACCAAGCTCCTGTCGGAGCGCACCTTTGGGCAGCCTGAACTGTTCTCGCAGGGCCTTGCGGCCGCGCGCGAATATCGCGCTGCGGGCAATCCTGTTCTCGTCGGTTGCCCGGGTTGCTATCCGACAGCCACCTCGCTCGCCGCCGCTCCCGCTCTTCGCGCAGGTTTGGTCGGCAACGGCCTTATCGTGGCCGATGCCATTTCGGGTGTTTCCGGTGCCGGCAAGAAGGCAACCGAGCGCACTCATTTTTGCTTCGCGAACGAAAACGTCGAGGCCTATGGTGTCAGCAGCCATCGTCATACTCCGGAAATCGAGCAGATCCTGGATATTCCGGGCAGGCTTGTTTTCACGCCGCATCTTGCGCCTTATAGCCGAGGGCTCCTTTCGACCGTCACGCTGCCTTTGGCTGATCCTTCGGTTTCCCAAGAATCTGTCCACTCCTTGTATCAGGAGTTTTACCGCGACGCTGCGTTCGTGAAGGTTCTTGACGGCGCCGCGCAACCTAAGACGTCTTCGGTTGCGGGAACAAATTTCGCGCACGTGAACGTCGTGGTCGATCAGCGGGTTGGCGCTATTGTCGCCACGTGCGCCATCGACAACGTCGGCAAGGGCGCGGCTGGTCAGGCGCTTCAGTGCGCCAATTTGGTATTCGGGTTCAACGAGACGGACGGTCTCGAGTCGTTCGGTATTCCGGCATAGCGAGGAAATCATGAGTCAATCTGTCATCGAAAACGAGTTCGCGCCCCTTTCGTTGAGCGTTGGCGAGATCGACCAGGCCGGTTTATCGCCTCTCGAGGGCGGTGGCGTTTCCAGTGCATTGGGCTTTAAAGCTGCGGGCATTCATGCGGGGTTCCGCGCCGATCCCGACAGGCTAGATTATGGTCTTGTTGTAGCTGACCAGCCTTGTCCGGCAGCGGCAACGTTCACCACTAATGTGTTCTGCGCAGCTCCGGTCATCGTTTCCCGTCAGCACCTGAATGGTCAGTCGTTTGGCTTGGCACGGGCGGTCTCTATTAATTCAGGAATCGCAAATGCAGCTACGGGCGAGGTCGGGCTGCAAACCGCTCAGGCTTCTTGCCGGATCGTGGCGGATGCCGTTGGCTGCACTGCCGACGAGGTCTTGGTGGCATCCACAGGGGTCATCGGCCAGCATCTTGATCTTCTTCCGTTCCAGTCTGGTGCTCCTGCTGCGGTCGCGTCGCTTTCTCGCGACGGCGGCGATGCCGCTGCTCGCGCTATCATGACGACCGACACCCACTCAAAGCAGTACGCTGTTTCGTTCTTGGGCGACGGCATCGGATACCCTGGCGCGGTTTTCACCGTGGGTGGAATGGCGAAGGGCGCCGGCATGATCATGCCCAGCATGGCAACCATGATCTCGGTTGTCACCACCGACGCTCCCGTAAAGGCCGACTTCCTGCACGATGTTCTCGTTCGCTGTGTAAACAAGTCGTTCAATAGGGTTACCGTCGATTCCGACACGTCAACCAACGACTCCTGCTTCCTTATGGCAAGCGGCGCTGCTGCGCCCGAACAGGGGTATTTCGAGCCGAACACACCTGCCGGTCAGATGTTCGAGCGTGCCGTTATGTGCGTGTGCGCCTCGCTGGCGCGTGAAATGGCCGCCGACGGCGAGGGCGCAACGCGCCTTGTTTTGGTGCGTGTGGCGGGTGCCGCCACCGATGCCGACGCCGATGCGGCGGCAAGGACTGTTGCCAACTCCCCCTTGGTTAAGACGGCGATTTTCGGCCACGATGCGAATTGGGGAAGAATCGCTGGTGCCCTTGGCCGCTCCGGTGCTCGCTTCAATCAAGAAGATGTTTCCATTGACATTCTCGGGCTTCCCGTTTGCAGACAGGGTCTAACCGTGCCTTTCGACGAGGAAGAGGCGCTTCGACGATTCGAGCGCCCAGAGATCGACATCGATGTCGATCTGGGCGCGGGCGAATGCCAATCGATGATGTGGACGTGCGATTTCTCGTACGAGTATGTGAAAATCAATGGAGAGTACCGTTCATGAAGTACGCAAAAGACACACGCCCTCATGGCGTGACGGATAAAGAGGCGGCGCAGATCCTCGCTGAGGCTCTGCCTTGGATCAAGAACATCACCGGCAAAACCATTTTGGTCAAGTATGGCGGTGCCGCCATGACCGATAAGAAGCTTCGTGCCGACGTCATGAGTGACATCGTGCTACTGAAGATCGTCGGCGCGAACCCGGTTATCGTGCACGGAGGCGGCAAGGACATCTCCCGTGCGATGGATCAGGCGGGCCTTCCCGTGGAGTTCATCGACGGCCAGCGCGTCACCACTGACGAGGGTATGGACGTCGTTCGCACGGTTCTTGCGGGGAAGGTAAACCAGCAGCTGGTACGCGCATTGAACGAGCATGGCAACTTCGGCATTGGCGTTAACGGCATCGACGGTGGAACCATCATCGCCGAACCTGCTTCGGGCGAGCTTGGCCGTGTTGGGAACATTAAGCGAATCAACGCTGAGCTGCTCAAAGACCTTATCGCCGCCGATTACATTCCCGTTATCGCCTCAGTTGCGATCGGCAACGATGGCGGTTACTGCAACGTGAACGCCGACCTTGTTGCCAGCGAGATCGCCGTGGCGCTCGGTGCAACCAAGATCCTATTCCTTACCGACGTTGATGGCTTGTACATGGACTTCGACGACAAGGACTCGCTTGTTTCGTCGCTTACGGTCGATGACGCCCGTCGCTTGGTTCGTGAGGGTCTTGTTTCATCGGGCATGATCCCGAAGCTCGAGTCTTGCATCAGATCGCTTGATGGCGGCGTCGAGCGTGCCTACATGATCAACGGAACCGTGCCGCATTCCATCCTGATCGAACTTCTTACCAGCGCCGGCGTGGGAACGGCTGTGTATGTCGAGGGCGACGAAGTCGAGAACCCTTCGGCGCATCCTTTGGGAAGGTTCGCTTCGAAGCTTCTCGAGAACAAGGGTTTTTAATCGTCGGCGAAAAAAAGACAGCGTCCGTTTAATCAAGCGGGCCTCATCGGATAGAGGGAAACATGTCATTCGAAGAAGAGAAACAGCTGGAAGAAACGTACGTCATGCACACGTTCGGCCGCAAGCCTGTCGAGCTGGTTAGCGGACAGGGCATGATCGCGAAGGACGATAAAGGCAACGAATACCTTGATTTCATTGCCGGCATCGGCGTAAACAGCTTGGGTCATTGCCATCCTGCTTTAAGCGAGGCGCTGGCAAAACAGGCTTCGCGCCTGATCCACGTCAGTAATTACTACTACATCGAGAACCGCGGCGAGCTCGCCCGCGACTTGTCCGAGTTGCTGAATGAAACGGTGCCTCAGGATCAGCGTGAGCCCTGGCAAACGTTTTTCGCGAACTCCGGCGCCGAGGCAAACGAGTGCGCTATCAAGCTTGCGCGTTTGCATGCACGTCGCAAGGCGCTTGAAGCCGGCGCCGACCGCATCCCGCGCACGATCGTCACTTTGCAGCGCAGCTTCCACGGCCGCACGCTCGCTACGCTCGCCGCAACAGCCCAGCCTGCCAAACAGGAGGCCTTTCAGCCGCTGCCTGACGGCTTTGTCGCTGTGCCTGCCAACGATATCCAAACCATAGAGGCTCTTTTCGAGCAGATGGGCAATGAAATCTGCGCCGTCCTTCTCGAGCCCATTCAGGGTGAGAGCGGTGTGCACCCTTGCACTGCCGAGTTCCTTCAGGCGGTTCGTCGCCTCACCAAGCAGCATGATGCGCTTATGATGCTCGACGAGGTTCAGTGCGGCATGTTCCGTTGTGGCACGTACGCATTCGCCTTCCAGCATTTCGGCATCGTTCCCGACGTCGTCACTATGGCGAAGGGCATCGCGGGCGGCGTTCCTATGGGCGCCTGTGCTGCTCCTGCAAGCATCGCCTCCGCGTTCGAGCCCGGTGACCACGGATCGACCTTCGGCGGATCGAACCTTGCGATCACCGCCGCGAAAACCGTTATCGACACGGTTAAGTCCGAGGGCATTGCCCAGAACGCCGCCGAGGTTGGCGCGTATCTGCAGGAACGCCTTGCGTCGCTTGAGGGCGTCGTTGCGGTTCGCGGTTTGGGCTTGATGGTTGCCGCCGATCTAGCAGAAGGTCTTGATGCCACGCAGATCGCCGTCGATGCATTGGGCAAGGGCCTGCTTTTGAACGCAACCGGCTTGCATACTCTGCGATTCCTTCCCCCGTTGATTTGCACAAAGTATGAAGTCGACACGCTCGTCGATCGTTTGAAGCAGTTGCTGTAAGAAAATGTGCGCCATTGCAGGCGCAATGATCCTAAGAGAGGAAACATCATGGCAGAGGAAAAAGAGAAAGTTGTTCTTGCCTATTCGGGCGGCCTGGATACTTCCATTTGCATCAAGTGGCTCCAGCTCGTTAAGAACCTTGACGTTATCGCTATGATCGGTGAGGTTGGCCAGGAGCATGATGGCCTCGAGGCAATTCGCCAGAAGGCCCTTCGTACCGGTGCAATCGAGGCATATGTCGTCGATATGCGTCAGGAGTTTGCTGACGAGTACCTCACACATGCTTTGGCTGCCAACGCCCTTTACGAGAACAAGTACCCCCTGCTTTCCGCGCTTTCCCGCCCGGTGATCTCGAAACATCTGGTCGAGATCGCTCATAAGCATGGAGCGAAGTACATTGCCCATGGCTGCACCGGCAAGGGCAACGATCAGGTTCGTTTCGAAACTGCTATCACTGCGCTTGACCCCGAGATCAAGATCATCGCTCCTGTCCGCGAGTGGGAGTTCAAGACCCGTCCCGAGGAAATGGATTGGGCAGAGGCTCACGGTGTCGAAGTACCTACCACCAAGAAGACCCCGTACTCCATCGATGACAACCTGTGGGGTCGCGCTATCGAGTGCGGCGTTCTCGAGGATCCCTGGAACGAGCCGCCTGAGGACATCTACACCATGACCGTTTCCCCTGAGGCTGCCCCTGACAAGCCTGAGTACGTCGAGGTCTCCTTCAAACAGGGCATTCCTTGCGCGATTGACGGTGAAGAGGCAAGCTACCTCGATGTCATTTACAAGCTCAACGAGATCTCGGGCCGCAACGGCTTCGGTCGCCTTGACGTGATGGAAAACCGTCTTGTTGGCGTGAAGAGCCGCGAGTGCTACGAGCAGCCCGCTGCGCTGGCTCTTATCACTGCCCATAAGGCCCTTGAGGACATGTGCCTCGAGCGTGAGGTTTTGCATTACAAGCTCGGTCTCGAGCAGGAATGGGCAACCCGCGTTTACTATGGCCAGTGGTTCTCGCCGCTTAAGGACGCTATCGACGCCTTTATGGCCGCTACGCAGCAGTACGTTACCGGTACGGTCCGTCTTAAGTTCTATAAGGGCAACTGCACGGTTGTCGGCCGCAAGAGCGACTACTCGCTGTACAGCTACGAGCTTGCCACGTACGACAAGGGCGACACCTTCCACCACGAGTCTGCCGCCGGCTTCATCGAGCTTTCCGCATTGCCCACCAAGGTTTGGGCAACCAACCGTCGCCAGGCAAAGGGCGAGTAGGGCAGCCCGAGCTCTGTTCCAGCCATTGAAGCGCGATCGGGCATTCGTCCCGGTCGCGCTTTTTCTTACGACGCGCGCATCGTAGGGTTTCGCGTCGTGCCAGTAAAACGCATGCGGTTCAGCACCGCTTTCCGAAAAAGAAAAACGAGGAGGATCATGGCACTTTGGTCGGGTCGTTTCACCGAGAACGTCAGCGAGTTCACTCAGCGCTTCGGCGCCTCGCTTCCAATTGATAAGGCGCTGTACGCGCAAGACATCGCGGGGTCGAAGGCCCATGCGCGTATGCTTGGTGAGCAGGGTGTCATCTCGAAAGATGACGTTGCTCTTATCGAGCGGGGCCTTGACAATATCAAAGACCGCATTGAGGCGGGCAACTTCCCGTTCGATATCAACGACGAGGACATCCACATGTCCATCGAGAAGGCTCTTATCCAGGATATCGGCGAGGCGGGTGCGCGCTTGCATACCGGCCGTTCTCGTAACGACCAGGTCATCACCGACACCCGTCTGTTCGCTAAAAAGCGTTGCGGCGACCTTATGCGCGCGAACCTGGCGTTGCGCCACGAGCTTGTCGAACAGGCCGAGAAGAACTTCGATGTCATTCTTCCTGGCTACACTCACATGCAGCACGCACAGCCGGTGCTGCTTTCCCATCATTTGCTCGCTTACGCATGGATGCTCTCTCGCGACTTCACCAGGCTTGTTGCTGCGCGCGATGCCGCCGACGTGAATCCCTTGGGCTCTGCTGCGCTTGCGGGCACCACGTACCCGCTTGATCGTCGCATGACCGCTGATGAGCTGGGATTCTCCTCGGTAACTCAGAATTCTCTCGATGCTGTTTCCGACAGGGATTTCCTGCTTGACCTTCTGTATGCTTGTACCGTTTCCAGCATTCATCTTTCTCGTTTGGCCGAGGAAATCGTTTTGTGGTCCACCACGGAATTCGGCTTCATCACGCTTTCCGACGCTTTCTCAACTGGATCGTCCATCATGCCGCAGAAGAAGAATCCTGACTTCGCGGAGCTTGTTCGTGGCAAGACCGGTCGCGTCGTCGGCGATCTTGTTGCGTTGCTCATGACGTTGAAGTCTCTTCCTCTTGCGTACAACAAGGACCTTCAAGAGGACAAGGAGGGCGCCATCGACGCGGCGGCCACCCTTGAGGACTGCATGAACTGCATGTCGGGCATGATCTCCACCATGAAGGTCAACGAAGACGCCATGGCGACCCAGGCAAAGAAAGGCTATCTTGCCGCAACCGACGTGGCAGACTATTTGGCAAAGAAAGGTCTGCCTTTCCGCCGCGCTCACGAGATCGTCGGCCACCTGGTGCTTCTCTGCGATCAGCGCGGTTGCGATCTCGAGGATCTCACCCTTGACGACTTCAAGGCGGAAAGCGACTTGTTCGAGTCGGATATCGTGAACTGCCTCAGCTTGCGTGACATCGCCAATGCCCGTCTTACCGAAGGTGGTACCGGCCACGACGCCGTCGCTGCTCAGCTTTCCAAGGTGAAAGAAATCCTGGCCGACGACGAAGCCAAGCTCGTGTAGCAGAATCGGGGGTTCGATCGTTTCAGGTTCGCCTGCTAGCTGTTTGCGGATAGGGGGCTCTTCCCGAAGATCTTGCGAAAGAACGAAGGCTGTCAAGGCCGCTTGCCTGCAGGGAAAGTCGCAGGCAAGCGGCCTTATATGTAGTTTCGCTCGATGCATAGGGTCAATGCTAAAATGCATTTTAATTGTCTGCATGAGGATGGAGGGTTTTGCGCATGGGATCCCGCTCTATGAAGAACAGACCAAGCGCCAAGAAAAAGCACCCGGTAACAGGTGTTGCCGCCGTTTTTACTGTTCTTGGCGTTTTGATCGTGTCCCTTTGCGTGGGTGCGCTTGCGGTATGCGCATCCTGGCTTCAGGACCTTCCCGACTATAAGAATGCCGACGCGTATTTGAACGATTCGAAACCGACGGTCGTGTATGCCGCGGATGAAACCACCGAGCTTGCGCGTTTTCAGCTTGAGTACCGCGAAACCATCGAGTTTTCGCAGATGAGCCCCTATGTGCTTAAGGGAACCGTCGCTACCGAGGACGAGCGTTTTTACGACCATGGCGGCATTGACATCGCCGGCATCGCTCGTGCATTGGTGAACAACCTTACCGGTGGCGCCCTTGAGGGTGCGTCCACTATCACGCAGCAGTTGGTGCGTAACACCGTCTTGGCTGATGAGATGGATGATATCTCCATCAAGCGTAAGGTGCGCGAGGCTTATGTGGCAACCAAGCTCGAGGAGCAATACTCCAAAGATGAGATCCTCGCAATGTACCTGAACACCATCAATTACGGCTCGGGCGCATATGGCATCGAGGCGGCCTCTCAGCGTTATTTCTCAAAAAGCTGCATGAAGCTTACGCTTCCTGAAGCTGCGCTGCTTATCGGCATTCCTCAGTCTCCGACGTACAACGATCCCATCAACTACCCTGACAATGCGCTGAAGCGCCGCAACGTCGTTCTTGATCGCATGCTCTCGAACGGCTATATCACCCAGACCGAGCATGATCAGGCTGTGGCCGAGCCTATCAATCTCAATGTGCACTCCAACCCCGATGACGGCATCTTGGCTTATCCATACTTCACCAGCTATGTGCGTAATCTGCTGTACAACAGCTACAATCTGTCCTCCAGCGACATCCTCGAAGGCGGTCTTTCTGTTTACACCACGCTCGATGTCGAGATGCAGGATGCCGCTGAAGCTGCCGCTCAGAACAAACGCGACGCCTTGCCTGATGGCATTGACTGCGCAATGGCGGTGGTCGAGCCTTCCACTGGTTACGTTAAGGCAATTGTGGGCGGCGCCGATTACTATACCAACCAGGTTAACATCGCCACGGGTGACGGTGCGGGCGGCAGGCCTTGCGGTTCGGCATTCAAGGTCTTCACATTGGTCACCGCACTCGATAAGAAGATCAACCCGCAGAGCTACATCGACTGCACGTCGCCTGCAACCATCGACGGCTACACTGTTCAGAACTACGACAACATCAATTATGGCACTCGTACCATCACGCGCGCTCTGGCTGTATCCTCGAACACCGGCTTCGTTCGCCTGATCTCTTCAATCGGCGTGAATGACGTGGCGCAAATGGCCAAGGCGATGGGTATCTCTTCGGAGCTTAGCCCTCACACCGCCGGTGCGACGCTTACCCTTGGCGTCGAGAATGTCACGCCGCTCGAGATGGCCGAGGCGTTCGCCACCATCGCCAATGGTGGCGTCCACTGCGACTCCACGCCCATCATGCGCATCGAGGACCGCAACGGTAAAGTCCTCGTTGACAACACGGACGTCTCGACGCGCAGTGAGCGCGTTATCTCCGAGGAGGTAGCTTACGCGGCCGAGCAGGTCATGGAAAGCGTCGTCAACTCCTCCGAGGGCACCGGTACCGCCGCGCGCTTGGCCAGCGGTCAGGTCGTTGCCGGTAAAACGGGCACCACTGAAAGCTACAAGGACATCACGTTCTTCGGTATCATCCCCCAGCTGTCGGTGGGCATTTGGTGTGGCGACCCCTCCAATGTTGGCTCGGTTCCTGTCGGCACCGAATGTGCGGGAGTTTTCTCCGACTTCGTCAACCGAATCATCTCGTACGGAGATGTTGAGCAGTGGAAGAAACCTTCGACCCAGATCCAATACGTTAACTATACCGACAAGAAATATCACATTTACGGGACGAACTACGTTAGCGAATCGGCATCAAAATCTTCATCCAGCTCGAGTTCTTCTAGCTCAAGCTCGTCTGCTTCCGTTTCGTCCGATGCCGCTACTGCTGGAGGCAACGCTGGCGCCACTACAGGCGGGGGCGGAGCGACGACCGGCGGCAACACCGGCGGCGGGGGCACGACCGGCGGCAACACCGGCGGCGGGGGCACGACCGGCGGCGGGGGCGCTGCTACTGGCGGAGGCGCTACCGGTACTGGTCCTACTGGCGGCGGCGCTGGATCAGTAACCACTTCGCCTATAGGCTAAGCACTTGTTGGCGCAGCGGTATGCGGTTGAGTAACGGTTCCATTCGGCCGTTTCCCAACGTGGTAGATTCTCCAACGGAACTTAATAGCGCCGATCGCTCGGCTATGGATAGATCAGGAAAGAATGCTTATGAACTTTAGGAAGCTCGCGGTAGCGATTTGCACGGGATCCCTCGCAGTTGCCATGCTTGCCGGCTGTACGGCAACCCCGCAGAATTCGCTTACCGACGAACAGAAGGCGAATCGCGAGTACATGTCTGCGGTTAACCAGAAGATGACCACGCTTGGCTCGACGCTCGATTCCTTCAACGACGCAGTTTCACGCGAAGATGTAGTCACCATGAAGACGCAGGCGGCGAATGCGTCCAAGGTGCTTGATGAACTCGCTAACGTGGAGACGCCGGAAGCGTTCGCCGACGTGCACACCAATTATGTCGACGGTGCAAAAAACCTCGAGGCTGCCCTCAACGAGTACATCGAGCTCTATTCCGAGATCCAGTCCGCCACTGAGGCGAATCCCTTTGATTGGTCCTCCTACGATCAACGCGTGCAGACCATCCAGTCCCACTACGACGAAGGTGTCGCCGCCCTCAAGGCGGGCGACGAGGCTGTTTCCGCTATGGAATAGTCGTTTCGTCTGATAGATGCGAAGCTGCAACTTTCAATGGCGGGATGCGCACAGCAAAGCGCGTTCCGCCATTTCACTTGAATGGCAACGAACGAAAGAGATGAAGTGACCAAGAAGATTGAGCTGCTTGCGCCTGCGGGAAACGCTGAGTGCCTTCGAGCTGCTGTAAATGCCGGCGCCGACGCCGTGTACCTCGGTTTGGGTGAGTTCAGTGCTCGCCGCAACGCCGACAACTTCACTATCGACGATTTGCGTGAGTCGTGCGAGTATGCGCACTTGCGCGGAGTTCGCGTTTATGTGACGTTGAACATTGAGATATTGCCGTCCGAGCTTCAAAACGCGCTTGATTTCGCCCGCGATGCTTATTATGCCGGCGCAGACGCTTTCATTGTTCAGGATATCGGTCTGGCACAAAACCTCGCGCAGTATGTTTCTGGTGCGCGCTTGCATATTTCAACCCAAATGAACACCCACAGTGCCGCAGGTATTGAGTTCGCGGCCCGTCTAGGTGCGAAGCGCGTCACTTTGGCGCGCGAACTTTCCGTCGCCGAGATCGCCGAGCTGGCCGAGATCGCCGATTCATTTGGCATGGAAATCGAGGCGTTCGCGCATGGTGCCATTTGCATTAGCTATTCGGGCCAATGCCTGATGTCATCGATGATCGGCGGGCGTTCTGCAAATCGTGGGCTGTGCGCACAAGCGTGTCGACTGCCTTATGAGCTGCACCGCGCCGATGTGGAAGGCGCGCTTCCTGCCGAGGGGGAGCATCTTTTGTCGCCGCGCGACCTTTGCTCTATCAATCTTCTTCCGCAACTTGTCGATGCGGGCGTCTCGTCCTTCAAAATCGAAGGCCGCATGAAATCGGCCGATTACGTTTACGCCGTTACCTCGGTATATCGCTCCGTTCTCGATCGCGTCCTTTCGGGTGCCGACGCCGATGCCGTTAAAGCAACCGTCGACGAGGAGAACCGTTTGGCCGAGGCGTTCTCACGGGGCTTCACCACGGCTTACATGACTGGTAACCGCGGAAACGAGATGATGAGCTATGGTCGCCCGAACAACCGTGGCGTATTCATTGGCCGCGTGTCTGCGATTCGCGATGATGTTGCAGAGGTCGTCCCGGAGCGCCCGCTTATCGAGGGCGACGTCCTTGAGTTTTGGACGAACCGCGGCCATTTCGCCGAGACGGTCGAGGATGCGACTCTGACAAGGAACGGATCGGTCAAAATTCACGTTTCCCAGCGCACCGGGAGGGGCGATCGCGTTTTCCGCGTGCGGAGCGCCGCCTCTGCCTATCACGACGATCCACTTGAGCCTCGAATCGTTGTCGACGGCTTCGTCGAGGCTCGCATTGGCCGCCCTTTGAAGATCTCTTTTTCATTGGCCGACGGCTCTCTTTCTTATTCGGCCGAGGGGCCCATCGTCGAGGCCGCAAGAACGAAGCCGCTTGAGCTCGAGGACGTCCGCGCGCATGTTGATAGGCTCGGGCAGACGCCTTTCGCGATCCGTGATCTCTCAATCGACCTCGATGACGGGGTAGGGATGAGCTTCTCGCAGCTTCATCACGTTCGCGCCGATGCGCTCGATGGTCTTGCGCAGATGCTTCTCGCTCCCTACGTTCGAAAGGTGACGCCTCGCGTGAAGGTGTCGTCTTCGCGAAAACCGCGCCGTTTCGAGGGGCGTGTTGCCTCGTGCAAAGTTGTTGCTTGGGCGACGAACCCGGCATGCGCTCGCGCTGCGAAACGCGCCGGTGCGGACGAGGTGTACGTACCTGTTGTGAATTACCGTCGTGGTCAGGCTGTTTACGGCGGCGAACGCGTCGATCAAGCAGAACAGGCTGGCTATCCGAAAAAGTGCATCATGGCGCTGCCCACCGTCGATCACGATCCCGTTGCGGGAACACGTGAGTCAACCCTCGACTACGACATGTGGGATTACGTGAAGGCCGAGCGAACCGTGTACATTGACAACATGGCTGATTGCATTCGCGCATCGGGCATGGGCGCAATCGTTCAGCTGGGCTCACATGTTCCGGTTACCAATGCTATGTCGGTTAAAGCCGCAAAGGACGCAGGTGCCTCTTTCGTTTGGCTTTCGCCCGAGCTCTCGCTGGGGCAGATCGCAGACATCGCCGAGGAATCCGAGCTTCCTTTGGGTCTTACGGTCGTGGGTGCTCAAGAGGTCATGATCACCGAGCATTGCCTGCTTATGAGCCAGGGTCCTTGCGACCAGCGTTGCGCTACGTGCTCAAGGCGAGCAGTCGAGCATCATTACGTCGACCGCAAGGGTTTCTCGTTCCCGATAATCACCGACGCGCTTGGCCGTAGCCATTTGTATAACGGGGTTCAGCTTGATGTTGCGCCGACCGTGCCCGACTTGATGGACATCGGTCTTGAGGCGCTTATGGTCGACACTACGCTCATGGACAAGAACGAGGCCTACAGCGCGGTTTCCCGTGTGGTGAAGGCTCGCGACCTTGCGCTTGGCGGTCAAGGAGCCGTTGCCAAGAAAACGGGCGTGACAAGCGGACATTTGTTTCGCGGCGTTTCATAACGAGTCGAACGCTGTGCTAGAATCGCACCCATTACCTAGAAAGATCAGTTGGCATTTGCCATTGAAAGGAGTTTTCCCAATGCTATCTGCAGAAGAGCAGCTGCACATCATCGCTTCGGGCGTTGATTCCATCGTCCCTAAAGAGGATCTGCTTAAAAAGCTGAAGCGCGGCGAGCCGCTGAACATCAAGCTCGGCGTCGATCCCACGGCTCCCGATATCCACATCGGTCACGCTGTTCCGCTGCGTAAGCTCCGTCAGTTCCAGGATTTGGGTCACCGCGTCACGCTTATCATTGGCGACGGCACGGCTCTTATCGGTGATCCCTCGGGCCGCAACAGCACGCGTCCGCAGCTTACGCGCGAGCAGGTCAACGCAAATGCGCAAACCTATGTCGATCAGGCCTTCAAGATCCTTGATAAGGAAAAGACCGACCTGGTGCACAACGCTGACTGGATTCTCGATCTTAAAATGGAAGACATCTTGGGCCTGTTGAGCAAGTTCACCGTTGCCCGCATTCTCGAGCGCGACGACTTCTCTAATCGCTATCACTCGAATCAGCCCATCAGTCTGCACGAGTTCATTTACCCTGTTATGCAGGCATACGACTCCGTTGTCATCAAGGCTGACGTCGAGCTTGGCGGACGCGATCAGCTGTTCAATCTTCTTGCCGGCCGTGAGCTCATGGAGAAGATGGGCATGGAGCCGCAGGTTGCGCTTACCCTGCCGCTTCTTGAGGGTACCGATGGCGTTCAGAAGATGTCGAAGAGCTATGGCAACTACATCGGTCTTACCGACGAGCCTTCTGACATGTTCGGCAAGGTCATGTCCATCCCCGATGAACTCATGGTCAAGTACTTCCGACTTGCTTCTACCATGCCGGTTGATGAAGTGGACCGCATTGAGGAGGGTTTGAAGAACGACGAACTTCACCCTAACAAGATCAAGCGTCAGCTCGCACGCAACATCGTAGCCGCCTATTATGACGAGCAGACGGCTGCCGATGCCGAGGGGCAGTTCGATCAGGTTTTCAAGAACCACGAGGTTCCCGATGATATTCCTGAGTGCTCCGTAGATCTTACGCCCAACGACGAGGGCAAGGTGTACTTGGCGAAGTTGTTGGCAGAGGCAGATCTTGCTTCCGGTACGGGTGAGGCGCGTCGACTCATCGATGGCGGCGGCGTCAAGATCAACGGCGAGACCGTTCCCGCAAAGCAGTACAACGTCGACCCCTCAGCCTTGGTCGGGGCGACGCTGCAGGTTGGCAAGCGCAAGTTCGTCAAGCTGGTTTAAACTGCGCCCATCGTATATGTAGGCATACAGGCAGGCACCGGGGCCCGCCCCTGCACGGGGGCGGGCCTTTCTCGCGCCTCCCTCTGACCTCTGACCGCCTCGTTGAGCGCCCCGTGCGGCCCCGCCCCCCCCCTGCGGCCCCCCGGTTGTGGAGGTCCTGTGGAGCGGGAGATCCCCCTTGACTCGGCCCCGCGAGGGGGGTAATGTATCTCCTTGCCGCCGAGCGCGAGCGAGGCGGGAGGGCGAGGGCCGACGGCCCTGAGCCCGCACCTTGAGAACCGGATACTGCGAACGGAAAATCGAATTGAAATCGAGTTCCGACGATTCCGATGGATCGGATAAGTTGGGGCCCGCGTCATGAGATGCGGGCGGACCACGTTAATACTTTAACTTGAAGAGCTTTTTCGAACGGAGAGTTCGATCCTGGCTCAGGATGAACGCTGGCGGCGTGCCTAACACATGCAAGTCGAACGGTTAAGGCGCCTTCGGGCGCGAATAAAGTGGCGAACGGGTGAGTAACACGTGACCAACCTGCCCACCGCACGGGGACAGCCCGCCGAAAGGCGGATTGATACCCGATGCCCCCCTCCCCGCGCATGCGGGGCGGGGGAAAGCTCCGGCGGCGGTGGATGGGGTCGCGGCCCATCAGGTAGTGGGCGGGGCAACGGCCCGCCCAGCCGACGACGGGTAGCCGGGTTGAGAGACCGACCGGCCACATTGGGACTGAGATACGGCCCAGACTCCTACGGGAGGCAGCAGTGGGGAATATTGCGCAATGGGGGCAACCCTGACGCAGCAACGCCGCGT
>URZP01000031.1 GCA_900552365.1 uncultured Coriobacteriaceae bacterium
ACGGCCTCCTTAAAACAAAGGGCTGCCCGAAGCAGCCCTCCCCGATTACTCAATCGAGAGATTACGATTGTTCTTGAGCGAACGCCAGTCGAAATCGACTGGCGGTTTAATCGTCGTCCTCGGCGATCTCCTCGTTCTGCCGCTTAATGCGCTTCGCGAGCACAATACGCGAAAGAAGCAAGCTTGCCTCATACAAGGCAACCAAAGCCGCGAACATCAGACCCATGGTGACCGGGCTGGCATCGGGGGTGACCATGGCGGCGAACACCAGCAGGCCAACGTAGATGCCGCGCCAGCTACCACGCAGCTTCTTGTACGGCACGACGTCGAAGATAACCAAGTAAAAGATGACGATGGGCAGCTGGAAGGCGATGCCGAAGCCCAGCTCGAACTTGATGATGATGTCGATGTAGCTATCGGCGCGCGGAGTGACCACGCCAAGGCCCATAGCTTGATCAGTGAGCCACTGGAACGCCGGGTGCAAAATGATGGCGTAGCAGAAAACCGTGCCCAAAATGAACAGCGCAACCATGGCCGAGAACGTGGGCACGAACCACTTGCGCTCGTTCGGCTTAAGCGCGGGCAGGAAAAACGCGATGAGCTGCCACAGAATCACGGGCGACGTGGCAACAATCGACACCCAGAACGCAACCTTGAAGCGAACGGTGAACGCCTCGAACGGGTCGAGGAACGTGAGGTTCGAGAACCCGTCGACACCCTGAGGAAGGAACTCTGCGATAGGCAGAAGCAGGAACTGACCGACGGTGGGCGTCGCCATGTAGAACACGCAGACAGCAACGAGCAAAACGACGACGATGCGAACCAGGCGCATGCGGAGCTCGCCAAAATGCTCCATAAGGGGCATACGGGCAGGACCGATAGGCATTACTGCTCACCCCCTTCCGCGGGCTTCCCTTCAGTGATGGTGGCCTCATTAGAAGATTGACGCTGTCGCTGCACTTCCGCGGAATCCGTTACATTATTGCCGCTGTCGAGCGCTTCCTCGGAAGCACCTGAATCATGGCCGCTGTCGCTCGGCTCTTCTAGAGCCGGCTCGGCGGCGGCAGCCTCGGCGGCCAATTTTGCGGCGCGTTCGCGCTCGTAGCGCGCCTTGCGCTCGGTGAAGCTCTCGTTCTTCACGGAAGCGGAAGCCGGAGCTGCGGGCTTAGGTGCAGCAGGCTTGGCTGCAGGCTTCGCGGACGAAGAGCCGTCGATGCCCTCGTGAGTCTTGCTTTTCACCGCAGACGATGCCTCGGAAGCAGCAGAGCGCATGTGCTTCTCGGCCGTCGACGCAAGCTTATCGATGGTCTCAGCGGGATCGCCGAACGGATCCTCGGCATTGGGATCGAAAGCCTTGCTTTCCTTCAGAACCTCGTTCATATCTTCCTGAGCTGCACGGAACTTCGCAATGCCCTTGCCAACCGTACGGGCGATTTCCGGCAGTTTATCGGGACCGAAGATCAAGAACGCGAACAGCAAGATGAGCACAAACTCGAATCCGCCAATTCCAAACACGTGATTACCTTTCGAAATAAGGGCGCTAGCCCCCGAAAACAACTTCTACAGCGACCAAACGACGGGCGGCTTAACGTCCACCAAGAAGAGCCAAAGCCATGGTGGGGATGCACAGAGCCAAGACAAGGATAACGCAGACCACGATCGTGAAAACCTTCTTGGTGCGCGCCTTGCGCTCCTTCGCCTCTTGTGCACGACGCGCGCGCTCTTCAGCAGCCTGGACCTTTGCGGCCTTCTGCTTGGCGGTCATTTTGTTGTTTGCCATCTTGGTTTACCTACTTTGTTATTTCTTGAGCTTGCCGCGGATCTCGATCACGCGGGCGATGTCCTTCGCCACATCGGCACCCAAATGCCACTTGCCCTTCTCGTAACGGATCTTGCCGTCGATCATGGTCATGAGCACGTCGGAGCCGGAAGTCGTGTTGACAACGGCGGAAGCTGGGTCGTCGGTGGGGCTTTGATACGAGCCGGAAAGGTCGACGGCGACGATGTCGGCGCGCTTTCCGATTTCCAGTGAGCCGATTTGGTCGTCCA
The DNA here is from genome assembly GCA_900552365.1 of uncultured Coriobacteriaceae bacterium. GTDB lineage: Bacteria > Actinomycetota > Coriobacteriia > Coriobacteriales > Eggerthellaceae > UMGS1502. Next base: position 2,050 of record URZP01000031.1, read on the forward strand.
TCTTAACGGCGCGAGCAGCGTCGATGGTGGCCATACGGAGCATGGTATGGGCGTCCAGGAACTTGCCGGGGTTGACGGCACGCTGCAACAACATGCCGAAGCGCATCTCGGATATCAGGTCGGTGGAGTCGATTGCCACCGAGTAGCCCGTACCCAAACCGACGGTCAGGCCGGCGCGCATAAGATCGAAGATAGGCGCCACGCCCATAGACAGCTGAGCGTTGGTGCGTGGACAGACGGCAACGGAAACGCCCTGGTTCTTCAGCATGTTCACGTCGTCCTTGCTGACATGGACGCAGTGAACGGCCAAAACATTGTCAGCCTCGAAACCTCCCCATTCGGCAACGTAGCTGACCGGCGAAACGCCGGCAGGAAGCCATGGCGGGATCTCGATGAATCCGCGTTTCTCGCGCATTGCCTCGACAGACAGGCGTGAACCGCCGAATGCCAGGAAGTCGCATTCCTCGCTGCTGGAAGCAACGCTTACCGACAGGGGAATATTCTCGCTACGGGCAAGTTCTGCCGCGCGGGTGAAGACCAGAGGATGACACTCGTACGTGGGGCGAGGCGCGATACCGATGGAAATACGCGATTCGTCTGCGCCTTCAGCCCACGTGAGAATGTCGTTGTGCGCGCTGCGCATGGCGTACTCGACGCGAGGCTTGTCAACAGCGCCCACCTCGCGGTAGACGATGCCGCGCATACCGAGCTTTTGAAGCGCGGTGACGGCAGCGCCCGTGGTGGACTTATCAGCAACGAAGGTGATTCCGCACGTGAGAGCCTCGAGGCCGCCCAGGATAGCGGAAGAGCGCCAATCGCGCGCGTCAAGCTTCTCGCCAGTGATGGCAAGGCTGCGGCGCCAATCGGCGTAGGGCTCGTCGGGGACGATGCCGCGCATGACGGTGTCTTCGAGATGCATGTGGAGGTCCACCATGCCCGGCATGAGGGCGGACTCTTTGAAGTCCATGACCTCTTCGTCGGGGTAAATGCGCTTGAGCAGGGCCGCCTGGCCTATCTCGACGATCTGCCCGTCGCGCACCAAAATCGCACCATCAAGGATGGGATCTGAGGTTACCGGGAGGATGTAATGCGCACATAGGAGCATGGTTGACCTGCTTTCTTTTACGCTATTCACGCAAGCTTGAATGATACCATTGCGCCCCTTATGAAATAGAAAGTTCATACGGTATCCGTCCGAGACGTTTGTGAGCGGCGGCGTTCGTAGTACATTGAGAAAAACGACTGTAAGGAACGATCATGCTCAAACACGACCGCGAATACATTGATTACGACGAACTTGGCCAAAAAGCCGCCGAAGACGCCGAGCGCGCTTCCTCAGAAGCGCAACGACAGCGTCGATCCTCTAAAACTTCCGAGCGCGCTTCGGTCGCCGAGACGGCTTCCGAGGAGGTCGTCGACGACGGCCAAAAGCCACCGACTTCCATCGACACCGCCACCGGCAAGGAAGCCGAGCCTGAACTTTCCTCCGAACGCGTGAAGGAAATCTTCTCGACCATCTCGAAGAAATACGAACGCTTCAATGCCGTCTCGAGCTTCGGCGCCTACAAGCTGTGGCTGGCCGACGTCGTGAAGAAGGCCCCCATCACCCCCGAAAGCGACGTCCTTGACATCGCAGGCGGAACGGGCGACGTCGCCTTTGCCATAGCCCGCGGAAAGCATCCGAAGCACATCCAGTGCACCGACCTGGTGAACGACATGCTCGATGTTGCACGCGCCCATTACGCCGAAGGCGCTGCCGACGGGGTTCCCGTCGACTTCGAAGTCATCGACGCACAAAACATCCCTTATGCCGACAACAGCTACGACGTGATCACCGTCGCATATGGCCTGCGCAACATGCCTCAACGCGAGAAGGCCCTTTCTGAGATGTACCGCGTGCTGAAACCGGGCGGCACTCTTGTGTGCCTGGAGTTCTCGCAGCCCGCGAACCCTGCCTGGCACGCGATGTACGATTTCTACCTCACGCACATGATCCCCTTCTGGGGCGGCCTTATCACGGGCGACCGCGACGGCTTCGTGTACTTGCAAAGCTCCATCAAAGCCTTCCCCGATCAGCGCGCATTCGCGAAAATGTTCGAAGACGCGGGCTTCCACGACGTCTCGTGGACCAACCACACGGGCGGCATCGCCGCTGTTCACGTTGCGCACAAATAGCGTCCATCTAATCGAAACAACGATCGTCTAGCATGTCCGTTCGGACACCTCGGGAAACCAGTTCGGACGGACATCATGAAAAAGCATTACGAGAAAGTCATCACCCTGTGTTGCTTTCTCTTCCTCTTCACTAATGTGGGCCTGACCAGCACGTCGTTCAACGTCTACCAGCCCTATATCATCGCAACCGACGGCGTGGGAGACGTCGGCGGCTCGCTTATCCTTTCCATCCGCACGCTCACATCGCTTTTAACCATCATCTTCGTCGACCGCTACTATCACGCGCTTGACGTTCGCCTTGGTGTCTTCCTCGCAAGTCTTATGACCACCGCAGGTTTCGTCATTTACGGTTTTGCCGGCAACCTTGGCGGATTCGTTGCAGGAGCGGTTTTCGCAGGCGCAGGCTACGGCCTTGGCGGCATGGTGGGAATGACGCTTCTGATCAGCCGCTGGTTCGACCACGGACTGGGCGGAGCGGTGGGCTTCGCCACCCTTGGCAGCGGCTTCGCCTCCATCCTTGTGCCCCTGGCTGCAGTGCGTATCATCGAAGGGCAGTCTCTTCAGCTTTCCTTCCGCCTTGAGGCGCTGCTTGCCCTGGCTTTGGGACTGCTGGTGTTCGCGCTTCTCAGAAACCGTCCCTCAGACGTCAACGCCGAAGTGAAGCAAAAGAACGCTGCGAAAGGCGAATCCGGCAACAAGAGCAATCGAGAAAACGAGCGCGCAGGCGACCCCGAGATCCCACCGAGGCACAGGAAAATCCTTCTTGCCGCAATGATGTGCGTGGGGTGCATGAGTGTCGGCGGCGACACGTACTACTCCGTCTTGTTGACCACGAACGGCTTCGACCCTCACTTCGCCGCATTCACCCTTTCGCTCCTGGGATTTGCCCTTACCGCCTCGAAGATGATCACAGGCAAAATGTTCGACCGATTCGGCGTCAAGCGCAGCAGCAGCTTGGTATTCCTGACGCTGATCATCGGATTCGCTTGCAGCTGCTTCACCCCGTGCGGCTCGTCTGCACTTGGCCTGTTCGCCGCCCTCTTGATTGGCTGGGGAACCGCCCTTGGAACCGTGGGGCTTTCGGTTTGGTCGCTTCAACTTGCCGATCCGACGAACCGTGAGAAGTCCATCAAAAACGCCCAGATTGCCTACTCTCTTGGCGGCTTCCTCATCAATGCCATCCCTGGCCCGCTTCGGGTTGCAACCGGGACATACGTGAGCACGTACCTCATCCTGTTCGCCATGGCTGTTTTCGCATCAGTCACCGTGATCAGCATTTACAAGCGCTACCGGCCAGATCGATAAAGCATGCCCTTGATCGCCCATGCTAAACGCGAAAAGATACGCTATCAAAAAGAAAACGCCGTGTGATGCGGCGTTTTCCCGTTAGTACGGCTTGTCCAGGTCGGCACGGGCGAACGCGTCGGCATCAAGCCCGAAAAACCTCCCTTGGCGATAGCGATCAAGCGCCACAAGGGCGATCATGCCCGCGTTGTCGCCGCAGGAGCGCAGCGGCGGCATGACCAGGCGTACCCCCTGTTTGCGGCACATTTCCTGATAGGCATTGCGCAGTGCCGGGTTCGCGGCGACACCGCCGCCCAAGCAGAAGACCTCCGCGCCTGTTTCCTCAAGCGCATGATGAGCCTTGGAAACCTGAACATCCACGACCGCCTGCTGGAAACTGGCGGCAATGTCGGGGATGTTCAAAGGACGCCCCGCCTGATTCTCGTTGTTGATATGCGTCATAACGGCGGTTTTCAAGCCCGACAGCGAAAAGCGCAGGTCACCCGAATGTATCATCGCACGCGGAAAGGCGATGGCCTTGGGATTTCCCATGGCGGCGTACTTCGAAATGATGGGGCCGCCGGGGTAACCCAACCCTAATGCCTTCGCCACTTTGTCGAACGCCTCGCCCACCGCGTCGTCGATGGTGGTGCCAAGCGTTTCGTAGTCGCCCCAATCCTTCACATGGACAAGCATGGTGTTGCCGCCGGAAACAAGGGAAGCAACCAGAGGAGGCTCAAGGTCGGGCGCGCCGATCTTGTTCGCGTACAGGTGGCCCTCAAGATGGTTGACGCCGATGAAGGGCTTGTCAGCCGCCCAAGCAGCACCCTTAGCAAACGCAACGCCCACTACCAGCGCGCCTACCAAGCCAGGCGCGTACGTAACGGACACCGCATCGAGGTCGTTCCACGTAAGCGAATCGACGCCCAGGTGAGCCGCCGCAACGTCGAAACACTCGTCGCACACGCTGCAGATGGCCTCGATGTGCTTGCGGCTGGCGATTTCAGGGACGACGCCGCCGAAGCGGGAATGAAAATCGATCTGCGAAGCAACGATATCGGCAAGAAGACTGCCGTCGCCGTCAACGATTGAGGCCGCCGTTTCGTCGCAGGAGCTTTCGATGGCAATGATCAGCGGGCGCGTGACCTTCAGGGGCGCCGCCTCGTTTTCCTTATGATCTTGCATCTCCATGCCACCGACGTCGTGGGAAGCCACAGGGAGCGGGCCGCTCATGATAACGGCATCGACGGCGTCATCGTAGTACTTCGCACGCACACCCACGCGCTCAAGCCCGATGGACTCGTAGAGCGCCTGTGCGGGCTTGTTGTCTGCGCGTACCTCGAGCATGCACGACTGCGCGCCCAGGTCGCGCGCATCCGACGCCAGATGAGCGATAAGCTCGCGCGCGATGCCGCGTCGGCGCCATTCGGGATCGGTGCCCACACGAAGCACCTCAAGCACGTCGCCAGCAACCAAACCGCCAACGTATGCGACAAGCTTGGCAGAGCCCTCTTCGTCGCGCGAGAAAGCTGCCCACCACAGGTAACCGGCAGCGGCAAGCTCGTCGGAGATGGTCTTCTCGGTCCACGGAGCACCCTCCATGACTCGAACCTCGAGCTTCGCGACGTCGGCGACGTGCGCCGCATCAAGCGGACGATACAGCACCTGGTCAGACTCGATATCCTGAACGCCCGTCACCAGATTGCGCGGGTCGTCCTTCGAAAGGCGGACGCGCTCGTTTTCCTCTGCGTCGGAAAGACGCGTGTACACCGGCAGGGCGAACGCCGGGTCGTGCCTTTTGGCGTCGAACGGGTCGGACTCACCTGCACGCCACGATTCCTGCAGCGCCAGCAGCAGGCCGCGGCCCGTAACCGACCAAAACGCCTCATCGAGAACGGAACCACATTGCTGGAAGACATCAGCATACTTCGAAAGGGCGTCGCCCATGATCTGAAGCTGCGCGTCGTCGACGATTTCAGCAACATCACCCGAAAGCGACTCCGCAGCCGCAGCGGCCTTCACCACCGAGTCGGGCTCGGTTCGATGAGCGCCCGCATCGTCAACGAGATAGCGCACGGGGTACACCTCATGGCGCATAGCATCGGCCACAACCAGCGCACAACCGCGAACGCCCTTGGCCCAGGCATTCCAAGCAACGGCATCGAGCGTGGAAACGCCGATCAAGCCCACGCCCAACGCCGATGCGACGCCCTTTGCCGTGGCCATGGCGATGCGCACGCCCGTGAACGAACCCGGGCCGCGGCCTACGGCCACGCACGCGATGCGATCGCGTGCGAAACCGTGCTCCTTAAGAAGAGCATCGATCTCGGGCAGCAAACGCGTATTGGACGCGCGGCGCGCCTGCACCTCGAACGAGGCCACGGTTTCGACGGAGCGCCCGTCAGGAACAAGACGGCCAACGCCGATTGCCACAATTTCGTTCGCGGTGTCGAACGCAAGCACCAGATCGCGATCGGTTGATTGGTTTTCCAACATCTCGGCACTTGAAACCATCGGAAGCTCTTTCTTCGCTTAAGCATCACTGAATGACGGCGACTCAACGAATCGCCGTGAACCTTGTTTGCGCCGATGATTATAACGCGCCACGCCCGACAGACGGGCGTTTGCGCAAGAAGGCTACTTGTCAGCCCCAAGCGCCTGTGCCCAACAATGGGCGATCTCGTCGGAACGGGAACCCGTAGGCTCCACCATCACGACGCGTCTCCCCTCTTCAGGAGCGATGATGAAAACATGCAGGCAATCATCTGGGAACGCATCGGGGAAGCGCTCGCCCCATTCGACCAAAGAAACGCCGTCGCCCTCGACCAGCTCGTAGAAGCCGATGTCTTCAAGCTGGTCTTCCGAATCGAGGCGGTACAGATCGAAATGGTACAAAGGAACGCGGCCCTGCGGGTAGGTAAGAACTATGTTGAACGTTGGGCTCACGATGGGCTCATCGATGTCCAAAGCCTCACCGAAGCCTTGCGCGAACTGGGTTTTTCCCGCACCAAGATCGCCGGTGAGCATGACAATGTCGCCAGGCTGAACGCACTGCGCCAAAGCGGCGGCGATGCACTTGGTGTCCTCGACGGAATTCGACTCGAACCTCACGGTTGCCTCCTGGTGCTTTAGCTAGCGACGCTCGGCCGCAATGACCACGTTACGCAGCATAGCGACGGTCGTGACCGACCCGACGCCGCGAGGAACAGGGGTGATGGCGGAAACGACGGACTCGACGGCGTCGAAGTCGGCGTCGCCGCACAAGTTGCCCTCGTCATCGAAGTTGATGCCCACGTCAAGAACGGTCTGACCCAGGGCGAACAGATCGGCCCCGTAAGCGCGGGCGCGGCCCGTGGCGCAAACCACGATGTCGGCATCGCGGACAGCGCTTGCCAGGTCTTGCGTGCGGGAATGACACACGGTGACCGTTGCGTTGCGCGCAAGAAGCATAAGGGCCACCGGCTTGCCGATAACCAAGCTGCGGCCAAGGACGACGGCCTTCTTGCCCTGAGGATCGATGCCGTAATGATCGAGGATGTCGATGCATGCCGCGGCCGTGCAGGGCGCAAAGCCCTCGCCCGTGCCGGCAAGCAGCGTGGCAAGCGAGCCGCGCGTGATGCCGTCGATGTCTTTCGCAGGGTCGAGCGCGTTGCAAACAGCCTGCTCGTCGATGCCTTCGGGAAGAGGACGGAACAGCAGGCAACCATGGATGGAGTCATCTGAGTTCACCGTGGCAACGGCTGCAAGCACGACGTCGGTTGAGGCGTCTGCGGGAAGCACGAACTGCTTGACGGCAATGCCGCATGCATCGGCGCGCTTCATGGCGGAACGTTCGTAGGTAAGGTCGTCGGGGCGCTCACCCACGCGAACGATAGCCAAAGTGGGCTGCTTGCCCGATGCCGTCAACGCCTTGGCGCGCGCGACGATGTCGGCCGCCATAGCGTCGGCAACCGGCTTTCCCAGCAAAAGATCTGCCACGGAAACCCTCCTGTTTTATTGGCTTGATCAGCTTAGATAGTCAAGCACATGGCTTTCCACGAAATCAGCCTGCTGGTCGATGTCGGCAAGCAGGGAGTTCATACGCTGACGATAGACGCGCGCCCGCTGCTCGTCTTTCATGGACGAGATGTTCGCGACGACGGTCAGGCGAACGCCGTGGGCGGCCGCACGTGCGAACGTGGCTGCGGCGCCGATATCGGAAAGCGCACTGCGGTTGCCATTGTAGGCGAAGAACTTGGCCGCACCAAGCGCTTCAAGGATGGTCTCCATGATTTCAAGCGGCACCTCGCTGGCGCCGTACAGGGCATTTTGAACGGCTGCTTCGCGTGCAGCGCGCTCTTCATCAGTGCCGCGCGGCATACGGTAAGCGGCTGCCAGCGGGGCGAACGCCTCCTCGTCAGCGCGCACCAGCTCGGCTAGGCGGGCACGCATGGCCTCGAGCCGCGCAAGTCTTTCGCGAGCCTCGGCCTCGACGTTCTTATAACGCTCCTTCCCCACGGTAAGGTTGCCGACCATCGAGGTCAGGCACGTGGAGAGAACGCCCACATATGCGCAAGCAGCGCCGCCTCCCGGTGTGGGCGCGGCGCTTGCCAGCTCTTCGATGAACTGTCTGTCCATTTTCTTAGAACAACCCCGAGACCTTTCCGGTCTCGTCCACGTCGATGCGCATAGCCGCAGGCGCTTTGCCAAGGCCGGGCATGGTCATGATCGAGCCAGTCAATGCGACGATGAAGCCAGCGCCGGCACTGACCTTGATGTCGCGAACGGTAATGCGGAAGCCCCTCGGCGCACCCAGCTTGCTGCCGTCATCCGAGAAGCTGTACTGGGTCTTCGCCATGCAGACGGGAAGGTTGCCAAAGCCGAGCTCCTCGAGGTGCTTCATCTCCTTGGCGACCTTCGGGTCGAAGTCGACGCCGTCGGCATGGTACACGCGTTTGGCGATGTCCTCGATCTTCTTGGCGATGGGCTGGTCGAGCTCGTAGGCGAACTCGAAATCGTTAGGCTGCTCGCACAGGCGAACGACCTCGTCGGCAAGCTCCTGGCCACCCTCGCCGCCGCGAGCCCAAACCTCGGAAAGCGCGACGTTCACGCCGAGTTCCTTGCACTTTGCCGCAACCAAATCGAGCTCGGCCTGCGTGTCGGTGGGGAAACGGTTGATGGCGACGACGCACGGAAGCTTGTACACCTTCGTGATGTTCTCGACATGCTGCAGAAGGTTGGGCAGGCCGGCCTCAAGAGCCTCGAGGTTCTCGGCGTTGAGGTCTTCCTTGGCCACGCCGCCGTGGTTCTTAAGGGCGCGAACGGTGGCAACGACGACCACGGCGTCGGGCTTGATGCCGGCATAGCGGCACTTGATGTCCAGGAACTTCTCGGCGCCCAGGTCGGCACCGAAACCGGCCTCGGTGATGGCGTAATCGCCCAGGGCCATTGCCATGCGCGTTGCGATGACGGAGTTGCAGCCGTGAGCGATATTGGCGAAGGGACCGCCATGAATGAACGCAGGCGTGCCCTCGAGGGTCTGCACCAGGTTCGGCTTCAGGGCGTCCTTCAGAAGGGCTGCCATAGCGCCTTCGGCATGCAGGTCGCCGGCGGTGACGGGCTTGTCGTCGCGGGTGTAAGCGACGACCATGCGGGCCAGGCGGGCCTTCAGGTCGTTGATGTCGGAAGCGAGGCAGAACACGGCCATGACCTCGCTGGCGACGGTGATATCAAACCCGTCCTCGCGCGGGAAGCCGTTCGCCTTGCCGCCAAGGCCGACGACGATCTGGCGAAGGGCACGGTCGTTCATATCGACGACGCGCTTCCAGGTGATGCGACGGACGTCGATGTTCAGCTCGTTGCCGTTGTGGATATGAGCGTCGAGCATGGCAGCAAGCAGGTTGTTAGCCGCGCTGATGGCATGGAAGTCGCCCGTGAAGTGCAGGTTGATGTCTTCCATAGGGATGACCTGGGCGTAGCCGCCGCCGGCAGCGCCGCCCTTGATGCCGAAAACAGGGCCAAGCGACGGCTCGCGCAAAGCGATGACGGTTTTCTTGCCCTGCTTGGCAAGCGCATCGCCCAAACCAACGGTGGTCGTGGTCTTGCCTTCGCCTGCAGCGGTGGGGTTGATGGCCGTGACCAGAACCAGTTTTCCGGGCTTTGCCTCGTGATCGCGCAGGTAGTTGTAGTCAACCTTTGCCTTGTACTTGCCGTACATCTCGAGGTAGGAATCGGGGATGCCGATCTTCTCGGCGATCTCGTCGATTCGCTTCGGGGTTGCCGCTTGGGCGATCTCGATATCAGTCAGCACGTCGGGCTCCTTTGTGTCCAAATGGATCGGTGGATGATCGTACCGCCCCATTCTAACCGCCGCCGCCAATGAAGGAAGGGCTTTCTTGGCGAATGAAATCGTTCTTACGCCAACGGCGCCATGTCACAAAACAAACACTTACGAAGGGAACCTTGTTTGTGCTTCAATTTCTGACTGTTGAATTCAGTGAAGTAGTTTCGCCCATATGAAGCGCTCGTAGCTAAACGCCGCGAGCGCTTTTTGTTTGGGCTGCACTGAATACATGCGCGAAGCGGTTGAGAGAGCCGTGGCGCGCTGTCAGCCCGTGAAAGCCGGGTGTCTATCTGGAAAGGAATTAGCTTTCGTGTCTTCTTCTCATCAAAACGGGGGCATGCCCCAAGCGCGCGTGAAGGTCGCGCATCCGTATCTCTGCCTTATGGGGCTTTACCTAGGGGGATTCACCGGAATGTACAGCGAAACCGCGCTGAACATCGCCCTTCCCCAGCTTTCTGCCGCATTCGGCGTCACGCTTTCCGTCGTTCAATGGATGGTCGTCGGCTATATGCTTGCCATCGGCATCGTCCTGCCGTTCTCGAGCCTTCTCATGAAATGGTTCCCGGCGCGCAAGATCACGCTTTTCGCTTTGGGCGCCTTCTTCGTAGGCTCGCTGATCAGCGGGCTTGCTGCAAGCTTCCCCGTTGCCCTGGCAGGACGAATCGTTCAAGGTGTCGGAACCGGCCTTATCTTGCCGCTTATGTTCTCGATGGTTTTGAAGGTCATCCCGCCGCATAAAATCGGCACGGCCATGGGCGTGAACGCCTTGGTCATCATGTCGGCATCGGCCGTTGGCCCCACCCTTGCCGGCTTCCTTGTGGGCGTTTTCTCGTGGAATGCGATCTTCTTCAGCTTCGTCGTCGTTTTGCTGGTGGGCATCCTGTTCACGGTCAAGTTCTTGGTCAACCCCTACGAGCTTACCCGCCCGCACATCGACCCCGTTTCCGTGATCGCTTCGTGCCTTGGCTTCGGCGGCATCGTCCTTGGCGTTGGCATGACCAGCCTGTATGGCTGGGGCTCCGCCCTTGTCATCGGCTCGCTGGCAATTGGCCTCGCAGCGCTGTTCGTCTACGTGAAGCGACAGCTGAACATGAACGAGCCCGTTATCGACCTGCGCGTTTTCAGCATCCCCGGGTTCCGCACGGGCACCCTGTGCGTCATGCTGAACTTCGGCGTCACGCTTTCAGCGATGTTCGTTCTACCCCAGTTCTACCAGAACAGCATGCTGCTTGCCGTGAGCGTCGCAGGCTTGGTCCTGCTTCCCGGCGGCATCGCGAACGCCATCGTTAGCATGCTGTCGGGCCGCATCTACGACCGCATCGGCGTACGCGTTCCCGCACTGGTCGGCTTCGCACTGTCCATCGTCGCCTGCGCCTTTCTGCTGTTCGCTAATCCGTCCTCGCCGCTTGCGTATGTTGTTTGCTGCCATGTCGTGCTGATGATCGGCGTGCCCCTGGCCATGTCGCCGTGCCAAACCCACGCGCTTTCTTCGCTGCCGCCGCAGCTTTCCACTGATGGCAGCACGATGATCAACACGCTTCAACAGGTTATGGGCGCGATTGCCACCGCGCTCGCAACGTTTTTGGTTGCGACAGGCTCAAGTGCCGCTGCCGCAAACGGCGCAACCCAAGCTTCGGTGGTGTTCTCACAGGGCGCCCACTGGGGCTTCGCGTTTGCCCTTGTGCTTGCGATCGTTTCGTTCATCCTTGCGCTCGGCTTCAAAAAACAACCTGCACGCGATAAAGAAGCTGAACCCAGCGCGCACGCCAAAGCAGCAAGCTACCAGACCGGTGCCAAACCCGAAAGCGTCGCTTCCCTGATGAAGCAGGAAGTCTACACGCTCAACAAGAACGACACCGCGCTTGACGCTTTGAAGCTGTTCGTAGAAATGGGAATCTCGGGCGCTCCCGTCGTCAACGGCACGGGCGAGCTCGCGGGATTCGTGAGCGACGGCGACGTTCTTGGCTCGCTGGCAAAACAGGACGCCTCGTACGGCAGCTTCTACGCCTTCGCGATTGACGACGGATCTTCGTTCAACCAGAAAGCCGCCGAGCTTCGAAACATCAGCGTGGGCGAGATCGCGACGCAGGACGTCATCACCGTGAACGTCCACGACGATATGCGCGACGTCTGCAACACGCTTGCGAAGCACCACCTTAAGAAGGCGCCCGTCATGGACGGAAAACGCATGGCGGGAATCATCAACCGCTCGAACATCACCCGATTCGCCGTGGGGCTGTTCGCCAACTCGTAATCAGCTCAGCTGCTTCGAAAGCCAACCGAACACAACTCGGACAGGTTGCAGCACCTGCTTGGGCAAAAGAAATGGGCCGTTGCGGCAAAACACAACGGCCCATTTGGCAGATAGCTACGATTCTGCCGCCGCCTTCGCAAAGGAAGCAACGGCAAACGCAGATTAAACGTTGAACTTGAAGTGCATGACGTCGCCGTCCCGCACCACGTACTCCTTGCCTTCTTGGCGGAGCTTGCCGGCATCACGGCAGCCCTTCTCGCCGCCCAGCGCGACGTAATCCTCGAACGACGCCGTCTCGGCCTTGATAAAGCCGCGCTCGAAGTCGGAGTGGATGACGCCGGCGGCCTGAGGCGCCTTCGCGCCGATGGGGATGGTCCAGGCCTTCGTCTCCTTCTCGCCCGACGTGAAGTACGACTGCAGGCCCAGCAGGTGGTACGCCTCGCGAGCCAAGCGGGCCAGGCCGCTTTCCTTCAGGCCAAGCTCCTCAAGGAACATCTGGGCCTCTTCGTCATCAAGCTCGGCCAAGTCGGCCTCGACCTTCGCGCTGATGGGCACGGGCGTGCAGCCGTCGATCTTGGCAAAATCGGCGTTCACTTGATCCTCGTCGACGTTGGCGACGTACAGAATGGGCTTGACCGTCAGCAGATGCAGATCGTACAGAGCATCGAGCTCTTCCTCGGAAAGGCCAAGAGTGCGAACGCGATGGCCCCCGTTCAAGCCGTCATAGGCCTTCTTGGCAGCCTCGAACTTGGCAGCTGCGGCCTTGTCGCGACGAGCGTCCTTCTCGAGGCGGGGCAGCGCCTTCTCGATAGTGCCCATGTCGGCAAGGATCAGCTCGGTCTTGATGGTCTCGACGTCGCTGGAGGGGTTCACGCGACCGTCGACGTGCACGACGTCGGGGTCGTTAAAGTAGCGGACGACCTCGCAGATGGCGTTGGTCTCACGGATGTTGGCCAAAAACTGGTTGCCCAGGCCCTCGCCCTTGGAAGCGCCGGCAACCAAACCGGCGATGTCGACGAACTCGACCGTGGC
>URZP01000032.1 GCA_900552365.1 uncultured Coriobacteriaceae bacterium
GACGAGGAGTAACGCTCAGGTATAGATTCATCTATGCGATTCAAAGGCTGCCGATTAGTGGAAACTGGTCGGCAGCCTTCTTTTATGTCGGAGCAAGACCCTGATGGTAGTAAAATTAAAGGGTTATGATTCCGATTCAAGGGCGCCTGTTTCGGCGTTCTTTTGCATGCAACCGCAAGGAAGGGTGACGGATATGGCAAGGCTTTTCGGAACCGATGGCGTGCGCGGTGTCGCGAACACCGAGCTCACCTGCGAAATCGCATATCGTCTCGGCCAGGCGGCCGTTAAATTCATGGGCAAGAACATCATCATCGGCAAGGACACGCGTCTTTCGGGCGACATGCTCGAGAGCGCGGCTGCCGCGGGCATCATGAGCGCAGGCGGCACGGCGCTGCTGGCAGGCATCATCCCCACTCCTGGCGTGGCCCTGCTGGTTCGCCATCTTCACGCCGCTGGCGGTATCGTGATCTCTGCATCTCACAACCCGCCCGAGTACAACGGCATCAAGCTTTTCGATTCCGAGGGATTCAAGCTTCCCGATGCGGTTGAGGATGAGATCGAGGCGTTCGTTCGCCAAGGCGGTTTGGAGGGTCTTGCCGCGCAGGGCGAAGAAGTAAACGCCATGCTTCCCGGCGATCAGGTTGGCGTTGCCATTCCCGTCGACGAGGCTGTCGACATCTATGTCGACCACGCGGTGTCCAGCGTGCGCGCCCAGGGCATCGACTTCAAGGGGCTGCATATCGCGCTTGACGCCGGTCATGGCGCCTCTTCGCTTACCAGTGCTCGCGCTTTTGAGGAGCTTGGCGCGAAGGTTACCGTCATCAATGATGATTTCAATGGCGTCGACATCAACGTCAAGTGCGGCTCTACCAACCTCGAGCCTCTTCATAAGCTCATGGAGGAGTCTGGCGCCGATGTCGGCGTGGCTCACGACGGCGACGCCGATCGCGTCATGCTTGTCGCCAAGGATGGCACCGAGATCGACGGCGACATCATCGAGGCTGTGTGCGCGCTTGATATGCGTGATCGCGGCATTCTTTCCAACGACACCGTTGTTTCCACGGTTATGTGCAACCTCGGCTTTGTGAAGGCCATGGAGGCTCACGGCATCAAGGTTATCCAGACCAAGGTCGGCGATCGTTACGTGCTCGAGGAGATGCGCGCCAACGGGTATAGCATCGGCGGCGAGCAGTCGGGCCATATGATCCTGCTCGAGCATAACTCCACGGGTGACGGCTTGATGACCGCTTGCCAGTTCCTTGCCGCTGTCGTTCGTTCGGGCAAGACCGTCGATCAGGCTGCGCAGGTGATGACTCATTATCCTCAGACGCTCATCAACGTTCATGTGAGGGACAAGCATGCCCTTGAGGGCAACGCCGAGATCGCCACTGCTGTCGCCGCTGCTGAAGCCGATCTTGCCGGCAATGGTCGTGTCCTTATCCGTCCTTCCGGTACCGAGCCCGTCGTTCGCGTGATGGTCGAGGCTTCCGACGCTGCGGCAGCCGAAAACGCCGCCAAGGCAATCGCAGAGGTTGTCGAGCGCGTTCTGTAGCGTCGCGGCGTTGCATCCTTAACAAGTTCGAGCCAGCGCTTCCGAGTGCTGGCTCATTTTCTATTTGGTGGGCATTTTAGAGTGAGAATGAGTGCGCCCGAAACTAAACGACGCCCCGGATTTCTCCAGGGCGTCGTTGTTGTGCCGGTCGGCTGTTTCAGTAAAGCTCCGTGCTTGTTTCAGCTTGCGTTACTCCAGCGTCAGGGGGAAGGTGAGGATCGTGTCCAGGGTGTCGCTGTCGCAGATCTCCAGTTCGCCCTTGACGTTTACCAGTTCGCTGAGGTCCTTGACTTTGTCAGTCGAGAAGCTGACGAAAGTCTCGGCGTAGGCGCCAGGCTGAACCGTCTCGTAGTAGAAGGGCTCGCACATCTTGCCGTTGACAACCCACGTGCCGTAGACGGTGGTGATATCGAACGCGGCGTCGCTCTTGTTCTCAACCTTGATGGTGTAACCGCAGCTGTCGACCCAGTCCTTCTTCTTGTCGATAACGGTGACCTTGGCGATCTCGTTGTCCAGGACAACCTTGTCGATGGAGATCACTTCTTGGTCGGCGGTGGCGCTGCTGCCGGAATCGCCGCTGGCGCTACCGAAATCAGCAGCCTTGATTTCCTTGGGCTCGTCGGAAACCTTCTTGAATTTCATGACGTCGCCCTCAACGTCGATGGAAAGCACGCCGTCGTTCAGGGTGCAGGTGATCTCGTCGCCTTCGGCTTTCAGAACGACCTTGTCGGCGGAGGTTGCTTTCCAGGTGCCGTCAATGGTCTCGCCGAACATGCCGATCTTGAAGGAATCGTCGTCCTGGAATACCAGTTCGACGTTCAGACCGAATGCCTTCATCATATCGATGTCATCTTGGCTGGTGCCGGTGATCTCGGTGACTTCCCACGTGCCGACGACGGCCTTCTTCCACTCGGCGCTCTTATCGCCGCCGCAGCCGACCAGAGCCAAGCAAAGAGTTGCCACGCATGCTATGGCGGCGAATATCTTCAACTTTGATTTCATAGTGCACTTCCTTTCCCCGTAGTCCGTATCGCTCTTTATCGTTGAGCTATTTGCTAACCCAATGATGCCGAAAACAAGGGAGAGGAGGAACGGCCACGTGGCTCAGAGCAGTGGCGCGATTGACACCGCGCGTCCTGTTTTTGCGGGAACGATCGAAACGGATAGGTTTCGCAAAACAAAACGCCTCGTCTCCCAGATACGGGAAACGAGGCGTGCGGCAGCCGTTCAGCAGTTGCCGAGCTATTTGCGGCCGAAGAGGCGCGAGAGGAACCCGAAGCGCTTCTTTTTGGGAATAGGCACGATCTGCGGCTTCTGGTCAATGAAACTGGGCGTTTTCGGGGGAACCGAGGACGCGGGCGCGAAGATCGTGGGGCTGTCTTCGGTGTCGACGGGTTGCGCCTTGGGGGTCCGAGCGGCGGCGGCAGGAGCGGGAGCCGGGGTGGGCTCGGGTTCGATCGGCACAGCGACCGTTGCCTCCGTTGCGGCAACCACGTTGTCAGGTGCGGACGTCGTCGACTGAGTGGCTGCGGCGACGGATTCCGCTGCGGGCTCCGAGTTGAATTCAGGACCAGGCTCTGCGGCTTTTTGAGCGACATGCTCGTGCTGCTTGGCCTTGTTCGCCATGCGTATCGCAGCGTCGATGGCTGCGTCTTTCTGACGTCGCACAGCTTCCTGGATCTCGAAGACCTGCGAGTCGAAGTATTCGTCGCCGTTTTCGCTGCAAACGCCCACGCACGTTCCAAGCGGCGTGTACGTGCCGTCGGGGAGCAACTCGCGCAGCTTGGCAGTGTCCTTCAGGGACGTATGGATATAGTCCAGGATGCGCGTGCGGATGTCGTTGTTGAAAATCGGCCAGGCGATTTCCACGCGCTTGCTCATGTTGCGCGTCATGAGGTCGGCGCTGGACAGGTACATCTTGATATCGTCGCCGACGCCGAAGCAGTAGATGCGGCTGTGCTCAAGCAGCTTGCCAACGATCGAGTACACGTGAACGTTCTCGGTGTAGCCCTTCACCTGCGGGATCAGGCAGCAGATGCCGCGAACCAGCATGGTGACGGGAACGCCTGCCTGCGACGCCTCGGCGATCTTGCGGATGATCTTGGTGTCGGTGACCGAGTTGGTTTTCAGGAAGACTCCGCATGGTTTGCCCTCGCGTGCCTTCGCCATTTCCTGGTCAAGCAGCTCGATGATCCTTGGCTCGATCTGCAGCGGTGCAACCTGCAGGTACTCGTAGTTGTCCGAGATGTTCTCGAGTGCCATGTTGCGGAAGAACTCAACGGCATCGCGACCGAAGCCCTTGTCGGTGGTGATGAAGGACAGGTCGGTGTAGAGCTTGGCGGTTTTCTCGTTGTAATTGCCTGTGCCCAGCTGTGTGATGTGCTGGACGCCATCGGCGGTCTGGCGCGTTATGCAGCAGATCTTGGAATGGACCTTGTAGTACTCGAATCCGTAGATGACGTTGCAGCCGGCTTCCTCGAATCGCTGCGACCACTCGATGTTGTTCGCCTCGTCGAAGCGTGCGCGCAGCTCGAACAGGGCGGTGACTTCCTTGCCGTTCTCGGCGGCGGCGATAAGCGCCTCGGCGAGATGCGACTGGCGGGCCAAGCGGTACAAGGTGATCTTGATGGAGATGACCGACGGGTCAGTCGATGCCTCTTTAAGAAGCTGAACGAACGGATCCATGCTCTCGTAGGGGTACATCAGCAGGGTTTCGTGCTCGGCGACCTGATCGATGATGGGCCTGTTGCGGTCGAGACACGACGGCCACTGCGGCGTGAACGCGGGGTCGGCCAGCTTCAGGCGTTTCTTCTCGGGGACGTTGTCGCCTAAGCCCCAGGTGTACCCAAGGTCAAGCGGCACGGTGGTTTCGAAAACCTGATAGCGTTGAAGGTTCAAGCGCTTAAGAAGCAGCTTTTCCATGACGGGCGACAAGGGCGACTCGCATTCCAGGCGCACGGGGGCCAGGCGCGTGCGCTGGCGCAGCAGGTGCTTCATGTTCTCGCGGTAGTCCTCGTCGGCGCCGTCCTCCATGCGCGTGGTGTCAAGGTCGGCGTTGCGCGTGACGCAGATGACGTTCACGTGCTTGATGTTGTACATCGAGAAGATGTCCTGGGCGAACATCTCAATGACATGCTCGAGCAAGACGAACTCGAAGCCCTTTCCGGGCACCTGGATGACGCGCTTGCATTGGTGAGGCAGGGGGATGAGGCCCAAAACCACGCCGTTTGCGCCCTTTTCCTTCTTCTTTTTCTTCTTTTTCTTGGCGTCGGCTTCCTTGGCGTTGTTGTTCTCGACGGCAAGGTCCTCGTCAAGGCGCACGATGATGTAGATCTTCCCGTTCTCAAGGTGCGGGAAGGGATGGCGTGCGTTGATGATCTGCGGCGACAGGAAGGGCTCGATGTTGTCGCGCATGTAATCGGCAAGGAAATCGCGCTGCTCGTCCGTCAGGTCGGCGGGGCGCAGGTGGCTGACGCCTTCGGCGGCAAGTTTCAGGCGAAGCTCCTCGTAATTGCTTTCATACAGTGGGTACAGCTCGTGGCAGCGGCGGTAAATGGCAAGCAGCTGTTCTTCGGGCGTCATGTTGGTTTTCGAATCGCGAATCGGCGGCTCGATGTAGGACAGGTGGGTAAGGCGGCCGACGCGAACCGTGAAGAACTGCTGTAGGTTGCTCCAGGAGGTGGAGATGAAGTTCAAGCGCGCCAGAAGGGGAACCGATGGGTCGGCGCCTTGGTCAAGAACGCGTTGGTTGAACGTGAGCCACGAAAGCTCGCGGTTCTGCATGAAATTGACGTCGCCCTGGGCGTTGTTTCTGGCAAGATCCTCGCTGAATTCGTTTTCCTGCGCATCGAGGAGGCCCAACCCGTTCTTGTCGGTGGTTGCATCATCCATGGCGGTCTCCTTCGTTTGATGGTTTCGGCGACCGAAAATGGCGATCGCCACACTTTTATTTTAGCGCAATAATGTGCTTTCGCAGGCACCTTCGGAGCGCTTCAAGCCCTGTTGGGATTCTTTTTACGGGACGTTTGCCCAGCAGTGCGCATTAAGCCTCAGGATCGGCCACTTCGGCTTCAAGCATGCGCGTGATCAGGTAGCCCTCGCGGATGCCGCACTTGCAGACGCGAAGCGACGATGCGCCCAAACGGTGCATGACCTCCGACAGGATGGTGCAGCCGGGCGTAAGCGTGTGGATTCGCTCGGGGGCCGCTGCGATAGCCTGTCTCGCATAGGCGCTGGGGTCCTTGACGCATTTCTTCAGAAGAGCGTCGACGTCGGTGGGCAGGATGATTTTGGGGCGAACGCGGTCCTCGCTTTCGACGGCCATCATCTTCGCGGCCGCGCGCACGCTGCCGCCGATGCCGTACAGCGTTTGCGCCTGATAATCGTCGGGGTTCAGCACGGTGCGCATCTTGTCCTCGAACGACTCGCGGATCGTCAGCATCTCTTCTTCGGTGGGCAGGATGTTCTTGACGTAGCCGGTGTAGGAGCACAGCGAACCCTGGGGGACGCTTTGAAAGATTTGCGGCTTGCCGTCGTTGATCAGGGTGAGTTCGGTCGAGCCGCCGCCGATGTCGACGGTCACCCCGTTTTTGATGAGTGTCTCGCTGCTGGCGCCGGCAAAGCCCAGAAGTGCCTCGTCTTCGCCTGAGATCAGGTTGATCTTGCAGCCGGCGCCTTTTTCGATTGCCTCGATGGCCTCGGCGCTGTTTTGGGCGTTCCTCAGGACGGCCGTCGCGAACACGTCGATGCGCTTGCATTTGAAATACGAGGCATGCTTCAAATGCGACTTGATGGTGGAAGTTGCCTTCTTGATGCCGGCAGGGGTGAAGACGCCCTCCGAAACGTAGGCGGCAAGTCCGGCCATCACCTTGTCGTTGGCAAGGCTCGAGAAATCACTGCGTCGATACGCCTTTTGACTGTCGTTCGGGACGGAATAAACGACGAGGCGGATCGAGTTCGAGCCGACGTCGATGACAGCGTAATTGGCCATGAGGATCCTTCGGATGCGTTGCTTTGACAATTCGGTTTCATTGTAGGCAAGCGCCGTCGCTTGTTGGTGTTGAGGCGATGGGTTTCCGCGTTTGACGGGATTTCGTCGCATTGCCGACGGCGTTTACGGGCGTCTTACAAACGAAACGATGCTGCGCTAATCCGCATGGGCGGTGGTATGATCGGGAAAATGCTGAAGGAAAGGGGCGCGTATGCTTGAGACCGTCGACTTCAACGTCGAACCGCTTTCGAAAGAGGATTACAAGCCGGCCTACGACGGGCTTATGCAGAAGCTCATCCTTTTGCAGCAACGGGTGCGCCAGGAAGGCAAGCCAGGCGTTGTCGTCTTGTTCGAAGGTTGGGGCGGTGCCGGTAAGGGCAGCCGCATTTCCGACCTTATGTACAACCTCGATGCGCGCGCCACAACCGTTCACGTCACCAAAGACATCGATGAAGAGGGCCTGAAGAAGTTCGCGGGCCGCAAGTACGGCGTCACCGGCTTCTACCCCGACATGAGCGAGTTCTGGGAGGCGCTTGGCGAGCGCGGTTCCACCACTATTTTCGATCGCGGCTGGTACACCACGGCGGTCGAGCGTGACCTGTTCGATACCTATGGCAGCAAGATCAGCGAGTCCGAGGCCAAAGAGCTCGAGGCTGCTCTGGTGAAAAGCAGCGACTCCGCTGCCAACGCGCGCGGCGACCTTCAGAACGACGTGTTGGGAAGCTATCGTCAATACGCGTACAACTTCGAGCGCATGCTTGTGGCCGACGGCTACGTCGTGGTGAAATTCTTCGTCCATGTCACCGAGGAGATGCGCCAGAAGCGCATTCAAAAGCTCTATGACGACCCTTCAACTCGCTGGCGCGTCAGCGAGTTCAAGTACCGCCACACTAAGGATTACAAGCGCGAGTACGTGGTCTACGATCGCCTTCTTGAGGGCTCGAACTTCGATTTCGCCCCTTGGACGCTGGTCAACGGCGAAGACAAGCGTCGCGCAAACCTCCTCATCGCCCAAACGCTAGTCGATGCCATCGAGCGCGCGCTCGATCAGACTCCCGACGCTGCAGCAGAAGCGGCAGCCAAGGCGGCGCTGAAGAACTCGGCAAGTCAGATGATGCCCGAAGGCGAAGGGCTGGCTGCCGAAGATCAGCAGCCCGATGCCGACGCCGTGCGCGCTCGAGCCGAGGCCATGGCGAAGGAGCAGCAAAGCCTTGCTCCCAAGTCGTCCAAGTTCATCATCATGGCGGGCTACCCGCAGATCGACCATGACTCCCCGAAGCCGTCGCTTGACGAGGAGGAGTACCGCGTCGCCCTGAAGCGCGAACAGAAGCGCCTGGCCCAGCTTGAAAACGAGATGTATCAGAAGCGCGTGCCCCTTATCCTGATGTTCGAGGGATGGGACGCAGCGGGCAAGGGCGGCGCCATCAGGCGCGTGGCCCAAGCGCTCGACGCCCGCGCTTACACGATCTTTCCAAGCCCGGCTCCCACCAAGCCCGAGCTTGCGCATCCGCACTTGTGGCGTTACTGGACGCGTTTGCCGAAGGCCGGCCATGTCGGTATCTACGACCGCAGCTGGTACGGCCGTGTGCTGGTCGAGCGCATCGAGGGCTTTGCCTCCACCGACGAATGGGCGCGCGCGTACGACGAGATCAACGAGTTCGAGTACGAGCTTGTGCAGTGGGGCGCCCTTCTGTTGAAGTTCTGGGTGGACGTCACGCCCGACGAGCAGCTTGCCCGTTTCAAGTCGCGTGAGGCAGACCCTGCACGTCAGTGGAAGATCACCGATGAAGACTGGCGCAACCGCGACAAGTACCCTCAGTACAAGGCTGCCGTCAACGATATGTTCCGCTTGACGTCGACCACGTATGCGCCGTGGGCGCTGCTTGACAGCAACGACAAGCTCTACGCTCGCGTCAAGGTTCTGCAAACGGTCAACGATGCCCTCGAGGCAAGGCTGCGCGACAAGTAAGCCCCACGCTTCGCGACTGCGTTCGCACGTGGCAGCGATGTTCTATGAAGGAGGAAGGCGATGGAGAATATGGTGTTCGGAGTCATCCCTATGGACATGTTCTGGATCGTTCCCGCCATCATGGTGTGCGTAATCGTGTTTTTTGTGGCAAAAGGCTTCATCGACGAGATGAAGCGGAAATGACCTGATCGAACAGGTATTCTG
This sequence comes from uncultured Coriobacteriaceae bacterium, assembly GCA_900552365.1. Lineage (GTDB taxonomy): Bacteria > Actinomycetota > Coriobacteriia > Coriobacteriales > Eggerthellaceae > UMGS1502. The sequence continues at coordinate 8,716 of URZP01000032.1, forward strand.
ATAGGCGCCTCCTTTTCGGGAGGCGCTTGTGTTTGTTCGCGGGCGCGGTTCTTTCGAACACGCCCCGCTTCTTATTGACGCATCTGCCAGGTGTAGGTGCGGTCGGCGGCATCGATGAATGTGAAAGGACGGGGCATGGCTGGAAAGCATGGTCGTGGACGCAACGACTTCGACATGCGCGCTTACTATGGACAGCCGCGTGCCATGAGCTCTGATTACGCTCGGGAGGGTTACGCGCAGAAGGCGCAGCGCCGTCGCAAAGGTCGCGCGTGGACGGTCGTGCTGATCGTTTCGCTTGTGGTTCTGGTCGTCTCTCTTGCGTCGCTTGGCGCAATCGGTTTCAGCTACTGGCAAGGTCAGAAAGCCTACGACCGCGTTTCCCAAGCTGCCGATCTCGACGTCACTTCAAGCAACTCTTTCGACCTCGATTCGTCTATGGTCGATTGGAACGCCCTTTCGGCAATCAACCCCGACATCGTTGCGTGGGTTTACGTCCCGGGCACCAACATCAACTACCCGGTGGTCAAAGGCAGCGACGACAGTTACTACCTCACGCACGACTTCGAGGGTTCTGCGGGCGGAATCACCAACAACGGTTGCATCTTCCTGCACTACGACAACGCCAGCGATTTCTCCGACACGGGCAACTTCATTTTCGGGCACCATCTGAACGACGGCACCATGTTCTCGGCAATTTCCGACGAGAAGTCGGTTGCCGAGCATCGCACGGTATACCTGTTCACGCCTACGGTGAACATGAAGCTGCGTTCGTTCTCGCTTGTTCATTGCGGAGCAAACGACCCGCTTTTACAGACCGAGTTTTCCAGCGTCGCCGCAAAGCGCACGTACCTTATGGACATCATCGACAGGTCCACCGTTCAAATGAGCGATGTGCCCGATGTTTCGAAGATCGATCAGTTCTTCGCATTTTCCACGTGCGATAATCAGATATCTAACGGCCGCTATGTGATGTTCTGCGCCGTCGAGGAAGTCGGCAGTGCCGCATAAACCGTAACTATTAGGGGGATCAATCGAATGAGTGACGCGATCGTTCCGGGCGAGCTGCCCGATCATCTCGAAGAGGAGTGCGGCGTTTTCGGCATCTTCGCTCCGGGCGAGGATGTTGCGCGCATGACCTGCTTCGGCCTTCAGGCCTTGCAACATCGTGGTCAGGAAAGCGCCGGCATCGCCGTCGGCGATGGCGAGTCCATGATCGTCTCGAAGGACCTTGGCCTGGTCACTCAGGCATTCAACGAGTCCAGCTTGGCGGCGCTTACCGGATACGTTTCCATCGGTCACGTGCGCTATTCCACCAGCAGCTGTTCGGGCGATACCTGGGAAGCTGCCCAGCCCCATATTTCCGCCATCGATGACATGCTCATCGCCTTGGCTCACAACGGCACGTTGGTGAACACCAACGACCTGCGCGTCAAGACGGTCGAAGAGGGCATCCAGCTGCGTGCTGGCACCGACAGCGAGATCGCCGCGAAGCTCATCGGCCTGTACACTCAGCAGACCAGCCACATCCGTTCGGGCATCAAGCGCGCGATGGAGATCATCGAGGGAGCTTACGCCATGGTTCTCGCTTCGCCGACTGCCTTGTACGCATTCCGCGACCCCAACGGCATCCGCCCGTTGTGCATCGGCATGCTTCCTAATAACCGTGGCTGGGTTGTTTCCAGCGAGACGTGCGGCTTGGACATCGTCGGCGCCACGTACCTGCGCGATGTCGAGCCGGGCGAGGTCATCAAGTTCAGCTTCTCGGGCATGGAAAGCGAACAGGCAATCGAGCCGCGTCGTCGCGCTTCCTGCATCTTCGAGTACGTTTACTTCGCACGCCCTGACAGCAACATCGACGGTCAGAGCGTTTACCAAGCTCGTCGTAACCTCGGCCGCATCATCGCGCGCGAGGCTCCGGCTGACGCCGATTTGGTTTTGGGCGTTCCCGATTCGGGTCTGCCTGCCGCACTTGGCTATGCCGAAGAAAGCGGCATTCCGTATTCCGACGGTATCATGAAGAACCGTTACGTCGGACGTACGTTCATCCAGCCCACGCAGGCCATGCGTCAACTGGGCGTTCGTTTGAAGCTCAACCCCTTGTCCTCGGTGCTTTCCGGCAAGCGCCTTATCGTCATCGACGACTCGGTCGTTCGCGGCAATACCTCGCGCCAGCTCGTTCAGATGCTTCGCGACGCCGGCGCTGCCGAGGTTCACTTGCGCATCGTTTCGCCTGAGGTCACGTGGCCCTGCTTCTACGGCATCGACACCGACTCGCGCGAGCAGCTCATCGCGGCCAATATGACCGTGCCCGAGATGTGCGAGTGGATGGGCGCCGATTCGTTGGCGTTCATCTCGGTCGAGGGCCTTCATGCGGCTGTCCCCGACTGCCGCCACGACGGCTTCTGCGACGCCTGCTTCACGGGCGATTATGCGGTTCCCATCCCTGCGGCCATGTCGAAGAAGTCGTTCCTCACCAAGCGCGAGCTGTTCGAGGAGTCTTATTCGAAGGGCGAGCAGGGCAACCCCATCATGCCGTAGGCAGCGCGCCTTTCCAGCGTGATACAATTTCGATAACCCAGACGGGGCGTATGCCCAAGCTGACATTCCAAGGAGACATCATGGCAGATCAACCTGAAGGCCAGATCACCTACGCAAGCGCAGGCGTCGACATCGAAGAGGGCGCTCGCGCCGTCGACGCAATCAAGAAGACGGTTCACTCCACCTATCGCCCCGAGGTCATCGGTGACATCGGCGGTTTCGGCGGCTTGTTCAGCATCGCTGCTGCTAAGGACATGGAAGAGCCGGTTCTGGTTTCCGGAACCGATGGCGTTGGCACCAAGCTGAAGGTTGCCCAGCTTTCCGGTAAGAACTCCACGGTGGGCATCGACCTGGTTGCCATGTGCGCCAACGACATCCTGGCCACCGGTGCCGAGCCGCTGTTCTTCTTGGACTATGTGGCCACGGGCAAGATCGACTCCACCTCCATGGCCGAGATCGTCGGCGGCATCGGCGAGGGTTGCCGTCAGGCCGGTTGCGCCCTTATCGGCGGCGAGATGGCCGAGCATCCGGGCGTCATGGATCCTGACGATTACGATCTTTCCGGCTTCTGCGTGGGCATCGTTGACAAGGTCAAGATGCTCGATCCCGCAAACGTTGCCGAGGGCGACGTGCTTATCGGTCTTGCTTCCAGCGGACTTCACTCCAACGGCTACTCCCTTGCCCGCAAAGTTTGCATGGGCGACAAGGGCCTCGACGAGCTTTCCGCTCCGCTTGACCAGCTTGAGGGTCAAAGCGTCATCGATGCGCTGCTTACCCCCACGCGCATGTACGTCAAGCCGGTTCGTGCCGTCATCAATCAGCTCCCCGACGCCGTTCATGCGCTTGCTCACATCACCGGCGGCGGCATCACCGAGAACCTGAACCGCGCCCTTAACGACAAGGTTGACGCGCTGGTCGAGGTGGGCACCTGGAAGCTTCCGCCCATCGTTCGCTACGCATGCGATAAGGCAAGCCTGTCCGTCGAAGAGGCCCTGAAGACGTTCAATATGGGTTTGGGTCTGGTTCTCATCGTCGACCCCGCGCAGGTTGACAACGTTATGGCCGCTATCGCTGAAGCAGGCGAGACGCCCATGGTTGTGGGCAAGATCGTTCCCGGCACCGGCATCGTCCGTTACCAGAATGAGGACGCCCTGTTCGCGTAGGCATGTTTTCTTTGCAGGCCCGCTGCCGAATCGCGGCGGGCCTTTTCTTGTTTCCAGTGCAAATTCCCAGGGGAAGGCAGGCGGTAAGGTGAAAGACGGCAAACTCAAAGTCGGCGTTTTGGTCTCGGGGAGCGGGACCAATCTTCAGGCCATCATCGATGCGGCAAATGAAGGTCTTCCCGTTGAAGTTGTGCTGGTTGTTTCGTCGCGTCCCGATGCATACGGCATTGAGCGCGCGAAGACTGCGGGCATTCCCACGTTGGTTTTGAATCGCGATATTTACGCCGATCCGCAGGCTGCCGACAAGCGCATTGCCGACGCCCTTGTCGAAGCAGGTGCCCAATACGTGGTCATGGCCGGTTACATGCGCAAGGTCACGCCGGTGCTGCTTGACGCGTTCCCTGACCGTGTGCTGAACCTACATCCTGCGCTGCTGCCGTCGTTCAAGGGCGCCCATGCCATTCAGGATGCGTGGAATACGGGCGTGAAGGTGACGGGCGTTACCGTTCACTTGGCAAACGAGGACTACGATAAGGGACCGATCGTTGCTCAAGAGCCTGTCGCTGTGCTTGAGGATGACGATCTAGATTCCCTTGAGGCACGTATCCATCAGGTTGAACACGAACTGTATCCGCGTGTTCTTGGTTGGATAGCCGAGGGCCGCATGAGCCTTGACGCCGACAGGCATATCCATATCGCTTTGGGGTAGTGGGGAGGCCGCATGCATAATCCCAAGGTGGAGCGGGCCCTGTTCGCGGTGTCCGACGTTCAAGAATCCGCGCGTTTCGCCGAACAGCTGCTGAAGCACTGGGGCGTTGCCGTGTCGTGCGATTCGCTGCTTGTCGATGCGTTCGCACAGGCGGGCGTGGAAGCGGCGGCAGTGGACCTATCTCTTGGTGCCGAGGGCATCGTCGATGGGTTCGATATGCTGGTTGCGGATGTTCCCGATTTCGACGAGGTTGTTCTTTCGGGGGCGAACTTTCCTGCCTGCATACAGAGCATCGAGTTGCGTCGCATGGCGCTTCTTCGCGCGGCGGCGAAGCGCTTCGATGAGATCGCTGTCGTGTGTGATTTGGACGACTGCGACGATATCTTGCAGGAGCTTGCCGACAACAAGGGCGCTACGTTGTATGAGACGCGTATCCGCAATGCACATGACGCGTTTCAAATGTCCAGCGACTACGATTACGACATCGCCGAATGGCTTGGCGCCAAGCTTGGCATCGAGTCGCAGCAACAAGATGCGAGTTAAGCGTCGCATCAACGAGAACCGCTGCTGAATGGTGCGAAATAACTTAGCAAGAGAAAGAGCCTTTGCCGAATCGGCGAAGGCTCTTTGCGCTACGTGATGGTGTGGTTGGCGTTGCTGGCTGCCTACAGATTGGTGAGATAGCCAAAATAGCTTTCGTATGCCTGGGCGCTGGCGGGAACCTTGAAGGTGACGTCTTGCCCGTAGGCATTCACGCCGATGTAGTTGGGGTCGCTGTACGTGGTGATGGTGGCGTTCGTGCCGTTGGCGTTCACGTTGTACGAACCGGTTGCCGTGGCGCCTTGCGGGGAAGAAACCGCCGTCCAGTTGTTCACATCAAGGTTCGAGATCCCGGCTTGCACTTGGTCAGCGGGAATGCCGGTTACCTGCGAGATCTTGCTCACGTTGTTTTGAAGCGTGTTGTTGATCTTCGATTTCACGCCGCTTGCATCGATTGCCGCATTGAGCGCGGTGGTTTTCGCTGCATCGAAGGGGTTTCCAATCTTGCCGGTTGAGCTAAGGGTTCCAGTGAAGAAGCAGATGGACCCGATGATGACGAGGGCGACGATGGCGCCTGTGATGGTTTTTGCAATTGATTTCAACATGCCTTGCAGTATGACTGACGGTTGTGAAGCCACTGTGCCGATCACAACCTCACCATTTGAGTTGCCAAAACGTTGCTTTGAAGCCGTTTCGAGTGCGATCTTATGACGATTCGTCGCGAAGTGATGGAAATAGAAGTCTTCTACTAAAAATAGATGCTTGCGCTGGACCGAATCTGTGTTAGTATATTTCCCGCTGTGAGAGCAGCATCGGGTTGTGGCTCAGCTTGGTAGAGCGCTGCGTTCGGGACGCAGAGGTCGCTGGTTCAAATCCAGTCAACCCGACCATCGAATTCAAAGCCGGCGCTCGCGTCGGCTTTTCTATTTCCAGCACCCTGTTTAGTGGCATCGGCCGACGTCTTCTTACGTCACCGTGTTTCTTTTATAGGATGCGCCCATTTGCCAGCCAGAAATGGTATTTTATCGGACGCTGACTATTGCAGCGTGAGTTCGCCGGCGCGCCCATTGGCAAGCCGGCTTAACCAAACGATTCGGAGGGTTTGCAATGAAGATCTTCGGTCTTGGCATGCCGGAACTGGTCATCATCCTGCTTGTTGTCCTGCTTATCTTCGGACCGAAACAGCTTCCCAAGTTGGGCAAGGCGTTCGGTAAGACCGTCAAGGGCCTGCGCGAGGGTGCTCAGGAAGTCAAAGAGGGCATGAAGAGCGAGG
>URZP01000033.1 GCA_900552365.1 uncultured Coriobacteriaceae bacterium
ATCATATCCAATCCCGGAATAATAGCACCGATAATACCACATTCCAAGCCTGCGTGGATTACTTTCACTGCAGGCTCTACACCGAACTGCTGCTTATAAGAGGCCTTCATCGCATGCAAAATCGGAGAATTAACATCAGGCTGCCAACCGGAATATCCACCAGTCATTTCCACCTTCATACCTGCCATAGAGAAACAAGACTCCAAGCTGGTAGTCAGATATTCCTTCATGCTATCACTCGAGCTGCGAGCCAGAATCTTAATGGCTGCTTTTCCTTCACCAATCGTAATAATAGCAAGATTGGAAGAAGTCTCTACCGTATCCGGAACAGTAGGAATCATACGGGTCACACCGTTCTGACAAGCAAAGATTGCATCAATCAGATTGTCCTGAATCTCTTCAGGCACTTGACCCGAAGGAAGTTCCACACGTTCAGCCGTAAAGCTGATCGGTGTTTCAATTGCCGAATATTCTTCATTGAACAGATCTTCGCAGTATTTCACCAAGCCCAATAGCTCTTCTTCATTTTCAGCCGGAATGGTAATAACCGCATGTGCTTCACGTGGAATAGCATTACGCATATTACCACCTTCCCAGCTAGCCAAACGGGCTTCATAGCTGGCAACCGCTTCACGAACGAAACGAACCAGCAACTTATTGGCATTAGCGCGTCCTTCATTGATTTCCAATCCCGAATGTCCGCCACGTAATCCTTTCAATGTAACTTTCACTGCGATATCTCCTTCTTCGGGAGCTACTTCTTTATATTCTAAAGTTGCAGTTACATCCATACCCCCGGCACAACCAATATACAATTCGCCTTCATCTTCCGAATCCAGATTCAAAAGAATCTCTCCGTTCAGTGTACCCGGTTTCAAGCCGAATGCACCATACATACCGGTTTCTTCGTCTTTCGTGATAAGAGCTTCCAAAGGACCGTGTTTCAGGTCTTTTGCTTCCAACACGGCCATAATAGCAGCTACACCCAGTCCGTTGTCTGCGCCCAAAGTAGTGCCTTTTGCTTTTACCCAGTCACCGTCTATAAAAGTTTCAATCGGATCTTTTTCAAAATCGTGTACAGTATCGTTGTTCTTCTGCGGAACCATATCCATGTGCGCCTGAAGAATCACACCTTTCCGGTTTTCCATACCCGGAGTGGCAGGTTTACGGATAATCACATTACCTGCTTCGTCTACAAAAGACTCCAGCCCCAGCTCTTTTCCGAAACCTAAAAGAAATGCTGTAATCTTTTCCATGTGTCCTGACGGACGGGGAATCTGGGTCAGTGAATAAAAGTGCTTCCATACATTCTGTGGAGCTAACTGTAAGATTGTACTCATAATTCTAAAAAGTTAGTTTGTTCTGGAATTTCCCAATTGGAGAGAAGACGAGAGATGGCTAAAGAAAACACGCCGGTTGTCGGCATTATCATGGGTTCGAAGTCCGATATGCCCACCATGGAGGCATGCATGCAGCAGCTTGACGAGTTCGGCGTTGCGTACGAGGTGAAGGTTGCCAGCGCGCACCGCAAGCCGCTTGAGGTTCATGAGTGGGCCTCCACTGCGCATGAGCGCGGCATCAAGGTGATCATCGCTGCCGCAGGCAAGGCAGCTCATTTGGGCGGCGTCGTTGCGGCGTACACTCCCAACCCTGTTATCTGCGTTCCTATGAAGACCTCCGACTTGGGCGGCCTTGACTCTCTTCTGTCCATGGTTCAGATGCCTTCGGGCGTGCCGTGTGCCACTGTCGCTATCAACGGCGCGAAGAACGCCGCTATCCTGGCTGTTCAGATGTTGGGAACGGGCGACGCTGCCATGCAGCAGAAGATCATCGACTTCAAGCGTCAGATGGCCGAGGATTAATGCAAAGCCACGCGATAGAGCAGGTTGCGGCGACCATGGCCGTGGAAAACATGCCATTATCTCGTGACTGCTACAAGAACTTAAGGAGTATGGCATCTGGTGAAAAATCTCGAGAGCAGGTTACTTGGGAGATCACCGAGAAGTACAAAAAGAAGGTCTTGGAAAACGGATAATCGAAGGTCGCTTCGGTTTTTTGAATGACGGTGCGCGGGCGTTTGGGCGTCCGCGCATTTGCTTACAGTATTTCGAGAGAGGTGCATATGGCGAAGCAATTGCTGATGGGCAACGAGGCTTTGGCTCATGCTGCCCTTGAAGCCGGCGTCAATGTAGTCGCTGGCTATCCGGGAACCCCTTCGTCCGAGATCGTCGAGACGGTGGCGAAGCTGCATGCTGCGGGAACGGCGCATGATGTGTACGTCGAGTGGTCGACGAACGAGAAGGTCGCCCTTGAGCTTCTGGGTGGCGCCGCATATGCAGGAGCCCGCTGCTTGTTCACCTGCAAGCAGATGGGCTTGAACGTTGCCTCCGATGCGCTGATGTGCCTGAACTACGTGGGCATTCGCGGCGGCTTGGTTCTTCTTGTTGCCGACGACCCCGGTCCCATCTCGTCGCAAACTGAGCAGGACACGCGCCGCTATGCCGCGTTCGCTAAGGTTCCTGTTTTGGACCCTGCCACGCCTGAGCAGGCGTTCGCCATGATGCGCGAGGCGTTCGATCTGTCCGAGCGCTATTCCACTCCTGTCATTGTGCGGCCCACCACGCGCATCGACCACGCATCCGCGTTCTTCGATGTTGTCGACGAAACGTTCGCGCGTCCTCTTCCCGACGGCGGTTTTCAACGTGATCCTAGCAAGTGGGTTATTTTCCCCCGCCGCGCGTTCGAAGCGCATGGCGAGATCGAGGATCGTCTTCCGCGCATCGCGTATGATTTCTCGATGTCCGCCGCCGCTGCTACTAGCGGGGCGCTGGGGGCATTCAACCCCGTTTACGCGAACGGTCTAGCGAAGTGCGACATCGATGCCGCAATCGCCGCAAACGATGCCAAGATCGGCGTTGTGGCGGGTGGCGTTTCCACGGCTTACGCGCTTGAGGCGCTAAGCGTGATCGAATCGAAGGCCGCCGCAGCTGGTGTTGAGTTGCCGGCGTATCGCTTCATGCAGGTTGGCACGCCTTTCCCGTTCCCGACAGAGCGCGTTGCGGCATTCGCTCAGGGCTTGGAGCGCATACTTGTTCTCGAGGAACTCGATTACGTTATCGAAGACGAGCTGCTTCGTTTCGCTGGTCGCACGAAAGCCAGCTACGACGTCTTGGGCAAGCAGACGGGCGATACGCGTGCGCGTGGCGAGAACGACGTCGATGATATCGAAGCCCGCCTGCTGAGCTTCTTTGGTTTGAGCGAGCTTGCTGCCGATGACTCTGCGCCTGTCGATACGGTTGATCTCCCGGTTCGTCCCCCGGTGCTGTGCCCGGGCTGCCCGCATCGTGGAAGCTTCTATGCTGTGAAGAAGGCCCTGGGCAAGACCCCGGCCGTCTATTGCGGCGATATCGGCTGCTACACCCTCGGGAATGCCAAGCCGCTTGATGCCGTCGACACCTGTCTGTGCATGGGCGCGGGCATCACCATGGCGCAGGGTTTCGCGATTGCCGACCCCGACAAGAAGGCCATTGCGTTCGTTGGTGATTCGACCTTCTTCGCGAGTGGCACCACGGGCATTTCGAACGCTGCCTACAACGGCCACGACATCACGGTGGTCGTGCTTGATAACGCAACCACCGCCATGACCGGCGCGCAGCCCCATCCGGGCACGGGCGTTACCTTAATGGGTCCTGTGAACGAGAAGCTTTCGATTGAGGCGGTGCTTCGCGCGAACGGCTTCAAGTGCATCGTTCGTGCGAACCCGTTGGACAAGCAGGCTGCCGTCGATGCTGCGCGTGAGGCCATCGAGTTCGAGGGTCCGTCGGCCATTCTGTTCGAATCGCCGTGCATTCAGTTGGTGAAGCCTGCGGCTCCGGTGGTTATCGACCCGCTGAAGTGCACGGGTTGCAAGGTGTGCATCACCGAGATCGGTTGCCCGGGCATCGGATTCGATACCTCAGCCGAAGGCCCGAAGAGCAAGGGTCGCGGCCAGGCGTTCGTCGATGCCGGGGCCTGCAACGGATGTGGTTTGTGCACGCAGGTTTGCCCGTTCGACGCCATCGGTGCGGTGAAGGAGGAGACCCATGCTTAACATCATGCTTACCGGCGTTGGCGGCCAGGGAACCGTTCTTGCGGCCAAGGTGCTTGCTCAGGCAGCTCAGGAAAAAGGCTGGCACGTGCGAACCGCCGAAACCATCGGCATGGCCCAGCGCGGCGGCAGCGTTGTTTCTCACGTGCGCATGGGCAACAACGGCGAAGAAGTTCATGCGCCGCTTATTGCTCGCGGAACCGCCGATTTGGTTATCGCGTTCGAACCTGCTGAGGGCGCGCGCGTTTTGCCGTATCTGTCTTCCGATGGCTTGCTGGTAACGGCGACGACGGGTGTTCAGCCGGTCACGGCCGCATTGAGCGACGATCCGTATCGGGCCGAGCAGGTGCTTGCATGGCTGCGTGGACGTTTTGCCGGCCAGCCTGAAAAGCTGGTCGAGGTTGATGACGCCGCCATTCTTGAAAAGATTGGCAACCGTAAAGCCCTTAACACCGTGTTGCTTGCGAAGGCGCTGTCGGTGGGACATATCCCGTTGGATCTTGACGACTTGAAGTCTGCGATCGAGGTTTGCGTGAAACCGCGATTCGTGGAATTGAACCTGAAAGCAATTGAAGCCGCCCAATAGGGCGGCTTCAATCTTTTGCGCTTGGTTAGGTGGCTGCGGAGCTCGGCCGCCCGCGCCTGCGGCCTAAGCCCTTGGGCTGCGCGGCTCGCTCGTTCCAAGGAACTCGCTTGGTCGATCCTGCGGCTCTCGCCGCGCTTCCGCGGAAGCGCGCTCGGCCGCGGCCTAGTCGTACCTCTCGTCGATGACGCGTTTGGATTTCTTCTCGGAGCGAGGCAAAAGGCCGATCTCAACAACCTTCACCAGCGGGGTGAAGCCGACCTTGCTCTTGACCTCGTTTGCTATGCGTTCGGCCGTCTTCAAGAAGTCGTGTGTACCGTCGGTTTCGACGTAGATGCGCATGGTATCGCGGCCGGCAACATGCGAGATGCGGATTTGATACTCGCTGGAAAGCTCAGGGAACATGCCAAGCACCTCTTCGATCTGGCGCGGGAACACGTTCACGCCCTTGATCTTCATCATGTCGTCGGTGCGGCCCTGAATGACGTCCAAGCGCGGGAACTTGGAGCCGCAGGGGCATTCGCCCGGAATGATGCGAGATAGGTCGTGCGTGCGGAAACGGATAAGCGGCGCGCCTTCCTTGACCAGCGTGGTGATGCAGATCTCGCCCCATTCGCCGTCGGGGACGGGCTTGAGTGTTTCGGGATCGAGGATCTCGATGTAAATGTAATCGTCCCAATAATGCATGCCCTGATCGTAATCGCAGCTAATGCCGATGCCGGGGCCGTACACTTCGGTCAGGCCGTAGATGTCGTAAATCTGAATGCCCAGTTCATTCTTGATGCGCTCGCGCATCTTCTGGCTCCAACGCTCGGAACCGATGATGCCCTTCTTCAAGGCGATCTGGTCGCGGATGCCGCGGGCTTGGATTTCCTCGGCCAAAAGTAAGGCGTACGAAGAGGTTGCAGTCAGGACGGTGGTTTGCATATCGCGCATGAACTGCAGTTGCTTTTCGGTGTTGCCCGGACCCATGGGGACGGTCATCGCGCCAATGCGCTCGGCGCCCGCCTGGAAGCCGATGCCTGCGGTCCACAAACCGTAGCCTGGGGTGATCTGGATACGGTCCTTGTTGGTGACGCCCGCCATTTCGTAGCAGCGCGCGAACAGAGTTGCCCAGTCGTCAACGTCCTTCTGGGTGTAGGGGATGATGACGGGCGTGCCCGTGGTGCCCGAGCTGGAATGGATGCGGACGATCTCTTCTTCGGGGACGGCGGCAAGTCCCAGGGGGTAAGCCTCGCGAAGATCGGACTTCTCGGTGAAGGGGATGTTCTCGAAGTCTTCCTGAGTCTGGACGGTTGCGGGATCGAAATCGGCGTACTTCTCGGCATAGAAAGCCGAACGCTCTTTAAGGTTGGAAAGCTGTTTCTTCAGCAGGTCGAACTGCATTTCGTTGAGTTGCATGACAATCCTGTTCCCTCATTGTTCGATTGTTGTTGGTTTCGCGTTGGCGTGTGTTTGACCCTGGTTAGATAGGTGTTGCACCCGTGTTTGGGTACACGTCGGCTGCACGCTGTTATGCGTGGACGATGTTCTCCAGCGGCAAGTCGTGTTGATCAACGGGAATGGCGTCAACCTGCTGTTCGTCGAAGGCTGCACCGATGATGACGGTGTCCTTGTTCAGTTTTGGCAGGTAGCGGTCGTAATTCCCGCCGCCGTAACCCAAGCGCCTGTTCTGGTCGTCGAATGCGACGAGCGGAACGACGATGGCTGTGATCTGGTCGGGAAGGATATGCGGGAATCCCGCCGATTCAAGCTCTTCAACCGTGTAGACGCGAAGTTGATGAGAGAGGAACGAATCGACAAGTGCTTTCAGCTGAGCCCACGTAACCTCGAAGAACTCCATGCGCTTATCGCTGGGGTTCTCGGGGTCGCGCACCATGGCGGGGAAGCAGACGCGCCATTCGTGCGCGAATGCCCCGTGTGCCAACTCGCTTAGATCTACCTCGCTTTTCATGGAGGAGTACAGTGCGAGAACGGGCTTCTCGTCTTCGGGGCGCGTGGACTGAGGTTCGAACATCCATTCCTGGCCGGCATTGCACGCAAGCGGCTGGTCGTCCGTGTTCGAGGATGCGGCCTCGGTGCCGATGCCAGAGCTTTGCCATCGCTTGGCTTCTTCTGGCGGGTTGTAAGGGCGCATGAACGGAAGCTCGGGCGTCGGAATGGACGTCGGGGAAGACATCACCTCGTCGGTGAGGATGTCCGGGAGCTTATCGCGCAAAAGCTCGCCGATGCGTTCGCAGACGATCGCGCTGCGTTCGAGGCGATCGACAAACGAAATGGCATCGCGCTTTTGCAGTGCGATCTCGCGGATGTGCTGCTTGGCAGCTTGGATGTCTTCTGAGCGATTCATATCGATAGGCTAACATGTTTTCCTGCTGTGTGCCTAACATGATTGACGATTCGTTGCGAAAGTTAACGGGGACGGTGGGTTTTTTGTTGGGATCCAGCTTGCTTTCGTTTGAATTTCGTCGGCATATTTTCGTATTCGCGTCATCGCTTTTGTTGGAGGCTGAAAGAGCGTCGAAGTGCGGCAAGGGTTTGCTGGAAACTTGTTTGATCTTGTTGGAATTCGGTTGCTTGCGCACCTTGGTTTGAACACGCTATTGTTGAGAGCGTGGCTGATCGGGTCGCCCTTGTGTTGGACGCTTGTTTTAGCTGTGATTCGAAAAAATGCGACTTGCCAACGTCGTTATTGATGCGATTATGAACGCATAAGGGGAAGCTAACTTTGTAGGAGGGTTAGCTTCGGGAGGTTACCTTGGATCGATGTCCACTCGATCAAGGTGTCGGTTGAAACGAAAAGGAGACGCCTGTGAAGAACAAAGCGTCGTCTGACTACGGCTTTCGCGCCGTCGTGTACCTCGCTATCGAAGGTCGCGTCTGCTCGTCTAAAGAAATCGCGGACCAGATGTCCATCCCGCGCGATTACCTGATTCAGCTGTGCCTGCGCTTGCGTGATGCTGGGATCGTGAAAGCTCACCCGGGCAAGAACGGCGGCTACGAGCTTGCGAAGAAGCCCGAGAAGATCTCGCTCTACGATATTTCGAAGGCTTTGAGCGCCGAAGATAAGCAGCCGCGCCATCCGCTGTCTAAGAAGCGTGACAACGGCGATGCGGTTGCTGCTGTTCGTTACACGCAGAAAGTGATGGCGAAAGGCTACGCCATGCTGTATTCGGGCATTTCGGTTCAGGACATCATCGATTCGACTAATGCCGATAGCGACATCGCTGCAGTTTTGCAGGCTGGCTTGGACAAGTCGAACAAGTAAACAGTCAAACAGTCGGGACGGCGTACTTCAGTACGCCGTCCCGATCTTCATTTGCAGGGTATGTCTTTTTGAGATCCCGCCTTGCTTCGGTTGGGCGGGTTTATTTCAACGTGGCGTCAATCGCCTTGATCAGCGCGTTGCGCAGGCCCGCTTCCTCAAGCGCCGCAACGCCTCGGATGGTTGCGCCGCCCGGCGAGCACACGGCATCCTTTAGCATGGCGGGATGGATTCCCGTTTCTAGCTGCAGTTTTCCGGTTCCCGCGATCATGGCGCTGACGATGCGGTAAGCATCGGCGCGCGGGATGCCGTTCTTCACGGCTGCATCGGCAAGCGCCTCGGTGATGACGGCGATGAACGCCGGCGCGCATGAAGCGGTGGTGCCGCCAACCCAAAGCAGCGACCCGTCCAATTCCACGGGCGTTCCCAAAAGCTCAAGAAGACCCATGATCAGCTTGGCCTCGTCGACATCGAGCGTGCTCTGCTTCTCGACCGCGATGACGCCTGCGTTCACGGACACGGGGATGTTTGGCACCGTCGAGATGTGGTGGGTGCCCGGCAGAAGGGCTTCCCATTTTCCTTTGTCCCAGGTCCAGGCAATGGAAAGGACGATCTTGCCGCTAAGGGCGTCTTCCTTGCCGGAGAAGACCTTCTCGATAAGGTAGGGTTTGACGCCGGCGACGATCACGTCGGCGTTCGCGATCACTTCGTCGGCCGTTTTATATGCGGTCATACCGCGTGTGGCGCAGCGCTCCTTCAATGCGTCGAAGCGCCCGGCGCAGGCGCACATGTTCTTAGGGTCGACTTCGCCGCTGGCGATCCAACCGTCGGCCATGGCGCTTGCCATGTTGCCGAATCCCACGAATCCGATTTTCGCATTTTGAAGAGTTGCCATGTCTCGCCCTCCGATTGGTTGCGTTGTTCTGGCTGACGCTCTTGCTGCTTAGCGTCGATGTTCATCGCTCGAATCATACCGCACTCCAGCCGTGAACCTACAGATCGTGCAGCCCCAGCCTGGTTACAACTTGATGAAGCGTCTGTTTCGTGCATGAAAGCCTTCTTGTGCTGGGCTTGTGTGGTCTATCATCGACGAAACCACCTGACCGAAGGAGACTCCCCATGGATGAGGCCAGCGAGAAGAAGAAGTTCGGGCTGTACGATCAGCTGTTGTCCATCAACACCATCGACCCCAGTTACTTCCAGCAGTTCGACGTCAAGCGCGGCTTGCGCAATGCCGATGGCACGGGCGTGGTTGCGGGCGTCACCAACATCTCCAACGTTCATGGCTATCTGATTTCCGACGGCGTCAAAATCCCCGACGAGGGATCACTTACCTTTCGCGGTTACAACATCTACGATCTGCTGTTGGGCGACGACGCCGCAACGCATCGTTTCAATTTTGAAGAGATCGCGTACTTGCTGCTGATGGGTGAGCTTCCCACGAAGCAGCAGTGGCACGATTTCATCGACGTGATCGATTCCGAGCGCGAGTTGCCCGATGGTTTCACGGCAAGCCTGATGACGTCAAGCAACCCGCCCGACATCATGAATGTGCTGGCGCGTTCCGTTTTGCAGCTGTATTCGGACGATCCCGACGCCGAATCGCGTTCCGTCGAACACGAGGTTCACACGGCGCTGTCGTTGATCTCGCGCCTGCCGCGCATCATGGTTGGTTCGTATTACGGCAAGCAGGCGAAGTTCTACGGCGGGTCGTTCATCTTGCACCCCTTTACCCCGGGTCAGTCCACCGCCGAAACCATCCTTTCCATGTTGCGCCCCGACCGCTCGTTCACGCCCGAAGAGGCGCGCATGCTCGACATCATGCTGTGTCTGCACGCCGAGCACGGCGGCGGCAACAATTCCACGTTCACTATGCGCGTGCTTTCCTCGGCCGATACCGATCCGTATTCCGCCTACGCGGCGGCCATCGGTTCGCTTAAGGGCCGCAAGCACGGCGGTGCGAATCATCAGGTGCGCGCGATGCATGCCGATATGAAACAGAACGTCGCGAATTGGGAAGACGAAGGCGCTGTCGCCGATTATCTGACGAAAATCGTTCGTAAAGAGGCGTACGACCGCAGCGGCCTGATTTACGGAATGGGCCACGCCGTGTACACGAAATCCGACCCGCGCGCTGTCATCTTGAAGCACTTTGCTTCGCAGCTCGCCGCCGGTACCGAGTTCGAGGCCGAATTCAAGCTGCTCGAAACGGTGGAACGCCTGGCGCCCGAGATCTTGCATGACGTGAAGGGGACCACGAAAGACATGTGCGCCAACGTGGATATGTACTCCGGTTTCGTCTACACCATGATGGGTATCCCTGAGGATCTGTTCACGCCGTTGTTCGCGTGCGGCCGCATGGCTGGTTGGGCCGCGCATCGCTTTGAGGAGATGTATTCAGCTAAGCGCATCATCCGCCCTGCATACAAGACCACGTTCGCAACGCCGCGCCCGTACATCCCGATCGACCAACGCTAGATGCCGACGCAGGGGGCCTGCGGATGCCTTGCTGCGGTCGAGCACACCCGTCATGCGCGGCGGCGCTGACGGAAACCGATTGCACCCGCGCCATATCGTATGCGGCGCTTCGGTCGAATCGCGCGCCTCACCGCCTTTTTCAAGAAGTGGATATTCCGTGATGGGGAGATCGATCTAAAAAAGTCGTTGACATGTTCGCTCGGTTGGCTAAAATATCTTTTGCTGTTTGATTAAGTGCGCCCTTACCTCAGCTGGATAGAGGGACTGACTACGAATCAGTACGTCGAGGGTTCGAATCCCCCAGGGCGCACCATTTAAAACGCTCAACCCGCTTCGGCGGGTTTTCTTTTCTAACGGGCTTTTACCGGGATTCTTCCGGCTGGCTTTTGGGCGAGTTTTCTTCCCGCGGGTTTCCAGCACGCTCTTCGCTGGCGCTTTTGCAAGCTGCCCTTTGCAAGTGCGTTTTCTTACGCAGATCACCGGTATCGCCCTTCCGTAAGCGCCGTTTATCAGAAATGAGCCATTCTTAGGATTTCTTTCCCGTTCTCGTCCTAGCGCCGTGCTAAGATTCTGATGTGTTACGAAATTGAAGTTCGTAGCACCGATAGAGAAAACCTCAAAGAATGGGATTCATGCATGAAGAAGAGATTTTCGCTGAAGCCTGCGGCGATCTTCGTGGCAGCACTTGCTGTGTTCACCCTGACGCTTACCGCTTGCGGGTCGAACAGCGCAGCATCGGGTAGCGCATCTGACGCCAGTTCGTCTGCTGCCGTAACGAAAACGGTCGTCGATGCCTATGGCCGCAGCGTTGAGGTGCCGAAGGACGCAAAGACTGCCGCTACGGTTGGCAGCGGCGCCCGCTTTGTGGTGTACGCCGGTGCTCAGGACAAGCTCATTGCCGTCACCGAAATGGAAACCACCCCGGCTATGAACCGTCCGTACGCAATCGCCTACAAGGACCTTTTCGCCAACCTGCCTTCCACCAGTAACGGCAACCATCTCCTTGAGACCAACGTCAACGAAGAGCAGTTGATGGATCTCAACCCCGACGTCATCATCTCTAGCCGCAGCGCCGAGGAATGCGACGCCCTTCAGAAGGACACCGGCATTCCCGTTATCGGCATCACCTACCAAAATCAGCTGTTCACAGACAACGTGTACAACTCCATCACCTGCGTCGGTGAGGCCCTGGGCACCGAGGATCATGCCAACGAGGTTGTTGCCAAGCTGAAGGAGTGGGATGCCGACCTGAAAGCCCGTACCGCCGATATCGCTGATGCCGACAAGCCCAGCGTGTACGTGGGTGCCGTCAACTACAAGGGCGCTAAGAGCTTTACCGGCACCTATGCCAACTATGCTCCGCTTGTCGAACTGAACGCCAAGAATGTTGCCGACGAGACCGGTCAGAAAGCTGCAGTTGACGTCGACCTTGAGCAGATCGGCAACTGGGATCCCGACTACATGTTCCTGAACGCGGGCAACATGGACCTGATGAAGGCCGACTATGCTAACAACCAGGCGTTTTTCGACGGCCTGAAGGCGTTCCAGCAAGGCAACCTGTACACGCAGCCGTTCTTCAACTTCAACGGCACCAACATCGACACGGGCATCTGCGACACCTACTTCATCGGTGCGACCATCTACCCCGATAAATTCGCCGATGTCGATCTGAAGGCGAAGTACTCCGAGATCTACACTACGCTTCTTGGCGTCGACTTCTATCGCGCCATGCAGCAGAGCGGCATGGACTTCAAGTCGATCTCGTTCAATTAAGCGATAGTCGTTCGAGAAACGTGAGTTAAGGATCAAGTCGGGCGCGTGCATGCAAGAGGAGAAGCTGACAAACACGGGGCTGCCGCCTCAAGGCCAGGCCAGGAACGGGGGCTATGACGGGTACATCCGTCATAAGCTAGTCGTCATCGCCGTGCTGGCCGTGGTCGTTGCCGGCATCGCCGTGCTGTCCATGGGGATGGGTGCGCTGAACCTCTCCGCGAAAGACGTCGTCCTGGCTTTGTTCGGACAGGGCGATGCGCGCGCGGTGGCTGCGGTGCAGAACATCCGCTTGCCGCGCGTGCTGACGGCCATTGTCGCCGGCATCGCCTTGTCCCTTGCAGGCTGCGCGTACCAAAGCGTCCTGCGCAACCCGCTGGCTTCGGCCAGCACGCTTGGTATTTCGCAGGGTGCCGCCTTTGGCGCTTCGATTGCCATCATCGTGCTTGCCGGGGGACGCGGTTCGTCGGCTGCCTACGAGGGCGTAAGCTCGGCCGACCCGGTTATGACGGCGCTGCTGGCGTTCGCGGGGGCCATGCTTTCCACCGTGTTGATCTTGCTGCTGTCGCGCGTTCGCGAGATGACGCCCGAAAGCATTGTTCTCCTCGGCGTGGCGCTATCGGCGGTGTTCACCGCCGGAACCACCTTGGTGCAGTATTTTGCGGAAGATTCCCAGGTGGCTGCCGTGGTGTTCTGGACCTTCGGCGACCTTAGCCGTGTGAGCAAAGATCAGCTTGCGCTTATGGCGATCGTCACGCTGGTGGGCGCTGTGGTGTTTCACCTTAATAGGTGGGATTTCAACGCGATGGAATCGGGCGAGGGCCTGGCGCACAGCCTAGGCATTTCGGTGAGCAAGGTTCGTCTGACGAACATGTTCGTTGCGAGCGCCGTTGCCTCGACGGTCATTGCGTTTTGCGGCATCGTCAACTTCGTGGGTTTGGTCGCGCCGCACGTCATGAGGCGCCTTCTTGGCTCGGACTACCGCTACCTGCTTCCCGCTTCGGTCATTGCCGGCGCGGGCTTGCTTTTGGTTTCTGACATGCTTTGCCATGTCATCGTCGCTCCGCTGATCCTGCCGATTTCGGCCATTACGTCGTTCGTCGGCGCGCCGGTCTTCATCTATCTGCTGTTCAAGGGGGTGAACCGCTGATGCTTGAAGCTCATGGTTTGCATTTCGCGTATCGTGCGGGCTCGCCTATTTTGCAGGGGGTCGATATCGACTTGGTGCCTGGTTCGTTTTTGGCCATTTCGGGCGTGAACGGGTGCGGTAAATCAACCTTGCTTTCTTGCCTGACGGGTGCGGCGAAGCCGGCGTCCGGGCAGGTGCTGCTCGACGGAGTTCCTCTTGGCCAGGTGCATCGTCTTGATCGCGCCCGTAAGGTGGCCTTCGTCGCGCAACACAGCCATGCGAACAGGTTGACCGTGTACGACGCCGTTCTTTTGGGGCGTCGTCCCCACATGCAGGGCGGTCCGTCCAAGGAGGACCGGCAGATCGTCGAAACCGCGCTTGAGCGGCTTGACCTGGCCAAGTGCGCACTTCGCTACACGGACGAGCTTTCGGGCGGCGAGTATCAGAAGATGGTTCTTGCCCGTGCGTTCGTCCAGCGCGCCGACACGCTGCTGCTTGACGAGCCGACGAACAATCTCGACCCGGCCAACCAGCAAGAGGTCATGCGCGAGGTTCGCGACGAGGTGGATGGTCGGGGCATCGCCGCCGCTGCGGTTCTGCACGACATCAACCTTGCGCTGCGCTACTGCGACAAGTTCTTGTTCCTTGCCGATGGGCGGGTCGACGCGGTGGGCGACCAAGGAATTGTCACGCCCGAGCAGATCGAGCGCATTTACGGAATGAAGAGCGATGTCATCGAGCATCGTGGCCGCCGTTTGGTGGTTCCTTTATAAGAGGGGTTTGCAATGGATACCGAAAACAATCCCGTAGAGCAGCTAACGAACAGAGCGACCTGCGGCAAACTTGAGAAAGTCGCGCGCTTCTTTGACGAGCGGGCCGATACTTGGGATTCCTCGAGCCATGTGGGGAAAAGCCGTGTGCAAGGCGCCGTGGTTTCGCTTGTGGGCGTCAAGCCGGGTGATCGTGTTCTTGACCTGGGCTGCGGCACGGGCGTTATGGTTCCGTACTATCTTGAGGCCGGCGCCGGTTCCGTTTTGGGCGTCGACCTTTCCGAAAAGATGGTCAAGAACGCACGCAAAAATTACGCCGACGATCCCGCCGTCGATTTCGTGGCAAGCGATGCGCTTGAGCTGGACGAAGCCAACCAGTTCGACGAGGTGGTTATCTATAACGCCTACCCGCATTTCGTCGATAAGCCCGCGCTGGCAAAGAAGGTCCACCGCCTATTGAAGCCCGGCGGGCGTTTCGCCGTGGCTCATGGGTCGGGTAAAGACGAGATCAACGGTCATCATCAGGCGCACGCTGCCGGCGTAAGCTCGGGGCTTGGCCCCGTGCGCGAGGAAAGCGCGGTGTGGGAAGGCCTGTTCCAGCTGGAATCGCTCGTCGACACCCCCGGTTTCTACGCG
>URZP01000034.1 GCA_900552365.1 uncultured Coriobacteriaceae bacterium
TTTTTTTTTCAAGCAGAAGACGGCATACGAGATACATCGGTGACTGGAGTTCAGACGTGTGCTCTTCCGATCTGGCTCCGACGCTTTCCCACGTCAGAGCCTAATACCCGCAGAGCCGGCAATCCTAAGGTCACCGACTCTGCTTATGTTTGCCAAGGTTATGTCATATCCCTGGCATCTATTCGATTATCACGAAACCCTACTCGGCGGGAACAGCCGTGCCCAGATCAAGCGGCTTCTCGATCTTGCACAGATACTTGCCGTCGGCGTCGACGTCGATCAGCACGTGATCACGTTCCATCAGGTTGCCGCGCACGATTTGATCGGCAATGCGGTCGACCACCTCGCGCTGCACCAAACGACGCAGCGGACGAGCACCGAAAACCGGGTCGTAGCCGTCGATCGCCAACGTCTCCAGCGCAGCAGACGTGACGTCCAGCGTGACGTGGCGCTCGGCCAAACGCTTGCGCACGTCCTTCAACTGCAGCTCGACGATGGGCTCGATGTTCGAGAGCGTCAATGCGTCGAACGTCACGATGTCGTCGATACGGTTCAGGAACTCGGGGCGGAACGTCGAACGCAGCGCCTCGTCGATGGCCTTGTCGCGATGCTCGGCGTCGCCGTTCTCGGCGAACTCGCGAATGAACTGACTGCCCACGTTGCTGGTCATGATGATGATGGCGTTCTTGAAGTTCACCACGCGGCCCTGACCGTCGGTCAAACGGCCATCATCAAGCACCTGAAGCAGGATGTTGAAGACATCGGGGTGAGCCTTCTCAATCTCATCCAACAAGATAACGCAGTACGGACGACGACGAACCGCCTCGGTAAGCTGACCGCCCTCGTCATAACCGACGTATCCCGGAGGGGCGCCGATCAAACGCTGCACGGTGAACTTCTCCATGTACTCGGACATGTCGATGCGAATCATGGCTTTCTCGGTGTCGAACAGGTACTCGGCAAGCGCCTTCGCAAGCTCTGTCTTGCCAACGCCCGTGGGGCCCAGGAACAGGAAGCTGCCAATGGGGCGATCGGGGTCGGACAAACCGGCGCGGTTACGACGAATGGCGCCCGCCACGACGCTGACAGCCTTGTCCTGACCGACGACGCGCTTATGCAGCTGCTCTTCCAAATCGGCAAGCTTCTCCATCTCGCCGCGCATCATCTTCTGAACCGGGATGCCCGTCCACGAAGAAACAACTTCGGCGATTTCTTCTTCGCCGACCTCCTCCTTCAGAATGGCGCCGTCCTGTTGTTTGGCGTTCAAAGCAGCCTCGGCCTGCTCCAGACGGGCCTTCAGCTGGGGAATCTTGGAGTAACGCAACTCAGACGCATGCGACAGGTCGCCTTCGCGGGTGGCGCGCTCTTCCTCCATCTGCATGGATTCAAGCTCGGCCTTCAACCCCTGCACGCTTTCGATGACGTCTTTCTCGTTCTGCCATTCGGCCTTGCGGGCGTCCAGACTTTCTTGAGCGCTTGCGATCTCGCGGCGCAGTGCCTCCAGACGCTCCTTGCTGGCAGCGTCGGTTTCCTTCATCAGCGCCTGCTCCTCGATCTGCATCTGAGTGAGCTTACGGCTTGCCAGGTCAACCTCTTCGGGCATGCTGTCGATGTCGATGCGCAGACGGCTTGCCGCCTCGTCCATCAGGTCGATGGCCTTATCGGGCAGGAAACGGTCGGCGATGTAGCGGTTCGAAAGCTCGGCCGCAGCGACGATAGCGCCGTCGGTGATGCGCACGCCGTGATGGATCTCGTACTTCTCCTTCAGGCCACGCAAAATGGCGATGGTGTCCTCAACCGTAGGCTCGCCCACGATAACCGGCTGGAAACGACGTTCAAGGGCGGCGTCCTTCTCGATGTACTTGTGGTACTCGTCAAGCGTGGTGGCGCCGATGGCATGAAGCTCGCCACGGGCCAGCGCAGGCTTAAGCATGTTGCCGGCATCGATGGAGCTGTCGCCGCCCGAACCTGCACCCACGATGGTGTGCAGCTCGTCGATGAACAGGATGATCTTGCCGTTCGATTCCTTAACCTCGCGCAAGACGGCCTTCAAGCGGTCCTCGAACTCGCCACGGTACTTAGCGCCCGCCAGCATGGATGCGATGTCCAAGCTGATGATGTCGCGGTCGCGCAAACTGGTGGGGACGTCGCCCGCAACGATGCGCTGGGCCAATCCTTCGACGATGGCGGTTTTGCCAACGCCCGGCTCGCCGATAAGAACGGGGTTGTTCTTGGTGCGGCGAGACAGCACCTGAATGGTGCGGCGGATTTCCTCGGAACGGCCGATGACCGGATCGACCTTGCCCTCGCGCGCCTTCTGCGTGAGGTTCTGGCCGTACTTGTTCAAAGCGTCTAGTTCGATTTGGCCGGACTGGTCGGTTACGCGGGTAGAGCCGCGCAGCTGCTCGTAAGCCTCCTCGACCGATTTGCGCGTGATGCCCTCCATGTTCAACACGCGGCCGGCGTCACCCTTGTCCTCGGCCAAGGCAATAAGCAAGTGCTCGGTGGTAGCGTAAGAGTCGCCCATTTTCTCGGCGGTTTTCACGGCGTTGTCCAAGACCTTCATGAAGTCGTTGGTGGGCATAGCCATGGGAAGAGCCGAGTTGGTGACCTTCGGTTTCTTCTCGATTTCCTTCTCGACGTTCATCTTCACGGCGGCGGGGTTGGCGCCGATGCGCTCAAGAATGACGTCGATGTTGCTGTTCTCTGCGTCAAGCAGGGCCTTCAGCAGGTGAAGCGGCTCGACGGTGCTGGACTGCGCATCGCCTGCGACGCCCATTGCTGCCTGGAACGCCTCTTGTGCATTAACTGACAATTTATCCAAACGCGGCATAGGAGAAACTCCTTTCCTTTTGTCTGTTTCCGGTTCGATCCTTGTTGGACCCCGGATGGTTTCTTAGTTGATTCGCCTGATGGCAAGCGCGGTAGGCGATGCCTGCACCAGCGAGGTAACGCTTTCGCGCGTCTCAAGCTCGTGCACGCGATCGGCCAAGCGACGAACACGGCGATGAAGGTCGTCGATTTCTTGGTCGCGCTCGTCAAGTCGTCCCTTCAAGTCGAGGATGCGGATGACGCCGGCCAGGTTGATCCCCTCGTCGGTAAGCTCGTTGATCAAGGCCAAGCGCTCGATATCGGCCTGTGAGTACATGCGCGTGTTGCCGCTGGTTCGCTGGGGCGTGACCAGGCCTTTCTGTTCGTATGAACGGAGAGTCTGCGGATGCATGCCCGCAAGCTGCGCCGCCACGCCGATCATGTAAACCGGACGATCGCGGTCGTTGTCGCTTCCTAGTGCCATGCCCTCACGTCCTCTGTCGTTGCCTCGCCGAAGCGCTCAAGCGCCTTGCGCTGTTCGTCATTCAAAACCGCCGGCACCTTCACCTGCAACTTGATAAGCAAGTCGCCCTTTCCGCTGCCGTTCACGCGAGCCGCGCCCTTGCCCTTGATAGTAAGCTCGGTGCCGCTTTGCGTTCCAGCGGGAACCTTCACGCGAACCTTCGTTCCATCAGGAGCGGGAACAACCACGCTCGCACCAAGCGCCGCCTCGGCGATGGTGATGGGAACGTCGATTTTCACGTTCGCGCCGTCGCGGGTGAAATACGGATGCGGGGCGATCTTCGTGGTGATCAGCAGGTCGCCGGCAGGGCCGCCGTTCGCGCCGGCCATACCCTTGCCCTTCAAGCGCAAGCGCCCACCGTCGACGGCGCCAGCCGGGATCTTCACGTCAAGCGTTTGCTTGTCAGCCTGACCCGGGATGCGCAACGTCACGCGTTTCTGCGCGCCGTTAAGCGCCTCGTCGAACGAAACCTCCAAAGTGACGGTCATGTCCTTGCCCTTTTGCGGACGCGGGGCACGCTGCCCGCCGTAGCCGCCAAAACCGCCAAAGCCCGAGGCGCCGGTGGAGGAGAAATCCCAGTCGCTGCCGAATGCGCCGTTTCCCGAACGCATGTTGTTCAGGATCTCGGACCAGTCCATGCCGCCGAAGATGTCGCCCATGTCCACCGCGCCGCCCGACCAGCCACGCGGGATCTGGTTCTCGTTGGCGGTGCCGTACTGGTCATAGAGCTTGCGCTTCTTATCGTCGGACAAGACCTCGTACGCCTCGTTGATCTCCTTGAACTTTTCCTCGTCGCCGCCCGCGTCAGGATGGTTCGTGCGGGCGAGCTTGCGGAAAGCCTTCTTGATCTCGTCGGCGCTGGCGTCCCTTGAGACACCCAAGATCTTGTAATAATCAGGGGTTGCGTTTGCCATTTAACCCACCCCTTCTTTCCTTTCCTTGGTCAGGCGGCCCGAACGCCGCCCTTCAAATGCAAAGGCGGATCACCGTGCTTTGGAAATCCGCCTTTCTGATTACTCTTGTTCTTCCGTCTCTTCAGGAGCCGGCCTTTTCGGCCCGCCCGTGGTGACGGTTACCATTGCGGCCCTGAGGACCTTGTTTCCCATGCGATAGCCCTTCTGATAAACCTGAGCGACCGTCTCGTCAAATGCAGACGGATCGTCGACGGTTGCCACAGCCTGGGCTTCCAGGGCGTTGTACGTCTCGCCAACCGGGTTGATGACTTCAAGCCCATCCTTGACCAACGTGTCGAACAGCTTGGTCTGAACAGCCTTAACACCGTCAATCAGACCGCCTTCGCCATTGGCTTCGGCGTAATCGACCGTGCGCTCGAAGTCGTCCAGAATCGGGATCAGGTTGGAAACCAGCTTCTCGGTAGCACGAGCGCGGTCTTCCTTTTGCTGTTCCTTCATACGACGACGATACGTGTCCCACTCAGCGTGCAGACGAACGTACTTGTCCTGCCAATCGGCTGCCTCGGCCTGAACCTTTTTCAGCTCTTCAGCCGCAGCCTTCATCGCGGCGTCGGCCAGAACCTCGTTGGCCTGATCGACGACGTCGCTTTCGGCATCGGCATCGGCGGTTTCAGCCTGCTGGGTCTCGTCGATGATCTCGGCTTCAACCTCGGTTGCGGTTTCCGCCTGGGGGGTTTCCGCGGTGTCGGTCGACTTATCGTCGACCGACACGTTTCCATCTTCAATGGGAATGCTCATGTCCTCGTCCTTGCCGCCCACCGGGTTCTTCCCGGATGCGCTTTTCGGATCAGTCATGGGAATTACTTCCCTTCCTTATCGTCCTCGACAACCTCGTAGTCGGCTTCGATCGGGCCGTCATCGTTGCCAGCGGCCTGCGGGCCTGCGGCGCCTGCAGCGGCCGCCTGACCGGTGCCCTGCTGCGCGTACGCAACCTCGGCCAGCTTGTAACCTGCCTGCTGCAGCTTCTCCTGAGCTGCCTTCATGGCCTCGGTGTCGGTGCCCTTCAAAGCCTCCTCGGCTTCCTTGATGGCATCTTCAGCAGCCTGCTTTGCGTCAGCCGGAACCTTGTCGCCAAGCTCCTCGAGGGTCTGACGCGTGGCGTTGACCAGCGAGTCGGTATTGTTGCGGATCTCGACCTGCTCCTTGTGGGCTGCGTCCTCGGCAGCATGGGCCTCGGCGTCCTTAACCATGCGGTCGACTTCGTCGTCGGACAGAGCAGTGGAGCCGCTGATGGTGATCTGCTGCTGCTTGCCGGTGCCCAGGTCCTTAGCGGAGACGTTCACGATGCCGTTGGCGTCGATGTCGAACGTAACCTCGATCTGAGGAACGCCGCGACGGGCAGCCGGGATGCCAGTGAGCTGGAAGCGGCCCAGGGTCTTGTTGTCGGCGGCCATCGGACGCTCGCCCTGCAGGACATGGATCTCAACCGACGTCTGATTGTCGGCGGCGGTGGAGTAAACCTCGGTCTTGCGGGTCGGGATGGTGGTGTTGCGGTCGATCATCTTGGTCATCACGCCGCCCAGGGTCTCAACGCCCAGGGAAAGCGGGGTGACGTCCAGAAGAAGGATGCCCTCGACGTCGCCGGCAAGAACGCCGCCCTGAACAGCTGCGCCCATGGCAACAACCTCGTCCGGGTTAACGGACATGTTGGGCTGCTTGCCCGTGATCTGCTTGACGAGTTCCTGAACGGCCGGCATACGGGTGGAGCCACCAACGAGGATGACCTCATCGATCTGGCCGGCGGAGAGACCTGCGTCATGCAGCGCCTGCTCGACAGGCTTACGGCAACGATCAAGCAGGTCCTTGGTGATGCGCTCGAACTCGGCACGGGTAAGCGTGTAGTCCAGGTGCTTCGGGCCCGTCTGGTCGGCGGTGATGAAAGGCAGGTTGATGTTGGCCTGGGTGGTACTGGAGAGCTCCATCTTGGCCTTCTCGGCTGCTTCCTTCAGACGCTGCAGAGCCATCTTGTCCTTGCGCAGGTCGATGCCGCCGTTGTCGGAAGCGAACTTGTCGGCCAGCCAGTTGATGACGCGCTGATCCCAGTCGTCGCCGCCCAAGTGGTTATCGCCTGCGGTTGCTGCAACCTCGAAGACGCCGTCGCCAAGCTCGAGGATGGAAACGTCGAACGTGCCGCCGCCAAGGTCGAAGACCAGGATCTTCTCGTCCTTGTTGGTCTTGTCAAGGCCGTAAGCCAAAGCAGCTGCGGTAGGCTCGTTGATGATACGCAGAACCTCGAGGCCGGCGATCTTACCAGCGTCCTTGGTTGCCTGACGCTGAGCGTCGTTGAAGTAAGCCGGAACGGTGATGACTGCCTGGGTGATGGGGCTGCCAACCTGCTTTTCGGCGTCTGCCTTCAGCTTCTGCAGAACCATTGCCGAGATTTCCTCGGGGGTGTAGTCCTTGCCGTCGATGTCAACAACTGCGCGACCATCCTTGCCAGCCTTGACGGCGTAGGAAACGGTCTTCTGCTCGTCGGAGGTCTCGGCGAAGGAACGGCCGATGAAACGCTTGACGGAAGAAACGGTGTTCTCGGGGTTGGTGACTGCCTGGTTCTTAGCAGCCTTACCGACAACGCGCTCGCCGTCCTTGCGGAAACCCTCGACGGAAGGGGTGGTACGGTCGCCCTCGGCGTTAACCAGGATTTCGGGCTCGGTGCCCTCCATCACTGCCATCGCAGAGTTCGTAGTACCAAGGTCGATACCAAGAATCTTAGCCATAATATGTCATTCCTCTCATTAGAGTTGTGTTACCGAAGTCAGTGCTGGGGATCGAGCATTGCTTGGCTGCGTGATTAAACGCATCAACACGTCGCTCAAGATTCCTTCAGCGATTGTCAATATAAAATCTTAGTCTGTGAGTGTCAAGTTATCTTATATCGAGTGTCACCATCGCGTTACTTAGCGTAACTTTGCGGTCAAATTAGCCGATTTCGACTGCTGAAACGCCCCAGCGAGCGCTATCCGTCAAGCATGCGCGTGACAAAACAGCTGCGGGGGCTGCGAACCTTCGTCCAAGTGCATCCTCTTTCCAGCGATGAAATCGACATCGTGCTTCCTTCTCCTTGGCAAGACCCAGAAGACCAGCTTCTGGCCGAAGCCGCTTTACGGCTGCGCGCCGATGCCATCATTTCCCGCGACGCTGAAGGACTCAAAGACAGCCTTGTGCCCGTTTTCGACTGCGACCAATTCTTCGCCAAGCTTGAACATGAAGGGATTATTTACGAGGCGATAGATGAATAGACGGCGCCAAAATACTGACCGTGTTCACGAATCGCACGGATCGCCAGGCCGCCGGTCATCGCTGGACGAGGACTATGCAAGCGCTCGCGCTCTTTCAACACCGCCTCAAGTTCGCGCTGAACGCTGTGATCGGCGTTCGTCCCGATCACTTTAGAGGCAATCTGTTTGATGGCCGATCGTCCGTTAGCCATAGCAACGCTCGTGCCAACCAGACGAAGGATCTCGTAATCGTTCATGGCGTCGCCGAATGCCATAACCTCACTCGGGGCAACGCCATAAGCCGACATCACCTGACGGATACCCGTTGCTTTCGAAACACCGCGCTGCATCACATCGATCCACTTTTCGCCGCTTGGCGCGAAAACGAAATCGCCGCCAAGCTCGCGCTCAAGGATATAGGCCATGTCCATAAGTGCGTCGTCGCAGTAAATCGACGCTTTCACGATCCCAGTATCTGGCGCCGGCAATTCATAAGCGCGCACGGGGTTGGGCAGGTTTTTGTCCAGCTCGGACATGAAGTGATTCTCGTTGTCCATCAGGTACGTCATCTTGCGATCGAACACCGCCAGATGCAAGTTTCGATGGGAGTCAACGACCGAACGCAAGCGAAGAAGTGCCGCATGACTGAACGTCTCGCAATCGACAAGCTTCTGATTGACAAACACCTGAGCCCCATTGGAAGCAACGTAATCAACGTCGTTCACGATGGGCTCGAAGAAGTCGCACAGCGTGTCAAGGCGCCGCCCACTTGCCACCGCGAAGCGGATTCCAACTTGCTTAAGACGAATGATCAAATCGTAGGTCTCTTCGGGAACCATGCCGTTCTCGTCGAGCAGCGTTCCGTCCATATCGCTTGCAATCAATTTGATCATTTGGGTCTCCTTAGTTCGATGCCCCATGCATCGCTTGCCGCCCGTCGGCCGCGCTGCTCGCGCCATCACCCTATGCAGCGTCGTATTTCATCTGACGGATCATAGATTAGCGACCCAAGCTTATCGGAAGCTCGGCGCTGCCAAGCGCTTACCCGCAGATAACCGTTCTTGATCGGCACTTGACAAAGGTCAGCGTACGCTCGCCAGCCCAACCGCAAGCCGCCAATCGCAGCAACTCGCCAATCCTTTGCAGATAAACCCTTGCTCACGACGCAACGTCGCCCATTAACATCCCCTCTCGGTTTCGAGAGAGGAGAGACGATGATCGTTTCATGGATGACAACCAACAAGTGCAACCTCAAATGCGAGCACTGTTACCAAGACGCAGCGGAGCGCGACAGCCGGGAGCTGACGACGGCCGAGGGCAAGGCGATGATCGAGCAGATCGCGCGGGCCGGCTTCAAGATCATGATCTTCAGCGGCGGCGAGCCGCTCATGCGCGATGACATCTTCGAACTTGTGGCGCACGCAGCGGCCCAGGGTCTGCGCCCCGTGCTCGGCAGTAACGGCACGCTGATCACCGACGAGATCGCGCACAAGCTCAAAGAAGCCGGCGCATGCTCCATAGGCATCAGCATCGACAGTCTCGATGCAGCAAAGCACGACGCTTTCCGTGGCGTTGCAGGAGCCCACGCCGACACCCTCGCTGGCATCGAGGCCTGCAAGCGCGCGGGACTCGACTTCCAAATCCACACCACCGTAGTCGATTGGAACCGCGACGAGGTCTGCGCCATCACTGACTTCGCGCAAAGCATCGGTGCAGTCAACCACTCGATCTTCTTCCTCATCCCTGTAGGACGCGGCAAATACATCGAGGATACAAGCCTCAAGGTGCTCGAGAACGAGGCACTGCTCGAGGACATCATGCGCAAATCCGCGGAGGTCGACATCGATGTCAAACCCACTTGCGCACCGCAGTTCACCCGCGTGGCAGACCAGCTCGGCATCCCCACGCGCTACACGCGCGGCTGCCTGGCGGGCCTCACCTACTGCGTGATCGGCAGCGAGGGCATCGTGCGCCCCTGCGCGTACATGACCGAGGAGGCCGGCGACGTGCGCAAGCAGACCTTCGATGAGATCTGGGCGAAAAGCACCGTATTCCAGCGCCTGCGCACGCAGGCATACAGCGGCAACTGCGGCAAATGCGACCACAATGAGCACTGCGGCGGCTGCAGAGCGCGCGCGGCCTACTATCACGACGGCGACATCATGGCACAAGACGACTACTGCGCCTACGGCCAGAAGCTCGGCCGTACGGGCGCATAGCTGCCAAGCAACAGCCGGCTGATCAGCGACAACACGAAGCTGGCGAACGACAAATCAGCAAGAACCAGCAGTCGGGTAATCGGCGGCTGCATCAACAGGACAAGGGGAACCGCATGAAAAAGATCGTGGCAAAGGCCTGCGCGTGCATGTGCGCGCTGGCCCTAGCGGCAAGCGGCAGCGCGATGGTCGGCTGCTCTGGCAACAACTCAGGAAGCAACAGCGCACAGCAAAGCGCGGCAAGCCAGGAGGTCGGCTACACCTTCACGGACGATCTGGGCAACCAGGTGACCGTGAGCTCGCACGAACGCGTCGTCGCAGGCATGGGCAGCTTCGCGAACATCTGGGAGCTTGCCGGCGGCACGCTTATCGGCGCATCCAGCGATGCGTTTTCCGATTACCACATCAAGTCAGACGCAGAGAAGGTCGGCGATTTCTCCTCCCTAAACGCCGAGACCATCATCGCCCTCGACCCGGACTTCGTTATCCTAACCGGTGCAAGCTCCGGCCGCGGCGGCGGCGTCGCCCAGACCGACCTCAAGGACACCCTGCAGGCAGCGGGCATCGCCGTTGCATACTTCAACGTCACCACCTTCGATGACTACCTGCGCATGCTCAAGACCTGCTGCGACATCACCGGCGACACCGAGGCATACGAGGAAAACGGCGCTGACGTCGCCGAGAACATCGACGCCATCAAGAACAAGACCAAGAGCAAGAGCGCTGGCAGCGTCGCGGTGCTAACCACGTACTCCGGCGGCACGCGCGTCCAAGCGTCCTCAACGCAGACCGGCACCATGCTCGCCGAGCTGGGCGCGAGCAACATCACCGATGTCGACAAGAGCCTGCTGTCCGACTATAGCCTGGAGTCCCTGGTCAAAGCCGACCCCGACTTCATCTTCCTGCTGCCAATGGGCGACTCCGACGAGGCAGCGCAAAAAGCCCTCGAAGATCAGACCACGGCCAACCCCGCATGGAAGGAGCTGAGCGCCGTCAAGGAGGGCCGCGTCATCACGCTTGACCCCAAGCTGTTCCTCTACAAGCCCAACAATAACTGGGATGACGCGTATGAGGAACTGTACGAGGCCCTCTACGAGGACCAGCGCGAGCAGAAATAGCATCTGTTTTGAAGGAAACGCAAACGACAAACTCACATGCCACGCACCGAAGCGGTTTGCAGGCAGGCTGCGGGCGCTTCGCGGCAGCCACGATTGCCGCAGCGGCGCTGCTTGCCTGCACCGCGGTGCTGGGCATAGTCATCGGCTCGACCTCCGTCGGGCTGAGCGACGTGCTTGCGCTCACCTTTGGCACAGGTACCGGCGCCAATCAAACTGCAGCCAACGTCATCTTGAACATCCGCCTGCCGCGCGTGCTCGCTGCCCTCTTGGCGGGCGCCGCGCTTGCTCAGGCGGGTGCGCTTATCCAAGCAGCCCTCGACAACCCCATGGCCAGCCCAAACGTCATCGGCGTGAACGCGGGTTCGGGCTTCTTCGTGCTGCTGGCGGCGTGCGTATTCCCCAACGCCTTTGGACTTGCACCTGCGGCGGCCTTCCTCGGTGCGCTGTGCGTAGCTGGGCTCATCTTTACCGTGGCGGGCCTTGGGGGCTCGTCGCGCCTCACCGTCGTGCTCGCCGGCATGGCATTCACGGCTATCTTCACCGCTGGCATGAACGCGATTCTCATCGTGAACCCCGACGCCTATGTGGGCGCCTCCGGATTCTTGGTCGGCGGTCTGTCCGGCGTCAAACTGAGCGAGATCTTCACGCCTGGATGCGCGATCTGTACGGTGCTGGTTCTTGGACTGCTGCAGGGCACGCGGCTCAACCTGCTTTCACTGGGCGAGCACCAAGCGCACTCCCTGGGCCTCAACGTCCGCCGCACGCGGCTAGTTGCACTGGTGACGGCAGCGGCGCTCGCGGGCTGCGCGGTGAGCTTTGCAGGACTCATCGGCTTCGTGGGACTCATCGTCCCGCACGTAACGCGTGCCCTGGTGGGCCACGACAATCGCCGCGTCCTTGCGATCTCGCCGCTATTGGGCGGGCTGTTGGTGTGCCTATGCGACTTGCTCGCCCGCACAATGTTCGCCCCGTACGAGATCCCCGTCGGCATCGTCTTGTCGCTGCTGGGCGGGCCGTTCTTCGTTTACCTCATTTTGCGTCGCGGGAAGGGAGGGCTCGATGGCTAGCGTGCAGCTGAGCAACGTGTCGTTTGGATACGGCGAGCGCGTCTTGTTCAACGGGCTGTCGATCGAGTTCGCACAGGGCAAAGTGACAAGCATCATCGGCCCCAATGGCTGCGGCAAATCATCGCTGCTCAAGCTTGTAAGCGGCATCTGCAAGCCGCGGGAGGGAACCATCCGCGTGCTCGGGCACGACGTCGCCGCGCTCTCTTCCAAGGGGCGTGCACGTTTGCTGAGCCTGCTTGCGCAGGAACATGCGGCGCCTCCCATGAGCGTAAGGCAACTTGTAACATGTGGAAGATACCCGCATCACGGGATGCTCGCGACGATGGATACGGCCGACTACGAAGCAGTGGAGCGAGCGCTTGCAACGTGCGGGTTGTCAAACCTTGCTGAGCGCCCGGCAGCCGAGCTTTCCGGCGGCCAGCGACAGCGCGCCTTCATCGCCATGGTCTTGGCGCAGGACACGCCCGTGGTGCTCTTCGACGAGCCGACCTCGTTCCTCGACGTATCCGCATGCTACGACGTGATGGAATTGATGCGCTCGCTCAAGGAGGAGCACGACAAAACCGTCGTTGCAGTGATCCATGACATCGATTTGGCGCTCAGGTACTCCGACGAGGTGTGCGTCATGCGCGACGGGAAGCTCCTGGCGCAAGGGACGCCGCAAGAGGCCACGGTGCTCGCGGCAGTCGAAGAAGCCTTCGACGTACGCGTCGAGTTGCTTCACGGCGAGCTGGGAAACTCATACGCGCTGTGGCGACGTTAGACGCAAGAGGAGACCGGCATGAGGCGCCCCTCGATGATCTCCATCCCCCTTGTAGCTGCAAAGCTGGCGGAATATCTTCCCCAAGGAGTCGCGATATAGGTTGTAGATAACCCAATCTATGCGCACCCATCGGTTCCCGAGCTCATTATTTGCACCAAACATCAACCTTAAGATCAGGCTTGCCCCAGACAGCAAAAAGGTCGCAGCCGAAGCTGCGACCTTTCGCGTGTCGCTTCTCAACCTTGCGGTCAAGCGATTTCGTCGAACGTGGAGCTAGTCCAGGCTCTCGACACAGTGAGCCATGTTGCCCTTGGGCAGAACGACGCCCTCAACCTCGACGGCGTTGTCGGCGTAGTTGGTGTCAGCTGCGCCAGGAACGCGGAACGTGTCGTTGTCGAGCTGAGCAATCGGGGTCTCGACCGGCTTCTCGAGCTGGGGAATCCACTCGTAAGGAATGCGGTAAGCGCGATACAGCAGAGCGCTGCCGATGTGCGGGTACACGAACTCCCAAACCAGTTCCTTCTCAGCCGTGTACTCACGAACGATGGCGGAGCAGCCCTCGCAGATCACGGTGTTGCCGTTAGGCATACGCTGTGCGCTGGAGGTCAGCGGGCTGTAGAAGTAGTTGCTGTTGAAGTTGAAACCGCCGGCGCTGAAGTGGTTGTCGCCGTCGCACTCCCAGACGATCTCGAGGGTGGTGGGGTCGAACTCGATGACGCGGGAACCGTCGCGACGGGTGACCTTAAGACCGGTCTTGGAGAACTGGTTGGGTGCGCCGTAGCCGGCCCAACCGCCGTTATCGTAGACCATGATGTGGCCTTCGCCCGGCAGGCCCTTGGGGATCATGTGGGTGTGGTGCGGGCCGACGATGGTGCCGAAGATGCGCTTCTCGGGCGTGTCGGTGAAGTCGGGGCCGACCTGCCACACGACGTCGCCGGACTCATGGTCGATGATCCACATCATGTTGCACTCGCGGGAGTCCATGATGATGTTCTCGGGCTTGAAGCGCTCGTCGCCACCATCGAACCACTTGTTCGGGCCCAGGTAGGAAGCGCAGTTGATATGGAAGAGGTCGCCTTGGCCCTCGGGACCCGCGTTCTGGGTGTTGGGGTTGCGGAACATCGCGTTCTTCTGAACCTCGGTGAAGCCGAACTGGTTGAAATGCTCGACGGCGCTCCACTCCCACATGATATTGCCTTCACGGTCGATCTCGATCAGACGGTCGTCAAGCAAGTTCTGCGGGGAGATCTTGGGCTTCTTCACGTCGCGATGCGTGAGGATGAGCATCTTGTCGAAGTTGGGGTCGGGGTCCTGACCCGGGGCATAGTAGCCAACCGGGTTGCCGGTGACCTGGAAGTCGTGGTGCTGACGGGCGCACCAGTAAGGCTCGCCGTCGTCGACGACCTGCTCGTTCTTGTTGAATACCCACTCGACGTTACCGTCCCAGTCGACCATCTTCAGGTCGAGGGTGTCCTGATATGCGAACTGAGCCTCACGGGAACCGCTGTTGCCGATGAGATGGCCGCCAGGAAGCATCTTGGGCGGGAAACCGCCGAGGTTCTTCCACACGCGAACGACGTTGCCGTTCATGTCGATGAGAATGGAGCCAACGCCCGGACCCGCAAAGAGGGTGTAGCCGCTAGCGGCTTTCTCGGGGTTGTAGAGCGTTACGCCAGTAGGATGAACTGTTGGACGTCCCATTTAACTTCTCCCTTTCATTATTCTGCTGGACGCTTTCGCGTCATTCCTATCTAGTTTTCCGAATATTCGATATTACCGAATATCTCATATATTTTCGGTTTTCCTAGATAACGCGTTCATATTAACATGCTTTCGATCGAATTTC
>URZP01000035.1 GCA_900552365.1 uncultured Coriobacteriaceae bacterium
AGGAAAAATCACATGCCATACGACAATCAGCAGTTTGCTCGTCGAAATGACGACTACCAGCAGAATTCCCCAAATGAGCGCAAGATTCCCCAGAATATCGAGGCGGAGAAATCGGTGCTTGCTGCTCTTATGCTGAACGCTGAGGCTGCTGAGGATATTCTGGTCAAACTAAAGCCCAGCAACTTTTATCGCCCTGCTCATCGAGTTATCTTCGAGGCTGCGTACGGGTTGAACGAGCGCAACATCCCTATCGATCAGATTTCGCTTGCCGACACGCTTGCTGCTTCAGGTCAGCTTGAAGCAGTGGGTGGTCGTGAATACATTCTTTCGCTGGCTGATAATACGTTCGCGCTTACCAATTGGCAAAACCACGCTGACATTGTGAAGCGCACGTCGGTGCTGCGCGACTTGATTTACGCCGCAGCCGAGATCAACGCGCTTGCCTATGAAGCGCCCGACAACCTTTCTGAGGTTGTCGAGACTGCCGAGAAAACCTTGTTCAACGTAACCGAGCAGCGCATCTCCTCTACGTTCGTGAAGATGGATTCGCTTATCACCTCTGCGTTCGAAGAGATCACGCGCATGTCTGAGAATCAAAGCGACATGCAAGGTGTTCCCACGGGTTTTACTGACGTTGACAGCTTGTTCCATGGCCTGCGCGGCGGAGACCTTGTCATTCTGGCGGCTCGACCTGGTGTTGGTAAGACCTCGTTTGCTCTGAACCTTGCAATCAACGCTGCAAAGCGCGGCACTTCGGTTGCTTTCTTCTCGCTGGAAATGAGCGCCATTCAGCTGGTTCAGCGTATTCTATCGTCGGAATCGGGCGTCGCGCTTTCCTCTGTTCGTGGTTCGGGAAAGCTGTCCGATGCCGATTGGGGCGCCCTCGCCGATGCGTGCAACAGGCTTTCAAAGCTTGATATGTACATCGACGACACGCCCGGCCTTTCCATTCTTGAGGCACGCGCCAAGGCTCGCCGCGAGTTGCGCCACGTTCAGGGCAACGGCCTTATCGTCGTCGACTACCTTCAGCTTATGTCTTCGCCGAAGTTGCGCGGCGATGGCAACCGCGCTGTCGAGATCGGCGAGATCTCCCGTGGCCTTAAGATCCTCGCTAAGGAAATGGACATGCCCGTTATCGCGCTGTCGCAGCTTTCTCGTCAGGTTGAGATGCGCGCCGATAAGCGCCCGATGCTCTCCGATCTTCGTGAATCGGGCAGTATCGAGCAGGACGCCGATATCGTCATGTTCATCGACCGAAGCATGGACGAAACTGAAGCCGAGCGAGATGGACGCCCTGATTTGAACACGGCCACGCTCATCGTTGCAAAACATCGTAACGGTGCCACCCGTGATATCACACTTACCTTCATTCCTGAAAGAACCCGCTTCATGGATTATGCGGACGACTCGCGCGTTCCGTACTAGGGCATATCAGCCGCCGGGAAGTTATTTCAATCGTTTGTTTAGTTGGGGGTGCGTCTTCATCACGTGCCCCCGATGTCTTTTTGCGCGTCGACGAGCAGCCAACGTCGTCCTTGTCTCCCCGCGATTGCCTCATACGCGCTAAACTGAAGCTATGGCTAAACAAGTGACATTCATTCATGCGGCGGACCTTCATATAGGTGCGCCCTTCCGCGGCTTAAGATCGCTTTCACCGGCATGGTCGAAACGCCTTGAGCGCGCGATCATGGAAGCATACGCCCGCGTCATCGACGCCGCGATAGACAACGAGGTTGATTTCGTCATCATCGCCGGCGACGTTTTCGACACGGCGCGTGCTTCATACGGCGACTACATGGGCTTCTTCAAGGGTCTTCAGCGTTTGAACGAGGCCGATATCCCTGTGTATCTGGTAACGGGCAATCACGACCCGTATACCTCGTGGAGCAGGGACTTCGTTGAATTCCCGCCGAATACGGTGATGTTCGGCGCCGAGTCGCCGACGTTTGCGGCGTACTCGCGCAATGGCAAGCCGCTGTGCTTGCTGGGCGGTCGCAGCTTCTTCAATCAAACATGGCCCGAAGACCGTGACATCTCGGAGGGGATCTCTCGTGAGGAAGCCGTCTTAGCACTTAAGCGTCAATTCACCGCAGGAGCCGATGCGACGCGCGGCGCACATGCCCAATCTGACCAAAAGCTCGAAGCCGACCTGAAGGCAATTGACAAAGCTCCGTTCATGGTGGGCGTCATTCATACGGGTCTCGATAAAGATTTCAAAGCTCCGGTGAAACCGGCGTCGTTGCTTGACCGCGGCGTCGATTACTGGGCTTGCGGCCACATTCATAGGCGCCAGGCGTATCCATCGCTGAAGGACCCGCGCGTGGTGTTCTCGGGCGACGTACAGGGTCGCGACATCAACGAGGATGGTTCTCGTGGGTGCTATTTGGTTACTTTGGAGGAAAAGAAGGATCCCCAACTGCGCTTCAGCCCTACAGCAAGCGTGGTATGGGAAAAGCGGAAGGTGGACGTTTCGGAGTGCTTGACAGTCGCCGATGTTACCTCGGCCATTTTGAAAGAGATGTTCGGCGCGAATGGCAAGGCTCAGTGCGAAGAGATGTGCGTTCGCGTCACGCTTACCGGCAAGACCGACTTGCATGAAACGCTTTCGCGCGGCCGCGTGATCGAGGATATTCGCGAGAACGTGAACGCGAGCTACCCTGTTTTCTTTTGTGACGCGATCATCGACAAAACCTCAGCGCCGTTCGATAAGAAGGCCTTGGCGAAGGAAGGCCTGTTCCCCGCTTCGCTTATGGCAATCGCCGACCAGGCAAGGAAGTCCCCTGCCGAGCTGAACCGCTATCTTACCGAGGAGTTCTTGGCGCATGGGTTGGATCTTCCTGCTGACGTGATTGAGCACCCAAAGCGATGCGTGAACGCGGCCGAGGATCTTGCACTCGATCTGCTTATGGAGGCGTCTAAATGAAACGCTTCTTGAAATATGCTCGTATCGACAGTTTCGGTGCGTTCTCCAACAAAACCGTCGGACCCTTCGCGCCTGGCATGAACGTTGTTTTCGGTAAGAACGAGGCGGGTAAGACCACCCTCTCGCAGTTCGTTGGCGGCTTGCTTTTCGGTTGGGAAGATGCCCGTACGAATCGAAACACCTACAAGCCCGATTACGCCGAACGTGCAGGCGCGCTGGTGTTCGCTGCGCGCCCGGAAGGGGCATTTGAAGCAGGAGATTTCTCCCTTGCCGAAGGTACTTCACGTGAAACATCCGGTGAATCACCTGTTCAGGGAACTGTTCTTGAAAACGAAACGGTGATTTCCCGCGCTCGCAACGCCGATGGGTTGATCGGCGATCAGAGCGTGGTGGCCGACATCGACCGTGAAACGTTCCGCACGATGTTCTTGCTGACGTCTGACGAGTTGAGGTCGCTTCGCAACACCACTGACATCACGTCTCATTTGCTTACTGCGGGTTCGGGAACCGAAGCAAGTCCGACATATGCCCTTGCGGATGTGAACGATCGAATCCAGGCGTATTCATCCAAGGCGGCATCGGCGACGGATTCTCTTGTGCGAATCGCCGACGACATGAAGGCGACCCGCGCGCGTATCCAGCGTGCGGTTGACGAGACCGAGCATCTGAAGTCGGAGACGCGCGAGTACCGCGCGCTTGAGGGTAAGCGCGAAGAGCTTTCGCGCCGAATCTCTAGCGCCAACGAGCAGATTGACGCTTTGGTTGGCAAGCGCGCACAGTTGAAAAGGATGGACGAGCAGCGAGAGATCCTGCTTGACGAGCTCGCCGACTTGAAGGAACAGGCTCGTGATCAGCAGCGCGCCACCGCTCCTGATGGCGTCGCGAATGCTTTCGAGCCTGAGCTGCTTGAGCTTACTCCTGTCGAAGAGCGTGCTTTGCGCGAGAAGATGGACGACTTGTCGGAACGCCAGGTGCGCGCCGACCACGCGCTGCAAACCGCGGAGAGCGACTACGCTGCATCTGTGGCTGCGTATGATGCCCTGACTGAGTTGCAAGGCAACGAGGCGAAAGCTTCCGACAGAAAGAATCAGCGCACCTTGAAGATCGTTCTTTCAATCGCGCTGCCCGTTGTTTTCGCTGTTCTTGGCGTTCCTGTTTTCATGCAGGGGCGCGTGATCGGTAGTCTTTCCTTCTCGGTTTTGGGCGCAGTGCTCATTCTATTCGCCTTGGTGCTGGCGGCTGCAGCCGTGTTCTTGGTTGCCCGTCCCGAGCGCGATGGGAAGACCTTGGATTCGCGTTTGCAGGACACCCAATGGGTGATGCTTCAAGATCAGAAGAAGCTCGATCAGGCGAAAGCGGCCAAGGACGCCGTTGACGAGCAGGTCGTCCGTTGGCTTTCCAGCAACGGATTCGGTCAGGCCGGTGGATCCATTCGCGTTGCCCGCTCCATTCTTGACGAAGTCCGCGATTTTCGCGCCAAAAACGAACTGCACATTCAGCAGGCCGCGTCGTATGAGATCAGTTTGGCGAACGCGAAGAATTCTCTGTCCGATTTGGACATGCAACGTAACAGGTTGATCCGCTCGGTTGGAGAAATCGCCGATGAGGAGTGGGCGAACCTTGTTTCGTCGACTACGCGTACAACTCCGCTCGACGAATCCTCTATCGGCAAGGTGGTTGCCCGTAAGTCGGCACAACGCGACGAGATGGTTTCCTCGCTTGAAAAGATCGGCTTGCGTTATGGCGAATTGGGCGAGCAGTTGGCCCGCGCCCACGATATGCGCGAGCTTGACGAAGCGAAGCAGCATTATCAAGAGTTGCGCACCCGCATGGCTGATGGCAAGGCCGACCTTGCTAATCTGCTGACGACGCGCTTTCTTCTTGAAAAAGCGGTTGAGGAGTGGGAGTCGCGCAGTCAGCCCGAAGTGTACCGCCGCGCAGGCGAGCTTCTGTCGCTCATGACTGACGGCGCGTGGATTCGCGTCGCTCTTTCGCCGGAAGGCACGATTATCGCCACTGACGCTGCTCGCAACGAGCGCGATCCCAAGCATCTGTCGCTTGGAACGTGCCAGCAGCTTTACCTGGCGTTGCGCATTGCTTTGCTGATGTGCGCAGACAACGTCGGCGAGTCGGTGCCTATCTTGGCGGACGACATTCTGGTCAACTTCGACTCGCAGCGTCGTGCAGGTGCGGCTCGCGCGTTGGCCCAGCTTGCGCGCACGCGCCAAGTCATCGTCTTCACCTGTCATGAAGAAGTGGTAGAAGCGATGGGCATGGCCGACCCAGCCTGCACGGTGATCGATCTGTAATATAATCAAAAGCTGTTCGTTAAATCCATTTTGCCGCTTTTAAGCGAAAGGACGCATGTCATGAACACTGTACTCGTTGGCGCTCAGTGGGGCGACGAGGGCAAAGGCAAAGTAACCGACCTGATCTCCCGCGACTACGATTTCGTCGTACGTTACCAGGGAGGCAACAATGCGGGTCATACCGTCATCCATGGCGACACGAAGCTGGCCCTTCATCTTATGCCGTCCGGCGTCATGTATGAGAACTGCACGCCTGTCATCGGCAATGGCGTGGTCATCGATCCCGGCGTCCTGATCAAAGAGATGGCAATGCTCGAAGCCGAGGGCATTTCCTGCAAGGCACTGAAGATCTCGTGCGACGCGCATGTCATCATGCCGTACCACAAGGATCTCGACGGCGCCGACGAGAAGAGCCTTGGCGAAAACAAGATCGGAACCACCAAGCGCGGCATTGGTCCGTGCTACCAGGACAAGATCGCTCGTAAGGGCATCCGCATGCAGGACCTTCTTGACGAGAAGATCTTCCGTCTGAAGGTTCAGACTGCTCTTTCTCAGAAGAACCCCATCCTCGAGAAGATCTATGGCATTCACACCTACACGGTTGAGGAGATCTGCGAGGAGTACCTTCCTTATGCCCGTATCCTGAAGCCTTACATCGTCGAGACCACCGAGCTTTTGAACGGTGCCGTCCGCGAGGGCAAGAACATCCTGTTCGAAGGTGCTCAGGGCACGCTTCTTGACGTTGACCATGGTACATATCCGTACGTCACCTCTTCTTCCTGCTGCGCCGGCGGCGCTGTGACGGGTACGGGCATCGGCCCGCGTCACATCGACCGCGTGCTTGGCATCGAGAAGGCTTATATCACCCGCGTCGGTGGCGGTCCTTTCCCCACCGAGCAGAAGTTCGCCGAAGACGGCGGCGTGGGCGAGGAAGCCGAGACTGGCGAGATGCTTTGCCAGGTTGGCCACGAGTATGGCGTAACCACTGGTCGCAAGCGTCGTTGTGGTTGGTTCGACGCCGTCATCGGCCGCTACGCGGTTGAGGTGAACGGCCTTACCGATATCGCGCTTACCAAGCTCGATGTTCTTTCCGCGTTCGACACCATCAAAGTGTGCGTTGCGTACGAATGCGACGGCAAGCGTTACGACTACTTCCCCATGCAGCAGAGCGTTCTGTTCCATGCGAAGCCCATCTACGAAGAACTGCCTGGTTGGAAGGGCGTCGACATCACGGGTTGCCGCAACTTCGAAGAACTTCCCGAAAACGCACGCAAGT
This sequence comes from uncultured Coriobacteriaceae bacterium, assembly GCA_900552365.1. Classification (GTDB taxonomy): domain Bacteria; phylum Actinomycetota; class Coriobacteriia; order Coriobacteriales; family Eggerthellaceae; genus UMGS1502. The sequence goes on from URZP01000035.1 coordinate 6,509, forward strand.
ACGTTGAGCATCTTGAAGAACTTACCGGTGCGCGCATCAGCATCGTGGCCGTCGGCCCCGATCGTGATCAGACCATCATGCGCAGCTGGTATCGCGAGGAGGACTAATTAAATGAACATCCTGGTCTTGGGCGGCGGCGGCCGCGAGCACGTCATCACTTGGGCGCTTGCGCAGTCCCCGAAAACCCAGAACCTGTACGTTGCTCCCGGCAACGGCGGCACGTCGGATATCGCTCAGAACGTCCCCGCCCTTGATGCCAACGACGGTCAGGCTGTTTTGGAGTTCGCTCAGCAGAACGCCATCGACCTGGTTGTCATCGGTCCCGAGGCTCCGCTTGTCGCGGGCGTCGCAGATGTTCTGCGCGCAGCCGGCGTTGCGGTGTTCGGCCCCGATGCTCAGGGCGCTCAGCTTGAGGGCAGCAAAGCCTTTAGCAAGGCATTCATGGAGCGCTACGATCTTCCAACTGCCAAGTACGGTGTATTCACCGACGAGGAATCTGCCCTGGCGTACGTTCGCGAAGTCGGCGCGCCCATCGTCATCAAGGCCGACGGTCTTGCTGCCGGCAAGGGCGTCGTCGTCGCCGACAGCGAAGAGGCTGCAGAAGATGCCGTCCGCGAGTGTTTCGCCGGCGCTTTCGGCGAGGCCGGTTCCACTGTTGTCATCGAGGAGTGCCTGACCGGCCCCGAGTGCTCGCTTTTCGCATTTGTTTCGGCTGGCAAGGCCCATTGCATGTCCACCGCCCAGGATCACAAGCGCGCGTTCGACGGCGACTTGGGTCCCAACACCGGCGGCATGGGCGCTTACTCGCCTGTTCCCATCGTCACCCCCGATCAGCTCAATGCCATGCGCGACATCATGGAGCGCGCGGCTGCAGCTACCGCTCAGGAGTTCGATAACGACTATCGCGGTGTTCTGTACGGTGGTTTCATGCTTACCCCGCAGGGTCCGAAGCTGCTTGAGTTCAATGCCCGCTTCGGCGATCCGGAAACCCAGGTGGTCCTTCCCCGTTTGAAGAGCGATCTGGTGGACGTCATGATGGCTGTTGCAGAAGGTCGTCCCGAAGATGTCGAGCTTGAGTGGTCTGATCAGTGGGCTTGCGGCGTCGTTCTTGCTAGCGAGGGTTACCCCCGCGCTTACGAGAAGGGCAAGGTTGTTCTTGGTGTCGAGGATGCCAACGACCTCGATGGCGTCACCGTGTTCCATGCGGGCACCAAGGTGAACGCCGACGGCGAGCTCATTACTTCCGGCGGCCGTGTCCTGAACGTCGTCGCCATGGGCGATACGTTCGAAGAGGCGCGTGACCTTGCATATCGTGCTTGCGATCTCATTAATTTCGAGGGTAAGCAGTATCGCCAGGACATCGGCCTTAAGGCAATGAAGGCAATGGAAGGCAATTCTACGGAGGATTAGCCAACGATGATTTCGGAGCGTTTGATCAGCACGGCCGTTCGTGAGGCCTCGAAAAACTACTTGAAAATCAATCCCACGACCGAGACGGCTCTTCCCGGGCCCACCCCCGGCAAGGAGTATATGTTGTACATGCATGTGCCCTTCTGTGAGCGTCTCTGCCCGTATTGCTCGTTCAATCGCTTCCCGTTCAGCGAGGATCGTGCCATTCCTTACTTCAAGAACATGAAGAAGGAAATGCTGATGCTGAAGGACTTGGGGTACGACTTCAAGAGCCTGTACATCGGCGGCGGCACGCCCACTATCATGATCGATGAGCTGTGCGACATCATCGATATGGCTCGTGAGAGCTTCTCGATCGAAGAGGTTTCCAGCGAGACTAACCCCAACCACCTTACGCCCGAGTACTTGGACAAGCTGAAGGGCCGCGTCCAGCGTTTGAGCGTTGGCGTTCAGAGTTTTGACAACGGTTTGCTTAAGCAGATGGACCGTTTTGACAAGTACGGCAGCGCTGAAGAAATCCTTGAGCGCATCAAAACTGCCGTGCCCTACTTCACCTCGATGAATGTCGATATGATCTTCAACTTCCCGGCTCAGACCGAGGAAATGCTGATCAACGACATCGAGAAGATCGTCGAATCGGGTGCGACGCAGACCACGTTCTACCCGCTGATGGCCTCGCCTTCCGTCGAGCGCTCGCTTGCCCGCACGGTTGGCAAGGTTGATTACAACCGCGAGCAGCGCCTGTACGAGGTTATTGACGAGCTGCTGACCGGCGGCATTCATCCGCTGTTCACGCATAGCAGCGCCTGGACGTACAACCGTTTCGACTACGACAACGGCGCCCTGACTCCTGCGGCAGCCGCTACGGCTTCCAAGAATCAGATGATCGACGAGTACGTGGTTGAGTACGAGGAATACCCCGCAATCGGCTCCGGTGGCATCACGTATCTGGGTTCCAGCCTGTACGTGAACACGTTCTCGGTGAAGGAGTACAACAAAGCAATCGAAAGCGGCCGCATGTCTCTGATGGGCAAGACCGATTTCAACCTGCATGATCGCATGCGTTATCGTTTCCTGATGCAGCTGTTCGGCCTGCGCCTGGACAAGAAGCAGTGGGAGCGCGATTTCGGTTGCACGGTTGAGAACGGCCTGCCGATGGAAATGATGTTCATGAAGTCCGTCGGCGCCATCGACAAGGACAACGAGTTTGAGATCACGCTTACCAAGAAGGGCCGCTATCTGGTGGTTGCCATGATGAGGCAGTTCTTCATCGGCGTGAACAACCTGCGCGATCAGGCTCGTGCGGCTTTGCCGAACGAGGAGCGCGAGCTTCTGTTCGGTGCCGGCAAGCCCTGCGCCTAACAGCTGCGCCGTGCTTTTGCTTAGCCCCCGCCGCGCTTCCGTTTGATTCTATGCTTGCGCTGTCGCTTGCGATGGGGTGCGGGTATTAGTTGCGCAGTGCGGGGTCGTACGTCTTCATCAGGTCGACGAAGCGCTGCTCGACCTCGTTGAGCTCGCGTCCCTTTTGGATGACGTAGCCGATCTTCATCCACTTCTCTTCCTTCAGCGGGATGATGACCGTGCGCTCGTAGGGGGCATGATTCGGGAAGAGGTTCACCCAAAGTGCAAACCCATCGATTTCGGCGATCTGCGAGATCAGGTCGGGATGCGCAAGATCATCAGGCGCGATGGTGTTGCGCCCGCGCAAGTTAGACGGTGTGGTGAGCTGCGAACGACCGGTCATTTTCATATGGCGGAAGTTCTCGAACGAGAATTCGGGATATGCGGAAAGTTCTTTCAGCGAGACGGTTTCGCGATCGCCCAGCGGGTGATTGCGATCTAGATAGGCCCAGAAGTTCGCCTTGAACAGAGGATGGAATTCGAGTCCCTTCTCTTCAAGACGGTCGTAAAGAAGCTGCTCGTTCTCTTTCATGACGAACATGACCCCGATATCGCTGATACCCGCATACACATCGTCTGCAGGCTTGAAGAATTGCCTGAGGTTCACGGCGAATTCGTAACGGCACGGGTCAAGCGTGTTTGTGACCTGGTTGTATGCGGCAATAACGAATTTGAATTCCTGCGTTGAGACAGCGAAACGACCAATGCGAGACGAGTGGCTGCTGTAGTGGTCCTCGAACGCATTCATGCTCTCGGTGACGCGACGCGCATACGCCAAAGCCTCGATGCCCTTTTCGGTAGGGGTGATGCCCTGCTTGCTGCGGGTGAAAACCTCGAAGCCAAGTTCTTTTTCGACTTGGCTGATAGCCTCAGAAATGGTTCCGTGTGCGATGGACAGTTCCTTCGCGGCGTTCGAGATCGAGCCGATCTCGGCGGCTTTCAGCAGGTATCTGAGTTGTTGGACCGTGATCTTCATAAGTTGCGACCTTGCCGTTCGGAAACCAATGCGAAGCAAGCGCATTGAGCGTTGGATTGGTGGTTGTTTCGCGTTGGATGTGGGCCGTCCAGTATCTACCGATATTGGCGCTTTCTAAAAGATACAAGAACAGCCATAGAAAAACGAAATAACCGTAACTTGTATGACACAAAAACTCTTTCCTTGATATATTTATCACGATAGGGAAACCGACGGAACTACAAACTGTTGGAAAAACCGATAAAGGAGAAAGAAATATGAATGAAGGAGTGAAGAAAGCGCTCAAAATCGCTATCCCGGCGATCGTTGGCGTGATCATCGCTATGATTCAGCCGCCTGAAGGGCTGACCAAAGAAGCGATGACCTATCTGGGTATCTTTGAGTGCGTCGTTGTGTGGCTCATGCTTGGCGCAGTTCCCGACTGGGCTGCCTTCCTTGCATGCATTTCCGCATATGTGGTGTTCAATGTTGCTAAGTTCGGCGTGGTTTTCGCGCCCTTCGCTGACTCCACCGTATGGCTGCTCATCGGCGCATTCGGCATGACCTGCGCTCTGGTGAAGACCGGTCTGGTTAGGCGTTTGGCTTTCGCTATCCTGTCCCTGTTCCCCGAGAACTACAAGGGTCAGCTGACCGCATTCTTCGTTGCAGGCTTCGCCATCACCCCGTGGATCCCTGCGAAGATCGGCAAGGGCGTCATGGTCACCCCCATCGCCGCTTCCGCAACCAAGTCGCTTGGTTACGCCGCTCGCAGCAAGGCTGCAACCGGTATCTTCCTGGCCGTCTGGGTAACCACCGGCATTTTGGGTTACGCATTCCTTACCGGTGCTGCCCCGGTCATGATCCTCATTGGCATGCTCCCTGCCGAGCAGCAGGCTAACTGGACGTGGATGAGCTGGCTCGGTGCTTGCGCCGTTTGGCTGATCGTCGTCGCTGTTCTGTCCTATGTCGTCATCCTTGCTCTTTACGGTCCCAAGAAGGGCGATAAGGAAGCTCTCGAGCAGACCAGCTTCGAGAAGGGCTTCGCCAAGAAGCAGCTCAAGGAAATGGGCCCCATGTCCAACGCCGAGAAGATCACCGGTATCTTGGTCCTTATCGCCATTCTTGGCTGGATCTTCGGTGGCAAGATCGGTTTGGGCGCTCCGATCATCTCGGTCGGCGTTTTCGCCATCATGGCTGTCATCGGTTTGGTCGACACCAAGGACCTCACCAGCAACATTCCTTGGGACACCGCAATCTTCATCGGCGGCATCCTGTCCCTGGCTTCCCTGCTGACTCAGCTCGGCATTGCCGGTTGGATCGCTGGCGTCATGGCTCCTGTTGCCGCTCCGATCGTTTCCAACCCCTACGTTTACGTTGCAGCTGTCTGCATCCTTACGTACCTCGTCCGTCTGGTTGTTGTTTCCTCTACCGCAACGCAGGTTATTTTCCTGGCTGCTCTTGGTTCCGTCGCCGCAGCTTGCGGCATCAGCGAGTACGTCACCCTGTTCGTCTGCCTCTGCTCCACCGCGGTTTGGCACCTCAAGTTCACCAACAACGAGTTCATCCCGCTGCTTGGTGTTCAGAACGGTGAGATGTGCGAGCACGAAGACACCATGCCGTTCAACTATGCTTACATGGTCATCAACATGATTGGTTGCCTCGCAAGCGTTCCGGTTTGGCAGATGCTTGGTCTGATATAATTCGACCCCTTCTGTTGAAGGCGCGTCCCTCACGGGTCGCGCCTTTTTTGTACGCGAAATTCCACCTGGCGCATATATAGGCATAGGCGGCATAGGTGATCGAATAGCAATGGGCGCCGAATGAACGCTTCAGCGATAATGCTGAATCTTCTTTTGTGCGCCTGCGCGATGCTTCTGAACGTGATCCATTGTTATTAGCTGATTAAGAAAAGTTACAGTTCAGGGAAGCGCGGAAGATAAAAGTTAGAGTTTGCTAAAATCACGCCAGCATGGGAGAGAAAGACAGAGGAGGCCATTTCTCGTGAGTGGTACTGTGAAAAGGGCTTTGAAGATAGTGATCCCGATGATCGTTGCCCTGATCATCGGCGTTGTCCCCGCGCCGGAGGGGTTGACTCAACCGGCGATGATCTACGCTGGCATTTTCGTTTGCGTCGTTGCATGGCTTGTTCTTCGTGCTGTGCCTGACTGGGCTGCCTTTCTGGCGTGCTTGACGGCGTATGTCGTGTTCGGCTTGGCGAAGTTCGGCGATGTGTTCTCCTCGTTTGCCGACGGCACCATCTGGGTATTGTTCGGCGCGTTCGGTATTTCGACGGTTATCGCGAAAACGGGCCTGGTGAAGCGTCTGGCGTTTTGGGTTCTTCGCTTGTTCCCCGAAACCTACCGAGGTCAGATGACCGCCTTCTATGCTACTGGTTTGGTCGTGTCGCCCTTCATCCCGGCGCTTATCGGCAAGGGCGTCATTCTTTCGCCTATCGCGGCCGCTGCTAGCAAGGCCCTTGGTTACGAGCGCAGCAGCAAGCAGGCAACGGGTATGTTCCTGGCCGTTTGGGTGACTGCGGGCATTTTGGGATTTGCATTCATGACCGGTGCAGCGCCCGTCCTGATCACCATTGGCATGCTCCCCGCCGATCAGCAGGCAAACTGGACGTGGACCAGCTGGTTCACCGCCTGCGCGATTTGGTTCGTAGTGGTTGCCGTGCTGTCGTACATCGCGATCTTGTTCATTTCCGGTGCGAACAAGGTACAAAGCAAGCCCGTTGCGTCAACCGGCGAAAAGGGTTTCGCGGCAAAGCAGCTTGAAGAATTGGGCCCTATGTCCATGGCCGAGAAGACAACCGTCGTATTGCTGGTTGTTGCTGTGATCGGCTGGATCTTCGGTAGCAAAGTGGGTCTATCCGCCGCAATCGTAAGTGTGGGTATCTTCGCGATCATGGCGGTTATCGGTTTGGCTGACACGAAGGACGTTACCGAGCGCATGCCGTGGGACACGTTGATCTTGATCGGCGGCATCCTTTCGCTGGCGTCGCTTTTGACGAAGCTGGGGATTTCCACGTGGCTGGCAACCGTTATGGAGCCTATTGCCGCCCCGATCGTCGCAAATCCCTACGTTTACGTGTTCGCGGTTTGCATCCTGACGTATCTGGTTCGTTTGGTTGTTGTTTCGTCCACGGCGACGCAGGTCATCTTCCTGGCGGCGCTTGGCGATGTTGCGGCTGCTGCGGGTATCAATCCGTTCGTCACGTTGTTCGTCTGCGGCGCTTCCGCGAACGTTTGGCACCTGCGTTTCACCAACAACGTGTTCATTCCGATTCTTCGCGCAACCGGCCACGATATGTGCGAGCATGAGGACACGCTGTCGTTCGATATCGCATTCATGGTGATCAATCTGATCGCATGCTTGGCCAGCGTGCCTCTGTGGCAGTCACTTGGTTTGGCGTAGAATCGGAAAACTCTTGCGTGAACTGCGGCGATGAGGTTCAAAGCGACGGATTTCGGTGAAATGGGAAATCGCGTTCACAAAACTGCAATTAGTGCTTGACCGATGCAGTGCTTTCCGATAAACTATCAACTCGCATCGCAATTGGTGCATATGGTCAGGTAGC
>URZP01000036.1 GCA_900552365.1 uncultured Coriobacteriaceae bacterium
ATATCCAAGTTTAATCTTGGTATCAATCCAACCCATTGCGAATGTTAGCACCTGTTCAGAGCGCTCATTCGCAGGTAGGTTAATCACAGCATAGTATTTCGTAATAACCGCAATCAAAGGTGATTATAACCTACATTACACACTTCACGGCGTCGCTTTTCAGCAACTTGAATCACTCTTAGGGTTGCATGAGTACGCCGGCCATGCTTCACCGGTTTAAGCTGCGTGCCCCCCCTATGAATGCAAGAATCCCGCACCTGCTTTGCAGATGCGGGATCCGTTGATTGCAGACTAAACTCTACGATCCGAGCGGCTACGCGGCTCTCGCGGTTTGGCTGCGCCAAAACGCAATCCCGCGGCCTAACCTTTTGGGCTACGCGGCTCTTGCGGTTTGGCTACGCCAAAACGCAATCCCGCGGCCTAATCCTGCAGGAACTCGAGGTACGGAGTCTCGGTGGAGACCAGACCGTTGACCATAAGGTCGACAAGGCCGCCGTACTGAACGTTGTACTTGGCGGTTGCCTTGTAAACGCCCAGAATATCGCGGATGGTGCCCTTACAATTCGAGCACGGAGCGCAAACGAACTTGGGGATATCCGGGTTCTCGAACTCGTCGCCGAAGGCGTTGATGATCTGCTCGAACTTCTTACGTGCGCTGATCTTGTTCTTGAAATCAGAGAAGTTGTAAGAGTGCATGATGGCGAAGCCGGAGCCGCCGCCGCAGCAGTAGTTGTCGACGCCGTGCGGGGTCATCTCGCGGAACTGCGGAGCAATAGCACGCAGGATCTCGCGCTGAGGCTCGACGATGCCCATCTGGCGAACGATGTTGCAGGGGTCATGCAGCGTGACCGGGAAGTTGTTCTTGCTGGGGTCGAACTTGAGCTTGCCGTCGCGAACCAGCTGCGCCATAAGGGGCAGGAAGCTCTCTACCGGGGGATGATCCTCGGGGTTGGCCATACGGTCGCCGCTGATGGCAAGGCTCTTGTGCATGTGGCCGCACTCGCCGATGACGATGCGCTTGACGCCAAGTTTCTTGGCGATCTCGTACTGCCTGGTGACGATCTTCTTAGCCTGGATGTCGTCGTACCACACGCCGTAGTTAACGCCGTCGTAGCCCATGAGCTCGGAGCTGAGGGTCCAGTTGACGCCGGCCTCGTTCAGCAGGATTGCGAACGAAGTGGGGTTCTCGGGCCATGCAATGAACTCGCCTGCGTTGTGCATGAGCAGAACGTCGGCGCCTTCCTTGTCGATGGGGAACTCGATCTTACGACCGGTCAGATCCTCCATGTCCTCCTGAAGGAACTCGACGTTGTCCCTGAATGCAGCAGGGGTCATGCGAGTGGTGGAGCCGACCTTGAGCTGAAGCTCAGTGCCGTCCTTGTGCACGGGCGACGGAGCGATGCCCATTTCCTGCGAGAAGATCTTGCGGATCTCGCGAGCGGCAAGGCCGTTGTCCAGGCCCATGGGGCAGGTCTGAGCGCAGCGACGGCAAACGTTGCAGCGATAAGACATCTCGCCAAGACGAGCAACGGTCTCCCAGTCGAGATCGATGTCGGCGCCAACGAAGCTGCCCAGCAGCTTACCGGACTTGGTGAAGTAGCGCTTATAGATGCGACGAAGAACGTCAACGCGGTAGCTGGGGCGATAGATCTCGTCGCCGTTGCTTGCCTCGTAGATATGGCATGCAGAAGAGCAGGTGTTGCACTTCGCGCAGAACTCCATGTTCAGCATAAGGGGCTGGATGGCGTTCTTGTTGGAATCCTGGAAGAGCTTCTCGAGGCCGCTCAGGAAGCTTTTGACGAAAGCCTGCTCTTCCTCTTTGGTCTCGGGACGCTTAAGGCCGTCAAGAGCGATGAAGCCGTCGAGCGATGCGCAGTGCTCCTTGGCCCACTCTTCCTTCATGGGCTTCCAGTCGGGCTCGAGGCCGTTGGTGTCGTACGGTGCGGGCAACGGCTTCAGGTCGTCGACCGGCGAAAGGATGTCAACCTTCTTGGAAATGTCGCGAGGACGAAGGTGCTTGGTGTTGACGGACATTGACTACTCCTCCGAATCTTTAGCCGGGGCGGGCTGGCAGTGCGGCGCGGACCACTTGGTGGTGACCGGCTGGGCAGCAGCGGCCTTCATCTTCTTCTCGGTTGCGGAACCAACCATGTTGGGGTTGTTATCCCAGAAGACCGAGCGGAAGCAGAAGAACTTGCCAGCGTAATGGCCCATCTTGCTGATGGGGATGTAGATCATGAGGGCGCCCATGAGCACCAGGTGAACCAGGACGATAGGTGCGATGTTGGCAGCATCAAGGGTAAGGACCTGATGCGCAACCGTGAACACGTCGTAGTTCATCCAGCAGTAAATGCCGGTGATCAGAACGACCAGGATAGCGATGAGGTTGAAGTACTCCTCAGGCGTGGTGAACACGCGAAGATCCTCACGGGTGATGCGCTGGATGAGCAGGATAGCAGCGCCGATGGTGGTCATGGCGAAGCCCAGGATGCCGACGAAGCTCATGACGGCGACAACCCAGTCGATGGGCCAGAAAGCCGGAATGAAAAGGCAGAAAGACCATGCGAGCATGATGTAGATGCCGAAGTGGAACATGAACGAAGGGACCCACATGCCGCGCTGGCTGATGAACAGCTTGCGGATGAAGATCATTTCCTTCATGACGTCGATCATCTCGGCAGCGTGATCGACCTTGCGCTCCTTGGTCCACCACTCGTCTTCCTCGTAGAACGATCCGCCGTAAACCCCGCGCCCAGATTCCTTGGGAATGGGGTACAGATCGAAACGAGAATGAGTGGACCACTTAGCGTACTTTGCGAACTTCGCGGCGCTCAGGGCGAGGAAGCCGATAAGCGCTACGAGCACAAAGACGAATACCAATGTATTCATGCGAACCCCCCTTGGTTCCTTGGCGGAACCTCTCTCTTTCTTCCACCAGTTGCCTTGTAAACACGCAAAATGCGTATTCAACCATAATACAGCTAACAATAAAGTACGGATATGACGCGCCACTGTAAAATGCAAATCGATAATCGCACCATAAACGGCGGCTATGCGGCACGTAAAGGCACATAAGCCACGTTCAGCGCACGAACCGCATATCCCCAGCTTTGTGAGCAAATCGTAAGCAATTCCCAGAAATGACCCTGATAGTGATACGCGATTAACAGCCACTGTGATAAGATACTTTTATACCCATAAGGTTTTCTAATGCCTCTTGAATCGGGCTTCATCGCCCCTCCAAAGGCATAGCGAAAAGCACATGGGCTTTGCGTATCTTTCGGAAGAGCGTCCGAGCCATTGAGGAGTCGGCACAGACACGCCTCCCTGCGAGAAAGCGAAGTGCGGTTCAATGAGTTCTATCGAGCAATTTACCGTATTCAAAGAGGTTGCCGACACCGGCAGCATCACTCAGGCATCGAAACGCCTGTTCATCAGCCAACCCAGCGTCAGCGTCCAAATCCAAAACCTCGAGCACGAGTACGGCGCACAGCTTTTCTCGCGCACTAACCGCGGCGTCACCCTTACTGTTTTCGGCAAGATCCTGTACGACCAGGTAGTCATCGCGCTGCGCGCAGTCGAGCAAGCAAAGGACAGCATCCGCGAATACGCCGAGCGCGAAGGCCGCATTGTCCACGTCGGGGCAACCCTCACCATTGGCGAGTACCTTCTCCCCCACATGATGAGCCTCACCCACGCCGACAACTCATCGCCCAAGTTCAACGTCAACATCGCCAACACCAAGGCCGTCGAGCAGGGCGTTGTCGAAAGCAAACTGGGCATCGGACTTATCGAGGGCCCCGTCAGCGATTCCGAGGACATCGAAGCCCATCAGTTCTGGGCCGACGAGCTTGTCGTCATCGTCCCGTTTCACCATCGTTGGGCGGGCATGGGCGAAATCGATTACGACGAATTCGTTCAGGAGAAGTTCATCTCGCGCGAGAAGGGCTCGGGTACACGCAAGGTCATGGAAGATGCCCTTTCCGCATGCGACTTCGATCCAAAGAAAATCAACACCATCATGGAGCTGAACTCCACTCAATCCATCAAAGAGGCCGTCATGGCGGGTCTTGGCGTTTCCATCCTGTCGGAACTCACCATTCAGGAAGAATGCCGCCTGAAGCGCCTGTCAACGCTGCGCATCAAGAACTGCCGTCTCGAGCGCCCGCTCAACGTCATCACCAATGTGAACGCGCGCCTTACCTCCGAGGAGCAGTGGTTCCTGCAGCAAATCAGCAACCGCGAGGTCATCGAGAAGATCGTTCCGAAGCCCTGCGACTGCTGCAGCGACACCTGTAGTGCTTAGGTGAAGCAAGCCTTCTGATTCCGCGAAGATAAGCCCCTCGAAACATCCGGCTCGAGGGGCTTTGTTATGCTTTCAAGCATGATACGGAAAGGAATCGCCATAGTGCGCGGTATGTTCGCATTCGCCTTTGCTTGCGTGGTCGCGGTGGCGTTGTTCATCGTCATCACGAATCTTGTCGTGCTCATTTCCACGAAGTCAAGCATTATCAGCGAGGACGACGCCACGCTGACCCACAAGTCGGACGCCATCTTGGTTTTGGGCGCGTCGGTTTACGCCGACGGCACGCCCTCGGGTATCCTGCAGGACCGTCTGAACGAGGCCGCTCGCCTTTACTTCGCCGGCGACGCACCGCGGATCATCGTCAGCGGCGACGGGCGCCAAACCTCGTACAACGAACCCGCAGCCATGAAGGAATATCTGATCAGACTTGGCATTCCCAGCTCGGCGATCTTCTGCGACCGCGCGGGCTATTCAACCTACGACAGCTCGTATCGCGCGCGCTATATCTTCAACTGCTCCTCGCTCATCATCGTCACGCAGTCTTACCACCTGCCCCGCGCCCTGTATTCTGCGCGCGGCTTGGGAATCGATGCTGTGGGCGTGCCGTCGAACGGCGGCCCATACGCAAATCAGGGCTACTATGACCTGCGCGAGATCCCTGCGCGCACCAAGGACTTCATCTACACGCTGGCAAAAAAGACCAGCGCGATCTTAGGTGAACCCGTTAGCCTTGCACAATCGGGCGACGTGACGAACGACCACCGTATCTAACGGGAAGGCTTGCAGGGTAGCGTGCCTGCCGCCGTTTACGTTCGCCGCAACGGGCACAAACAGTACCCTTCCCCTGCGGCAACATGCACCAAAGCCGCGTGCCACAGATAAACGCGTCCCACGCAGCAAATAAGAAACCCGCCCGATCGGCGCAAACTACGCGATCAGGCGGGTTTTCCATTGCAAGATGCCTCTCGGTTGAAAAAGACTACTTGGTTGCCTCTTCAACTTCCTCGGCAACCTCTTCCTGAGCGACTTCTTCAACTTCCTCGACGTCGTCTTCGACAGGTTCGGCCTTCTTAACGACCTTCTTGACCTTCTTGGGGGCCTCCTCGGCTTCCTCGACCTCGACCTTCACGGCCTCTTCCTGTTGAGCAGCCTCCTCGGCGCCCTCCTTCATGCCGGAGCGCAGGTTCTTGATGCCAGAGCCCATGGCCTTACCAAGCTTTGGAAGGTTCTTCGGGCCGAAGATAAGCAGAATGACAACCAGGATGATGATGAGTTCGGGCATGCCCAATCCGAAGATTTTCATATAGTGCCTCCTTGCGGGGTGTAGCGCATTCGGCTGCGCGTCTTCGGTTCATTATACGGTTCGGCAGGCCGATGGGAATGCAATTCCATACGACCTGCCGAACGCATTGACGGCGCCTTTACATGCAACGCCGCAGATCACGGTAAACCGACTGTTATTTCACAACGATGTTGACCAAACGACTGGGGACGATGATGACCTTCTTGATCTCCTTACCGTCAAGCGAGTCGCCCATGATCTTCATGGCCTCGTCCTGGATCTCGTCCTTCGAAGCGTCGGCTGCAACCTTGATGTGCATCTTGACCTTGCCGTTCACCTGAACAGCCAGCTCAACCTCATCGGCCTTTGCCTGCTCGGGATCGAACGTGGGCCAAGCCTGCTCGCTGATGAAGCCCGCGCCTTCAAGAACGTCGGACCACAGTTCCTCGGCGAAATGAGGCGCAATAGGAGCGATAAGCTTCACCAGAACATCGGCGATCTCGCGCGAGAACTGGGCATCACGGTCGTCAGCGGACGCAACACGCAGGTAATCGCCTGCGGCATTGACCAACTCCATGATGGCGGCGATGGCGGTGTTGAAGTTGTCGCGATCGAAGTCATTCGCAACCTTCTCGACGATGCGATGACGCTCGCGTTTCAGAACCTTTGCAGCCTCGGCGACCTGAGCGGAATCGGCACCGGCCTGGAACAGGGTTTCCTCGTCGGCCTTGCCAACCAGATCGTTCACGACGCGCCACAAACGGTTCAGGAACTTGTACATACCGGCCAGGCCGTCCTCGTTCCACAGCAGTTCCTTGTCGGGCGGAGCCATGAACAGGATGTACGCGCGAACAGCGTCGGCGCCATAAGCAGCGATCATGTCCTCGGGAGCGATGACGTTGCCCTTGGACTTGGACATGACGTCGCCGTGCTCGTCAAGAACCATGCCCTGGCACAGAAGGTTCTTGAAGGGCTCGTCGCATTCAAGCATGCCTTCGTCACGCAGCACCTTGGTGAAGAAACGGCTGTACAGCAAATGCAGGATGGCGTGCTCGATGCCGCCGATGTACTTGTCAACGGGCATCCAGGCGTTTGCCTTGGCGCTGTCGAAAGGCGCCTGCTCGTTGTGCGGATCGGTATAGCGCATGTAGTACCAGCTGGAGCACGTGAACGTGTCCATGGTGTCGGTCTCGCGACGAGCGGGCTTGCCGCATTTCGGGCACGTGCAGTTCACGAAGCCCTCGTGCGTGGCCAGCGTCTCGCCAGCGGCAAGGTCGATGTCCTCGGGAAGAAGAACCGGCAGGTCTTCCTCGGGAACGGGCACGACGCCGCAGTCGTCGCAATAAATGGCTGGGATGGGGTTGCCCCAGTAACGCTGGCGGCTGATGAGCCAGTCGCGCAGACGGAACATGACCTGCCTATGGCCGCGGCCGATCTCCTCGAGATAAGCCACAACGGCATCCTCGCCCTCGGAATGCTTGCCGCCCGTAAGGCCGGTGAAGCGGCCGGACTGGACCAGACGGCCCTCGGCCTCCATGGCCTGCTCCCAATCGACGCTGGTGACGACACGATTCTGCTCGTCCTTCAGCTGCTCGTACAGCGGGTCATCGTCGCCCAAAATGATGGGGATGATGGGCAGGTCGTACTTCTTGGCGAACTCGAAGTCACGCTGGTCACCGCAAGGAACGGCCATGACCGCGCCGGTACCGTAGTCGGCGACGATGTAGTCGGCAACCCAAACGGGCACCTTCTCGCCGTTGACCGGGTTCACAACGTAACGGCCGGTGAACGCACCATGCTTTTCCTTGTTACCCTGAGCACGCTCGACCGCGGTGATCTTCTTGGCGTTCTCGACTACCTCCATGACGGCTTCTTCATACTGCGTGCCCTTGACCAGGTCGGCAAGGATCTTGCTTTCGGGGGCAAGCAGGAAGAAGCTGCAACCGAACAGCGTGTCGGCACGCGTGGTGAACACGGTGATCAGCTGATCTTCAGTAGGCTCTTGCGGAACGGAACCGTCGGCGTCGCACAAGGTGAACGTGACCTCAGCGCCTTCGGAACGACCGATCCAATTGGCCTGCTGCTGCTTGACGCGCTCCGGCCAGCCCTCAAGCTGATCGAGGTCGTCCAGAAGTTCCTGCGCATAATCGGTGATCTTGAAGTACCACTGCGTAAGATCGCGCTTTTCGACCTCGCTGTCGCAACGCCAGCAGCGGCCCTCGGTGACCTGCTCGTTGGCAAGAACAGTGCCGCAGCTGGGGCACCAATTCACCGGCGAGTTGCGGCGCTCGACCAAACCGCGCTTCCAGAACTGCTCGAAAATCCACTGGCCCCAGCGATAATACTCGGGGTCGCAAGCAACAACGGTACGGTCCCAGTCGTACGAGAAGCCCATGCGCTTGAAGCTGGCCTTCTGCGTCTCGATATTGGCGTACGTCCACTTTGCGGGATGGCTGTGATGTTTGATAGCCGCGTTCTCGGCAGGAAGGCCGAACGCGTCCCAGCCCATGGGATGAAGCACGTCGAAGCCCTGCATGCGGCTATAGCGCGCAATGACGTCGCCGATGGTGTAGTTGCGGACATGGCCCATGTGGATGTCGCCCGAAGGGTACGGGAACATCTCGAGGACGTACTTTTTAGGACGGTCGTCGCCCTCACGCACCTTGTTGATGCCCGACTCTTCCCACGCATTCTGCCAACGCGGCTCGATCTCGTGCGGATTGTAAGCTTTCATGTGATCTCTTGTCTTTCCCGGCGTGCGGCCAAATCGAGGTTCATTTTTCGAAACCCCTGTTCAGCGCAGTTTGCCGATCTTCCGCTGTCGAATGTTCCCATTATAGTGAGAATCGCGCCCGACGCGCCCTGAACCCCACGCCCGTCCGTAAAATTTCGCATAGTCGGTATTGCGGATGGGCGATCCGCAACAGAAAGCCAACGAGCTAAACCAGCAGCTCGTAGAAAGACATGTCGCGGTAAGCCCCGTGCTTGAAGGCAATCTCCTTCATAGAGCCGCAGTACTCGAAGCCGAACTTCTCGTGCAGGGCGACGCTTGCCTGATTGCCCTCGGTGATGACCGAGATCACCGCATGCGTGTCCTGGTTCGCACGCGCTTCGTCAATGATGGCGGTCATCAGCTTTCCGCCAATCCCCCGACCCCTGTGATCAGGCGAAATGTAAATCGAGAGCTCAACGGCGGGCGCATACCCGCCCTTGCTGCGAAACGACGACAGGCTTGCGTAACCGCACACGCTCTCCCCGTCGTCGGCGACGATTAAAGGATGGTTGCCGCCAGGTTTGTTGTACTCCGCCATGTGCCCGGCCCACGTCTCGGCATCAACTGGGTGAATGGCGAAATTATTGCAAGCAGTTTCAACCTCGTAGTTGTAAATGGCTCGAATGGCCTCGAAATCGTCTTCCGTCGCTTTCCTGATCATCATTGGCGTATGTCTACTTCTTTCTTCTCGAACTTCCTCGATGCGATCCCATCGCAAAAAACAAGGCGCACTGCAAGGGTGTCTGCAGCGCGCCTTGCGATTCTTTCAGAGGTGTTTAGTTGGTGCTCTCTTTGGCGACAAGCTTTGCCGAGCCATAGCGCTCACGCAGAAGGGGCTTATCGATCTTCCCGGTGGCGTTGCGCGGCACATCGGCGAAGATGTACTTGCGCGGACGCTTGTAGCGCGGCAGCTTCGCGCAGTAATCACGCAACTCGTCTTCGGTGCACGTTACGCCGGGTTTCAGTTCGACCACGGCGCACGCGATCTCGCCCAAACGATCGTCAGGCAAGCCGATGACCGCCACGTCCTTCACCGCGTCGTTGGCGTGAATGAAGTCCTCGATCTGGACCGGGTACAAGTTCTCGCCGCCAGTGATGATGACGTCCTTCTTGCGATCGACCAGCCAGATGAAGCCGTCGACATCGATCTCGGCCATGTCACCGGTGTACAACCAGCCATCACGCAAGACATCAGCCGTGGCCTCGGGGTTCTTGTAGTAGCACTCCATAAGGCCGCTGCCGCGCAGGCAAAGCTCGCCCACATTGCCATCGCCAGGCGAGACAGGCGTGCCGTCACCCATGCGGACCTCGGCTTCCCAGCCGTAGCCGGGAACGCCGATGGCGCCAACATGATCGGCGTTCTCGACGCCCAAGTGAACGCTGCCAGGCCCGATGCCCTCGGACAAGCCGTAGTTGGTGTCGTACTGATGGTGCGGGAAATACTTGTGCCAGCGCTTGATCAGGCTGGGCGGAACGGGCTGCGCGCCAATATGCATCAAGCGCCACTGCGACAGCTGGTAGTCCGACAGCTTCACGGTGCCGTCCTCGATGGCGTCCAGGATGTCCTGCGTCCACGGAACCAGCAGCCACACAATAGAGCAGCCCTCTTCAGACACGGTGCGCAAAATCCAATCGGGGCGCACGCCGCGCAGGATGACGGCCTTGCCACCCACGGTTAGGCTGCCCAGCCAGTGCATCTTCGCGCCAACATGGTACAGCGGCGGAATGCACAGGAAATTGTCCTCGTGGGTTTGGCTATGATGCTTCTGCTCGGTGATTGCCGCGCGCATCAGGCTGCGATGCTTGTGAAGAATAGCCTTCGGGAAGCCAGTCGTTCCACTGGAGAAGTAGATGACGCCCAGATCATCGTCGTCGATGGCGATACCAGGATCTTCCGCAGTGAAATGGCCCACGCGAAGGTTGTAGCTGTCGGCGAACGAAGGGCAGTCCTCACCCACGAAATACAGGTGCTTGACCTGGGGAATGCGATCGACGATCTCTTCGACGCGGCCAATGAATTCAGGGCCGAAAATAAGCACCTCGACATCGGCAAGCTCGAGGCAGTACTTGATCTCGTCGGCGGTGTAGCGATAGTTCATGGGAACCGCGATGGCACCTGACTTCAGCACGCCGAAATAAACCGGAAGCCACTCAAGGCAGTTCATCATCAGAATGCCCACCTTGCTTTCACGTTTCACGCCGGCGTCAAGCAGCAAATGCGCGAAACGATTGGCGCGGTCGTTGAACACCTTCCACGTCATCTCGCGGCGATAACGCTGCGTAGGATTGGTCTCGACCAGCTCGTACTCGCGCCACGTCTTGCCACGACGGTCGCGGATCTCGGGATTCGCCTCGACCAACGCGACCTCTTCAGGCCACTGACGGGCGTTTTGCTCTAGATATTCGGTTACAGGCATGATCGGGCCTCGCTCACTTGAACTGACGCGGTTTGCTGCAGCAAACCGCGCGAGAATGATACCGCAAGAACGATGCTGTTCGGCAGCTGCGCCGTCGGTTTTCTCGACAGATTCTTCCACGACCCCAACAAGGAACCAAGTTGGCCGGAATCGCCGATACGAAACGCCGGCCGCGCGAAACGCAACGTTTACTTACCGCCATCCAGGAAGATCTTTCGCGTGACGAAATTCCAAACCATGACAACCGCCGTGGCGAAAATCTTGACCAACAGGTAGCTGATGCCGAACAAGTCAACGCCCGCCCACATCAAAGCGTCGTTGATGAGAAGGCCGATGACGGAAAGCACGACGAAGATGATGAACTCGCGCCTGCGACTGAGCCCCTCTTTGTGGGTGAACACGTAGCGCATCGAAGCGACGTAGTTGAAGATAACCGACACCGTGAACGAAATCGTCGCGCTGATCAGGTAATTCACGTTGAAAAGCTCGGTGAGCAGCACCATCAGACCATAGTCGATGACGAAGGCGATGACGCCGACGACGCCGAACTTCGCAAACTGGGCTATCAACTGCTTCACGTTCGCTCCTTGAACGAGGGGAATGCACGAAAGATGTGGCACGATTCGAAAGCGCCATTACTGAAGAATAGCAAAGGAGCCGCCCCTTAAGGACGGCTCCGAAACGACACTATGAACCAACCATCTTACCTGCAGGCTGCAAGGGTGCGCAGGCGAACGCGATGAACAGGTTGCGCACCTTGCGATCTGCATGGCTCGCGAACTGCTGCCGCAGCCCCTTACACGATCTCGAGATCGTCGCGGTCGCGCAGCATGATGGCACGCCAACCGGG
This sequence comes from uncultured Coriobacteriaceae bacterium, assembly GCA_900552365.1. Classification (GTDB taxonomy): domain Bacteria; phylum Actinomycetota; class Coriobacteriia; order Coriobacteriales; family Eggerthellaceae; genus UMGS1502. The sequence goes on from URZP01000036.1 coordinate 11,629, forward strand.
AACAAGCGAAGCCAGCCAGTAAAGCAGGCCGCCCATGATGGCCGTGAAGCCCGAGCCGGTGGTGAAGCAGAACAGCGAGCTTTGAATGTCTCCCGTGATGGGGTTGTACACGAACAGCAACGCGATGACCAACGTGACGGCGATAACGCCGATGCCGATCCAGTTGAAACCGCCCTTGAAGTCGTACGCAGTGTGGTCTTCGCGATGGTACAGCGATTTCAACGAGAACTTGCGTTTGCGCAAGATGATGTAGTCGACGAACATGATGCCGATGATCGGGCCCTGGATGTACGCCGCGATCGAAATGAACTGGCCGAAGTTGGCGGTCACTTCGCCCGTCAGCGTCAGGATGCTGACGTAGATGCAGGAAAGCAGGACCAGGATCTTGTAGTCAACCTTCGGCCATGCGGCCTTCAGAACCATGTCGTTCACGTAGCCGCCAACAGCCTGCGTGCCGATGTTGGCGAATGCAACCAGCATCAGCGAAAGCAGCGCGATGTTGGGACCAAGGGTTGCCAGCATGACGGTCGGGTCGCTTTCATAGACGCCCGTGGTGATGTACATGACGATGGCCATGACAGCGCCGATGAACACAAAGAACGGCGCGACGATGGCATAACCGGCGAACGTTCCCCAGTAGCCGCCGCGCTCGGTATGGGAAAGACGCGGCAGGACGATTGCCTGCGTGGACCAGCTGAACGAGAAGGCGACCATGCCCTCGGCTGCAAGCGCGTAAGCCTGCGTGCGGTCGACGCCCATGTCGGTAAGGTCGGGCTTGTAGGCCACGATCTGGTCGATCGGCACGATGGTGAAGCACATGATGAACACGATGACGCCGATGGCCAAAAGCAAGGTGACCAGAATGCGCGAAGTCCATTTAATGGCAGACGGGCCTGCGATGGCGATCAAAGATCCCAGCACAACGCTGATGACGCTGATGACGTTCACCCATTGATCGGGAATCAAGATCCCGTACCCAGCGCAGATCTGCGCGATGGACGAGCCGAACATGTTCGCCGCGACCGCATACCAGAACCAGTTTCCTAAAATAACCGCTGTCGCGAACACCTTCACGCCGTTGTCGCCCAGCACCGCACGCAGGTAAACCCACAGGTCAACGCCGTAACGCACCGCGAAAATGACAGGTAGCGACTCGATGATCAGGAACAATCCGCCCATGGCGAACGTGATGATCAGCGACTGCCAGAAACTGGTATAGCTGGCGGTAAGAGCGCCCTGCGAATAGCACCACGTGGCGATTGCGAAGCCGCTGGTTACCAGCAAGGTGTCCCAGAAGCTGTACGTTCGCTCGCCCTTCTTGACGGGAACCAGGCCGAAAATAGTCTCTTGCTTAACGTAGTCTTGCATCGTTTGTTTTGCCATTGGTTACCTCCTACAGAAACTCGCCGATAACCAACAGGGCAACGCTCACGATGGGGATGGCAATGATAAGCGCCCAGTCAACTTTGTTAAGCGCCTTGGGGAACTGGTAGCCCGGCTCCTCCATCAGCGCCAAGCGCTCGTTGATCTCAGCATCAAGTTCGCGCTCGAAGTCGTCGTTTTGCGACATCTGAACCTCTTCTTCTTGTTCTGCGTCCGAGCACCCAAACATCTCGGAATGTTCACGATTATGTT
>URZP01000037.1 GCA_900552365.1 uncultured Coriobacteriaceae bacterium
TAGAGAAAGGGCCTGACCCAGAATATCTGGGCCAGGCCCGACTTTGCCTCTTGACAATGTCCTGCTCATATTAAAAAAGCGACCCTTATAAGGGTCGCTTAAATCTTCGTGGTGTCGGAGGCGGGACTTGAACCCGCAAGCCCGAAATATGGGCACTAGCACCTCAAGCTAGCGCGTCTGCCAATTCCGCCACTCCGACATTCATTGCTTGCGCAACGATTGATTACTATATCTTAAGTCGTTGCGCTTGTCATGAGGAAATTTCTAATTTGTTGAAATAGTTCCCTGCGGGTACAGAAGCCTAAGCGCAACCAGGGACACCGCGAATACGATAACGCAGATAATGGTGATGCGGTCGAGGTTCTTCTCGACAATGCTGGTACCGGTTTGAGACGAATAAACAGCGCTGGCGATCATATCGGAAATGCCGGTTCCTTTACCAGAATGCAACATGATGAACACGATCAGGCCAATGCCCGAAGCGAACAGAAGGATAAGAAACAAAATTGCCAAGGGACTCACTATTCACACCCCATGTGATCGGAAACTTTCAACCAACGAACAAAAGATTATAAACGACCTGATGGTCATGCGCAATCTCTACACCAAAAGGTCGCGACCGGTCATTTCTTGCGGAACATCAAGACCGATCATCGACAAAAGCGTAGGAGCAAGATCGCACAATGCGCCCTTCGAGCCATCCAGTTTCATATCACGCCCAGAGTAGTCGATAAGAGCCAAGGGCACCGGCGCCGTAGTATGCGCCGTGAACGGAGCTCCATCATCCGCGATCATCTTGTCGGCATTGCCATGATCGGCAGTGAGCAGCGCAATGCCGCCCTTGCGCTCGAGCGCGGCAAGAACCTTGCCCACACCCGCGTCAACCGCCTCGACTGCCGCTACGGCTGCCGGGATGACGCCGGTGTGCCCCACCATGTCGCAGTTGGCGAAATTCACGATGTAAACGTCAGCCTCATCGGCATCGATGGCCTTTGCAAGAGCATCGGCCACAGCCGGCTCGGACATCTCGGGCTGAAGATCGTATGTGGCGACCTTCGGTGAGGCGATAAGCTCGCGCTCCTCCCCCGTCTTAGCCTGCTCAATGCCGCCATTCAAGAAGAAAGTGACATGAGCGTACTTCTCGGTTTCAGCAATATGGTACTGACGAAGACCGGCAGACGACAGAACATCAGCAAGGACATTCCGCGGAAATTCCTTCTTGAATGCCACCGGCGCATCGAACTCAGCGTCGTATTCGGTAAAGCACACGAATGAGACGCGCGGGTGCTCGCCGCGATCGAAGCCATCGAAATCATCCTGGATGAAAGCACGGGTGATCTGACGTGCGCGATCGGGACGGAAGTTGAAGAAAACGACCGAATCGCCCTCTTTCACGCCATGATCGACAAGGGAAACGGGAACGACGAACTCGTCGGTGACATCGTTCTCGTACGAAGCTTCCATTGCCTGCGCCGCAGTTCCCTGGAACATCGGTGCCGCATGTGCAATCGCGTTGTACGCAAGCTCCACGCGCTCCCAGCGGTTATCGCGATCCATCGCATAATATCGGCCGCTTACAGACGCAATGCGCGCCTCGAACGTCTCGTCACTCAAATCATTCAAGACGTTCTGCAGCTGAGCGATATATCCCTCGCCGCTTTTCGGCGGAACGTCACGCCCGTCCATGAAGCAATGGACGAGTACCTGAGGAACACCATGTTCTTTAGCTGCGCGGACAAGCGCGTACAGGTGCTCGTTCGAAGAGTGAACGCCGCCGTCCGAAACCAAACCCATGAAATGAAGGGCGCGGCCTTCATTTCTGGCGTTGTCGAACGCCGCGTTGATAACCTCATTTTTGGCGATGGAGCCGTCTTCGCATGCATGGTTGATGCGCGTAAGCTCTTGATAAACCACACGGCCGGCACCGATATTCAGATGACCCACCTCGGAGTTGCCCATCTGTCCCTGGGGAAGGCCAACCGCCTCGCCCGAAGCCTCAAGCTGGGTGGTGCTGAAGCGATCGAAGATCGCATCGAGGTTGGGGGTGTTCGCAAGCGAGATCGCGTTTCCCGGACCCGCCTCGGCAATGCCGAAGCCGTCCATGATGATCAAGCATGCGGGAAGGGTGAGCCGAGCGTCATGCTTGCACTGTGCGTCATTAATACTCATTTCAGGCACGCCTCGATCATAGTGACGAAGGACCTCGCTTCGAGGCTGGCGCCGCCAACCAAACCACCGTCAACGTCCGGCTGCGCGATAAGGTCGTTCACGTTGGCGGGTTTCATCGAGCCGCCGTACAGGATGCGCATCTCATCAGCCGTTGCCTGGCCGAAAAGCTCGGCAAGCGTGGCGCGGATGGCGGCACAAACCTCCTGAGCCTGCTCGGGCAAAGCCGTGCGGCCGGTACCGATGGCCCAGATAGGCTCGTATGCGACGACGCATTGAGCGCCCTCGACGGCATCCATACCAGCAAAGGCGGCCTTGACCTGAGCGCAAACGAATTCGTTCGTCTCATGCGCGTCATGCACGGCAAGAGACTCGCCCACGCAGACGATAGGATGCATGCCCTTGTCAACCAATGCCTTAGCTTTGCGGTTGACATCCTCGTTCGTCTCGCCGAACAGGCCACGACGCTCGGAATGACCGACGATGCAGTACTCCGCGCGCGCCTCCTTCAGCATGCCGATGGAGATCTCGCCGGTGTATGCGCCTGACTCTTCCCAATAGCAGTTCTGCGCACCCAAGGCGATGTGCGACTTGTCGAAATCGAACACCGTCCATACGGGCTTGATGTCAAGGAACGGCGGGCAAACGACGATGTCGACGCGCTCTTTCCAGTCCTTCTCGTATTCGTTTGAAATCTCTTGGGCAAGCACCACCGCTTCCGAGATGGTGTTGTTCATCTTCCAATTGCCGGCCATCATGGGTATACGGGCCATATTGTCTCCTTACCTGCGAAAACGCGGTTTACAAGGGTAACTAGGCCATAAGAGCGGCCACACCGGGCAGCTCTTTGCCTTCGACAAGCTCCATCGAGGCGCCGCCGCCGGTGGAGATGAAGGTCATCTGATCGGCCAGATCGAACTTATTCACAGCCGCAACGCTATCGCCACCGCCGATGATGGTATCGGCCTCCTTGTTGGCGGCAACCGCCAAAGCGACGTCCTTGGTGCCAACGGCGAATGCGTCCATTTCGAACACACCCATGGGGCCGTTCCAGAACACGGTCTTGCCCTCGGCAATGGCCTGCGCGTAGATCTTGGCGGTTTCGGGGCCGATGTCTAGACCCATCATGTCGTCGGGGATCTCGTCTACGGTGACGGTCTTGGTGTTGGCATCTTCGGCGAACTTGTCGGCAACGACGACGTCAACGGGCAAGAGCAGTTTGACATCCTTTTCGGCCGCGCGCTTGATCATCTCGCCAGCGCGCTCGACCCAATCTTCTTCCTTAAGAGAGGTGCCGACCTTCTTACCCTGAGCAAGAAGGAAGGTGAAGCACATGCCGCCGCCGATGATAAGCGTGTCGGCCTTGTCCATAAGCGCATCGATAACCTGAATCTTGTCGGAAACCTTGCTGCCGCCGAGAATGGCCACGAAGGGGCGCTTGGGCTGATCAAGCATACCGGTTAGAGTTGAAACCTCGTTGGCCATGAGATAGCCGGCATATGCAGGCAAAAGGTTCGCAAGGCCAGCCGTGGAGGCGTGTGCGCGATGGGCGGTGCCGAACGCGTCGTTCACGTAAACCTCGCCAAGCTTGGCAAGCTCTTCGCAGAATGCAGGGTCGTTCTTCTTCTCGCGCTTGTCGAAGCGAAGGTTCTCGATAAGGAGAACCTGACCGTCCTTAAGGGAAGCGGCCTTGGCCTGAGCGTCGGGACCGACCACGTCGGTGGCGAAGACGACAGGCGAACCCAAAAGCTCGGACAGGCGCAGGGCTGCGGGGCGAAGGGAGAATTCCTCTTCGAAGCCCTCGCCGGACGGACGACCGCGATGGCTCATGAGAACCAAGCGCGCGCCCTGCTCAAGAAGGTGCTTGATAGTGGGAAGGGCAGCCTTGATACGCGTGTCGTCGGTGACGACGCCGTCCTTCACGGGAACGTTGAAATCGACGCGCATGACAACACGTTTGCCCGAGGCATCCAGCTGATCGATCATCTTAAGATCGGCCATCGTTTCCTCCTGTTCATCGACCCATTGCAGATAAAACGGGTCATGGTTTCATCTTCCATTGGGAATGCAAGAAGGGGCGACCGATTGGCCGCCCCTTCGCAGTGCCCGGTTTTAGAGCATGATCTTAGCGAGATCCTTGACGCGGTTCGAGTAACCCCACTCGTTGTCGTACCAAGAAACGCACTTGATGGTGTCGCACTTGCCGCCCGGAACCATGGTGAGCTGGGCGTCGAAAATGGACGAATGAGCGTTGCCGATGACGTCGCTGGAAACGATGGGCTCTTCGGTGTACTCGAGGATGCCAGCCAGCTCGCCTTCTGCAGCGGCCTTCATAGCAGCGTTGACCTCTTCCTTGGTGACCTCGCGCTCGAGCTGAACCGTAAGGTCGACGAGCGATCCGTCAGGGGTGGGAACGCGCACTGCGAAGCCGTCGAACTTGCCCTGAAGCTCGGGGAGAACCAGAGCAACGGCCTTCGCGGCACCGGTGGTGGTGGGAATGACGTTCTGTGCAGCGGCACGAGCGCGACGCAGGTCCTTGTGGGGAACATCCAGGATGCGCTGGTCGTTGGTGTAGGAGTGGATGGTGTTCATCAGGCCGCGCTTGATGCCGAAGTTCTCAAGCAGGACTTTGGCGAACGGGGCAAGGCAGTTGGTGGTGCAGGACGCGTTGGAGACGATGTTGTCCTTTTCCTTGTCGTAGTCCTTGTCGTTAACGCCCATGACGATGGTCTTATCGACGTTGGTGCCAGGAGCGGTGATGATGACCTTCTTAGCACCTGCGGTGATGTGGTCCTTGGCGGTGTTGCCATCGCGGAAGAAGCCGGTGGCCTCGACGACGACGTCGACGCCGAGCTCAGCCCAGGGGAGATTCTTCGGCTCGCGCTCGCAGCACACCTTGAAGGAGTGACCGTCGGCGGTGATGACGTCGCCATCAACCGTAACGGAGTCGTACACGCGGCCATGGACGGAATCGTACTTCAACAGGTGGGCCATGGTGTTGATGTCGCCCAGATCGTTGATTGCCACGACCTCGAGTTCCGGATCGTTCACGGCTGCACGGAAGACAAGGCGGCCAATGCGCCCGAAACCGTTGATAGCAACCTTCGTAGCCATTCGTATCCCCTTTCATCAAGATACTGTTCATGAAGCTAAGGTTAACGTCGTCCATCTCAGACGACGTACTGTTTCATTTTACCCCTTAACCTCGCGCGCCATTTGCTCGATTCGGCGAACGCGATGGTATACGGCTGATTTCGAAAGCGGAGGGGACGCGTACTCCCCCAATTCCTTGAGCGTGGCATCGGGATGCTTGGCCCGTAGGCGGATGATTTCCTGCAGCGCAGGCGGCAGGTTGTCCAGCCCGTACGTCTCAAGGACGATGCGCATGGCGTAAATCTGGTCGAACGAAGCGTTCGCGGTTTTGATCTGGTTGGCGACCTCGGCGTTGATCAGGCGGTTCGTGTCGTTGCGCACGCTTTTCACCACGCGAGCGTCCTCCATGACAATGGCGGCGTGGTGCGCGCCGACGAAAGCCAAGAACTCAAGGATGGCCTCGCCGCTTTTCAGGTACACCATATACGAATTGCGACGCTGCTGAACGCGAGCCGCTATCCCCTTCTCGGCCATCAGCTCGACTAAGCCGTTGGCTAGCGGTTCGCTTTCGACCGTGATCTCGAAATGGAAATCGCCGCGCGGATTGGAGACGAAACCGCTGCCCAAGAACGCGCCGCGCAAATATGCCGCGGCACAGCACTGCTTGTTCACCAGCGACGGCTTGATGCCAAGCTCGAGACCGTCTTCGCCAAGCACGCCAAGATCGACGAGCGCCTCGGCGAGCTTAGGCTGAACGGGGATGTTGATCAGGTAATTCGGTGTTTGATGCAAAACGCTTCTACGAACGGTGAGCTCGGTTTTCAGCCCGTAAATCTCGTGCACCAGGCGAATGACCAAGCGCGCGACGGAAGGCGTGTCGGTTGCCACCTCGACGCGATAGCGGTTCTTGCCGCTGAAGAACAGCGTGCCCTCGATGCGGATTATGGCCGCAAGCTGCGCGCGGCCGCAATGCGAGCACACGGGCTCGACACGCGAGAGCTCTTCTTTCACATCCGAGGTGAACGACACAGTTCCAGCACCTCCACGAACGCGGCCTGCATTTTACGGGGGTCGTGCCAGGTGGGACGCATGCCGTCAACCAAATCGCGCTGGATGACGCGCGTACCATGCGACTCGATGGCGGCAACGACCTCGTCGGAAGCAATGACGGGCCTTGCGCGCATGGTATCGTTGTCGATGCCGTACGTCATGTTCTCGCGCACGTTCGGCCCACTTGCCGCGGGCTTATGGACCAGCATGAAGTCAAGAAGCCCCGAAAGGCCGTGCTTCTCAAGCGCCTCGAAATGCTCGTAGGCGTTCAAACCCCACGTCTCGCCTTGCATGTCGGCAAGCGAGCACACGAACAACGTCTTGCCCTTCGATTCACGAATGGCATCGACGATGCCCGGAACAAGCAAGTTCGGGATGATGGATGTGTACAGCGAGCCCGGACCCAAAACGATAAGATCGGCCTGACGGATTGCCTGGAGAGCAGGCTCGTAAGCAATGATCGGCTCGGTCGAGCGCAAGTTGACGGTTTCAAGGGCGCTGCGTGAATGGCAGGCAACGGCCTGACCCTCGAGCACGTGACCATCGCGCGTCTTCGCCACAAGGTTCACGCGATTGAGCGTCGAAGGATACACATGCCCGCGGGCGTTGAGGATGCGCTCGCAGATCTTGATCGCCTCGGGAAAACTGCGGCTGGTGACTTCCAAACTTGAAAGCATCAGGTTGCCCAGCGTATGGTTCTCGGCAAACGAAAAACGCAGTTTGAACGCGGCGGTAAGCGGGTCATGCGGATCGGCTGCCATGGCGGTGATGCACTTGCGAACGTCGCCCGGAGCCGTGACACCCGCCTCGTCGCGCAGGATGCCGGTTGACCCGCCGTCGTCGGCCATGGCCACCACAGCCGAGGTTTCGGCTCCCATGGAAAGCAGCGTGCGAATGGACATAGGGGCACCCGTTCCGCCGCCGATGACGACGGCCTTGGGAGCACGTCCGTCAACCGAAGGGGCCTCGATCTCGGAAAGCGAATCGAAGGCGCCGGTGGCTGAGGGATCGTGGGTGAACGGCGGCGTCTGCGCGGGCTTGCCCTTTCGGGACGCGCCGATGCCAGCACGCACGGCCGCAACGCGGCCCGTGACGTCGATAGGGAGTTTTTGAAGCATCACGCACCAGCCTTATGGGCGCAATCGCCTTCTACCGCAGGGTCGCAACCGGCGGGATCGGCGTTCACCAGCGTGCCATCGGCGCGCTCGGCCAGCGCAAGGTCGCGATGGGCGACGCTGACGCGATATCCCTTTTGACGCAGGTAATTGCCCGTCTCTTCGGCCAGAACCACGCTGCGATGCTGGCCACCCGTACAGCCAACGGCAATGGCGAGCTGCTGCTTGCCCTCGTCGACATAACCGGGCATGACCGTGTCAAGAAGCGCCTCCCACGCCTTCAGGAAGTTCTCGGTTTCCTTGCGATACATAACGAAATCGCGGACCGGCGCGTCGAAGCCGGTTAGATAGCGAAGCTTAGGGTCGTAGAACGGATTGGGCAGGTAGCGCACGTCCATGACCAGGTCGGCATCTTCGGGCAACCCGTGCTTGAAGCCGAACGAGTACACAACGACGGCCAAACCCTCGCGACGCTCGCCTGTGGAGAACTCGGCGTACAGACGCGAACGCAGCTCACCCGGCGTGAGGTCGGTGGTGTTGATGATCAAGTCGGCATGCTCGCGCAGGTCATACAAAAGGTCGCGTTCACGAGAGATGCCGCGGGAAATGCTCGCACCGTCGGCGCACAGCGGATGGCGACGGCGCGACGATTTGTAGCGGGCGATGAGCTTCTCGTCGTCGGCATCCAAAAAGACGATAGTGAACGGGATTTTCCTAGCGTCCAGATCGGCAAGGGCGTCACGCATGCTTGCGAAGAACGAACGCGTACGCGCATCGCAGACAATGCAAAGCTTGCGGGAGCCGTCAGGCTGGCTGGGCACGTCGTTCATGCTGACAAGCTCGCCGATTAATGCAGGCGGCAAGTTGTCAACGCAGAAGTAGCCCAAATCCTCGAAAATATGCAGGGCCTCGGTTCGGCCCGCACCTGACATGCCGCTGATGATCACCAACTCGGGCAACGACGACTCGTCGATGTTCTGCTCGGTCATGAGCTGCTCCTTAACTCGCTGAATCATCTTGATGCGCCGGGAATTCCCGCTGCGCCTGAACGTTCATCCACGCCGATCATTCGTCTAGAGGTTCTTCGACCTGCTGCTCTTTTGCCTCGGCGGAAACCTTTTCCATCTTGTCATTATACTGCCGCAGCACGCGATAGCACTCCTCGGCTACCTCGACCGGCAGAACACCCGCACCCTTGATCTCTTGAAGCGAAGCCTCGCGCAAGTTCTTGAACGACTTGAAGTGACGCAGAAGCGCCTTCTTGCGCACCGGGCCCATACCGGCGACCTCGTCAAGGATGCTTGAAGTCATTCCCTTGCCGCGCAGCTCGCGATGGAACGTGATGGCGAAACGATGCGCCTCGTCGCGCACCTGCTTCACCAGGTAAAGCGACGCCGAGCCACCTGGCAGCACGACGGGGCCGGTATCCTGCCAAGGGACGAACAGTTCCTCATCTCGCTTCGCAAGACCCGCAAGGGCGATGTCATCGATGCCCATCTTGTCGAACATCTCCATAACCGCCGAAAGCTGCGGCTTGCCACCGTCAAGGATGATGAGATCGGGTTTTTTGCCGAAACGCTCGTCGGCCATGCGCTCGGGGGCGTAACGGCGCGACATGACCTCCTGCATCGAGAGGAAGTCGTTCGCTTCATCGAGCTGGGCTTTTATCTTGAAGCGACGATATTGGTTCTTGTCTGGCTTGCCATTGGTGAACACCACCATCGAGGCAACCGTGTAGCTGCCGTGGTTGGTGGAGATGTCGAAGCACTCGATGCGCAGCGGCGGCTTGTCCATGCCCAGTGCGCTTTCCAGCTGCAGCAGGGCGTCGTTGATGCGCTTATCGTCATAATTGGTGCGGACCTTATAGCGCAGCAGCGTATGCTGGGCGTTCTTCTCGGCCATGGTCACAAGCTCAGCCTTCTCGCCCTTCTGCGGGGCGACGAAGCGCACCTTGGCCCCGTGAACACTGGCAAGCTTCTGAGTGAGCCAGCTTTCCATGGCCGTCGCATCTTCGGGGAGCTCGCGAAGGATAACCTCACGCGGAATCGACGTCGAGGCCTCGTAATAGCGCAGCAGGAACATATGGAGCAGATCCTCGTCCGGAACATCGCGCCCGCGGTCGAGGATAAACTCGTTCGAGTTGATGATACGCCCCTCGCGGACCATGAAAACATGCGCCGCCGAGACGGTTTCCTCGCGAAACAGGCCGATGACGTCGGCGTTCATGTTGTGCGAGGTAACGGCATGCTGCTTGTCGTTTAGCGACTTCACGGCATCGATGCGGCTTTTGATGCGCGCCGCGCGTTCGAAGTCGAGCTCGGCAGCCGCAGCCTGCATCTCTTCGGTCATGTCGCGGATGAACTCGCCGTGGTTGCCCTCAAGAAAGCGAGCTACCCGCTTGACGTTCTCAGCATATTCCTCGGGACGGATCTGCCCACAACAAGCCCCGGGGCCAAGCCCCACATGGTAATCGAAGCAGGGGCGCATGTTCGAAAGGGCGAGCTCGCCCTTTTCCTGACGACGCTGCAAAGCACGCCAGTCGGCGCACGAGGTGGAGCAAATCGGAACGATCCTGCGCACCGCATCGATCATCGTGCGGGCGGCGCGGCTGTCGGTGAAGGGGCCGAAGTAACGCGTATCAGGACGGCGCTTCTCACGTGTGAACTTGATGGCAGGAAAAGCATCACCCATGGTAAGGGCGATGAATGGATAGGACTTGTCGTCCTTGAAGTCGGCGTTGAAATACGGCGTGTACTGGTTGATGAGCTCGCGCTCCAAAACCAACGACTCGTGCTCGTTGCCAACGACGATGTATTCGAATGAGTCGATCTGCTCGACAAGCAAGGGGATCTTCGCACGATCGTCCTGGAAGTTCACGTACTGGCGCATGCGTGCGCGAAGCTGCTTGGCCTTACCAACGTAAATAACCTCGCCGCGAGCATTCTTCCACAAATAGCACCCCGGAAGCGTGGGAACGCTGTCAAGCTGACGCTTGATGCGCGCGATCTTCTCTTCCTGGCTGGCGCGTGCTCGTGCGGCCTTTTCTTCAGGATCGGAATCGGCATCTTCCGCGGACGCATAGTGAGAGCCCGACCACAAGTCGTGCTCGTCTAGGGGTTCGTTTTCGAAATCGGGATGCGAGGGTTGCATATTCTCACGCTTACCGTGCTTGCCGTGCGGGTTCAACGCGTTGAAGTATAGCAAAGGCAACCGCAATCAAAGCCCCTGCAAGAGCAACGCACGATATCCCCGCCCCAGCGTTTATAATCCGATGAACGACACAACAAAGCGAATCGGATTCAATCCAGAAACGACCACGCCATGAGATTCCTTCATTTAGCCGACCTGCATCTCGGGAAAAGCGTCGACGGCTTCTCGCTGATCGACGACCAGAAATTCGCCCTTCGACAAATCCTCTCACGCATCGAACGCGAAGCCGCAGCCACGCCGAAACTCGATGCGGTCCTGATCGCGGGCGACTTCTACGACAAACCGCAACCTTCGACAGAGGCCGTCGGTCTTGCCGACTGGTTTCTGACCGAGCTGGCTAAAACCCAGGTGAAATGCTTCATCATCCCCGGAAACCACGACTCGGCAGAACGCTTGTCGTACGCGAACGGAATACTGTCCGATGCCGGCATTCACATTGCCGGCTCCTTCACGGGCTCGATCGATCACTTCAGCCTTGCCGACGAACACGGCCCAGTGACGTTTTGGCTGCTGCCGTTCGTGAAACCCGTGAACGTGCGCGCGTTCTTCCCCGATGACGAGATCGGAACCGACTACACCGCCGCAATCGAGACGATGCTGCAACACGAAGACATCGATTACGCCAAAAGGAACGTTGCCTTGGTGCATCAGTTCGTCTCGTTCGGATCGCAAAAACCCGAGACATCCGATTCGGAGCTTGCCTCGGTAGGCGGTTTGGACGAAGTCGACTCCTCGATATTCGACCAGTTCGACTATGTGGCCCTGGGTCACATCCATAAGTCACAGCCACTCGGCAAGAAGAACATGCGCTATGCTGGATCGCTTTTGAAGTACTCCTTCTCGGAAGCAGGCCAAGAGAAACGCTTCCCCTTGATCACGCTTGGCGAAAAAGGCCGGATAGATATCGAATTCGTCGAAATCCAGGCGCTACACGACATGCGCGAGATCAAAGGGCCCCTGGCGGACCTGATCAGCAAGGACGTGGTGAATGCAGCACCCGCCGACGACTACCTGCACATCACGCTAACCGACGAAAATCCCATCATCGATGCGCTTGCTCGGGTGCGCGCTGTCTACCCCAACATGATGGAGCTTGACTATCAAGCAACCCTCCATCTCTCGCCCAGTCAGCTCTTCGAGGAGTTCTTCGAAGAGCGCCTGGGAAGACCCCTTTCCCCTTTGCAGCGCTCGACGTTTCAGCGCGTGCTTGAATCATGCATGGAAGACGGTGATGCCGAATGAGGCCCATCAAGCTTGTCATCAGCGCATTCGGCCCTTACGCACAAGAAACGACCGTCGACTTCGAAAAGATCGGCTCATCGGGCTTGTATCTCATCTGCGGCGACACAGGGTCGGGAAAGACCACCATCTTCGATGCGATCTCCTTCGCATTGTTCGGCATGCCCACAGGCGAAACCAGAAGCGCAGCGAATCTTCGAAGCGACTTCGCCGACCCGGCAACTAAAACATTCGTCGACCTGACGTTCGCCTACCGCAACAAGGAATACCGCATCGTCAGGAACCCGCGCTACGAAAGGCCCGCCAAACGCGGCAACGGCATGGCAACCGAGCAGGCCGCAGCCGAACTGCACCTTCCCGACGGCGGTGTCGAAACCGGCCCCGTTGCCGTCGATGCGAAAATCAGTGAGACGCTTGGCGTGACGAAAAGTCAATACGAGCAGATCGCAATGATCGCGCAGGGCGAATTCAAGAAGCTGCTAAATGCCAACACGAAAGACCGCGCCGACATCTTCCGCCATATTTTCAGCACAGCACCCTACGAGGCGCTTCAAAACGAGCTCAAGTCGAAGGCGAACGCGTTGAAAAACGCGAACGAGCGTGCAAACGAGCGCATTGCCTCCCTTGCGCGTCAAGTTAACCTGAACCCCGAAAGCAAAGGTTTTGCCGAGGTGGATCGCATGATCACTCTTGGCGCGATCGATGCCGACAAATTGAAGGGCATCGTGGGAGACGCCATTACAGCGGACAAGGAAAAAGCACAGACGCTTGCCGCCACGAACAAAGATAAACGCAACCAGCTGCAAAACACCGAAAGCGAACTTGGCAAAGCGAAGCAACGTGCCTCGATGGAGGAACGACGTCGACGTTTGGAGGAAGGGCTAGCTCTTGCCCAAATCACCATGGACGAAGCGAAAACTCGCCTTGAAGCCACTCAGGCTAACGAGCCCGAACTTGCTTCCCTGCCCGCGAAAATCGAAGAAGCGCAGCGCTTGATGCAACTTGTCGATGAAACGGAACGAGCCAGAATCGATCTCGATGCCGCCGTGAACGCGCGCGATCGCGCAGTTAAAGCCGCAAGCGAATCAAGGAGGCAAGCGGAAGCGGAAGAATCCCTGCTCAAGGAACTTCTTGCCACGCAGGCAAGCCTTATCGACCTCACCCAAAAGCAACGCGATCTTATGCAAAAAATCGAGGCGCTGAAACAAGAGCGGAAGCGGCTCGACGAAACGTGCCGCGAGTTCGACAAAGCCCTAAGCGAATCCGCGCAGGCGAATGCAAGCCTTTTGCAAGAGCAGGCA
>URZP01000038.1 GCA_900552365.1 uncultured Coriobacteriaceae bacterium
CGATCGCTGACTCGCTGGCGAAGGAGCGCGGTGTGGAGAAGATGTCGGCTCAGGCGGTTGGCGGAGCCTTTGGACACAATGAGATTTCCCTGATCATTCCATGCCATCGAGTGATCGGGGCAAACGGCAACCTAACGGGGTATGGTTCGGGGCTCAACAATAAGATCAAGCTTCTTCAACTTGAAGGCGTGGATGCAAGTCGCTTTTTCCCTTCGAAGGGCTAACGAATCGATTTTTGTTGTTTGCCATTAGGGTCGAACAGAGCGGCCTGTGCATACCTAATGCAAATGATTAGAGCCACCGTGAGGTGGCTCTATTGCTTGTATGATGCGGGAACAGCCTGATTACCGGTTGAATTGCTTCCTCTTGGAGATAACCGCTACGGCCAGAGCGCAGCAGGCGATCAGCAGAGAGGCGATGACAAGTGGGCTCGTTGTATCGCCCGTCGCGGGGATGACGTTTGCGGCGTTGGGTGCATCGACGTTATCTGTTGCATCCTTGTCACCGTCGTTGTTGTCGGCATTGTCCTTGTTGGATTGGTCATCGTTTTTGTCGTCAGGTTCTTTGTCACCAGCGTCGGGCTTCTGGTCGGTGTCGGTGCCGCCAGGCTTTTGGTCGTCCTTGTCTGGCTTGTTGTCGCCAGGGTTGTCGGTGCCAGATTCGTCATCCTTGCCTGGCTTGTTAGGGTTGTCCCCGTCGGGATTTGCGGCAGCGATCAAGCATGTTTTTTTGTCGCTAGCGGCGATGTCGGTGTATTCGGTGAACTCGTGTCGCTGCTCCTTGGTTTGCTCGGTGTAGCGCAGGTCTTCGTCGTCGATATACCAGCCATCGATTTTTTTGCCGGTGACATCATCTGGCTCGCCCTGGTAGAGGGAGTCCGTGGTCTGAGCCGACTGCAGCTTCAGGGGCGAGTTGTCCAGGTAGATGTCGGATGCCGCTTTGTCGGCAGTGTTGTTGCATAGTTTGGTGTTGGTAACAACGGTGCCAGCATTCTGGCCGGAATTCGATTCCGCAGCGAATCCTCCGCCGTAGGTGGTGGCATGGTTGCCCGTAATGACACAATGGTCGATAGTGAGGTTGGTGAAGCTGCCATACGACGTCACGCCTGCGCCCAACGGCGCCGCTGTTCCCTGTTATCGAGCAAGATCGGATTTCCGCTTTAGCGGGTGATGCGAGCATCACCGCAAGCACGCCGGCTCCGTAGCCTTCATTTTGGTTTGCAGTGTTGTTGTTGATCGTTGCATTCTTTATGAACAGGCCGGGCTTTTCCGCCGCGCTCACGCTTGGGGTGTCAGCGCAAAGGCCATATGCTGCAGCGTAGAAGTACGCAGAGGCAAATACACCCGCGCCGTCATTTGCTTGATTGCTACAAATGGTTCCGCCGAGGATTTGCGCTGAACTCGCGAGATTACCCCATCCTCCATTTATGATTTCTTCAATTGAGGCGACGACGGCAATACCGCCTCCCATTTCGTTGGCTTTGTTGTTGGTGATTGCTCCACCGTTCATGACGAACGAGGATCCGCCTGAAACGTAAACGCCGCCACCGGTGGAAGTGATGATTCGGGAATCCATCCCGTAATCTGCGGCTCTAAAGCTTGACGTGGCAAAACAATTGGTGATTTTGCCGCCGTCCATGATGAACGAGCCGCCGTAGATCACTGCAACGCCTCCGCCGTAGCATATGGATCCGCCAGTGATGCCGCAGTTGTCTATGGCTCCGCCGTACATGTGGAATTCGCCGCCCTGCACGGTCACGCCGCCGCCGAAGTAGTTGTCGCCTTTGCGGTCGGCAACGGTGACACCGGGATACATGTTGCAGGAGCCTTGAATGTACAGCAGTCCGGGCACGTCGTTACCTTGTTCGTTTCCGCCGCTGATTTTCAGGATGTCGCTGCCATCTTTTGCGCCTAAGTTCAGCTGCGAGCCAGGTTGTATGAAAAGGGAGCCGAACCCGCCAAGGGTGATTGTGTGGCCGTTACCAAGGATGGTTGTCGGGCGCGAGTTATTGAAAGAGGCGCCCCCGCTTTCAATGTCGTTAGTAAGGCGGATAGTGTATTCACCGCTTGTTGCGGCGTTGGCGGTGCTTATCGCATTGTTAAATTCCTGGCTATTGTTAACGTCGATTGTTGTGTGCTCTGCTGCGAAAGCGGTCTGGGGCGCCACCATGGCGCAGATTGCGAACACCGCGAAAAGGAGCAGCGTCTTGATTCGTTTCTTCGTCAACTCATTTTCCATTCTCGTCAAAAATCGAACAGGGCAGTTTGAATAGTCGGTAATTGATTCAAAAGGGGTGAATATGCTCAATGAATACTATCAGACACATAACGAAGCCCAAACTAACAAAATCCCCAATCGTTCTGTTTCTTCGAAAACTGTTATCTTTCGCTAAATCTCAAGGTAGCGACCGGTGATGCTGTTGGGGTTGGCGGCAATTTCAGCGGGCGTGCCGCATGCCACTACGCGACCGCCGTTGCTTCCGCCGTGCGGACCCATGTCGATGACGTAATCGGCGTTCGCAATGAAATCCAGATCGTGTTCGATGACCACGACGGTGGCACCTTGCTCGACAAGCCTTTGGAACACAGCCAGAAGCGTTTCGACGTCGCGCGGGTGCAAGCCGATGGTGGGCTCATCGAACACGAACACGGCGTCTTCCTGTCCGCGACCCATCTCGCTTGCAAGCTTCAGACGCTGCGCTTCGCCGCCCGAAAGCGCGGGTGTGGCTTCACCTAGGGTAAGGTAGCCCAGTCCCAAATCGTGAAGCGTCTGCAACTTTTCGTGCGCCTTCTTCACGTCGGCCACGTGTGGCAGCGCTTCGTCAACCGAAAGGGACAGCAGCTCGGGAAGGCTGAGCGCTCGGTTTGCCGGCTTGCCCTTTTCGGGGCGACGAATCTTGGTGGCCGCATCGCCGTAGCGCGACCCGCGGCAATCGGGGCATGCGATGTCCACGTCGGGCAGGAACTGAACGTCAAGTGAGATCTGCCCTGTGCCGTCGCAGGTGGGACAGCGCAGGCTTCCCGTGTTGTACGAGAAATCTCCCATTTTTAGGCCCGCAGCCACAGCGTCTTCGGTGCGCGCGTAAGAACGGCGCAGGATGTCAAGCACGTCTGAATACGTTGCCACCGTCGATCGCACGTTGATGCCAATGGGCGTGGCGTCAATAAGGTTCACGCGCTGGATGCCGTCGGCCTGAATGTTGGTTACGTGTGTGGGCGGCGTCTCTCCGGCGGCCTGCGCAGCAAGCGCGGGGATAAGCGTCTCAAGAACCAAGGTGGTCTTGCCCGAACCCGACACGCCGGTGACGGCGATCAGGCGCCCTTTCGGGATGTCGATGGAAAGTGGCTTCACGGTATGCAGGCCGTTTGATTCCAGATGAATGCGTCCAAGATCGAACATCTTTTCAGGTTGTACGTGCGGGCGGGTGGACACGTGCGCAGCGCCCGAAAGATAGGGTCCGATGATCGACGCCTCATTTGCGCCCACTTCGTCTATCGTCCCTTGCGAAACCACCGTGCCGCCGTTTGCACCGGCAGCCGGTCCCATTTCTACAAGGTAGTCGGCGGCGCGCAGGATGCGCGTGTCATGATCGACCATCACCACCGAATTGCCGTCGGCGATAAGGTCGCGCATCACGCCAAGAAGGCCGTCAATATTAGCGGGGTGCAACCCAATGGAAGGCTCGTCCATAACGTACAGCACGCCCGTGGTACGGTTGCGAACCGAACGGGCAAGCTGCACGCGCTGGCGTTCACCCGTTGAAAGCGTCGATCCCGCGCGGTCGAGCGAAAGATATCCCAGCCCCAGCTCCAACAAGCGCTTTGCGGTGCTTTGGAACGATTCGCAAATCGATTTCGCCATGGGGCGCATTTCTTCGGGCAGGCTTGCCGGCACGCCTGCAACCCATTCAACTGCCTGATCAAGCGTCATCTCCGTTGCTTGCGCCAAGTTGATTCCGCGCACCAGCGGTCCACGCGCGGCTTCCGACAGGCGCGTTCCATGACAATCGGGGCAGGGACCTTCGGTTAGGTACTTCGCAACGCGGCGCAGGCCCTTTTCGTCTTTTGCCTTGGAAAGCGCGTTCTCGACGGTGCGCACCGCGTTGTAGTACGTGAAGTCAAGTTCTGCGAAATCGTCGCCTTTCTTGGCCTTGTATAGGATGTGCTTCTTTTCGGCGGGGCCGTTGAACACGATGTCGCGCTCTTCGGCGGTCAATTCGGAAAACGGCACATTGGTGCGCACGCCCATGGCGCCGCACACCTGTTTCATCAGGTCCCACATCAGCGAGCCCCACACCACCACGGCGCCTTCGTCGATGGTCTTGCTTTCGTCGGGGACCAGCGCGGCGCGGTTGACCGTGCGGGCAATGCCCGTTCCGCTGCAGGTGGGGCAGGCTCCTTCGCTGTTGAAGGCAAGCTGTTCGGCCCCCGGGCCAAAGAACTCGGTGTTGCAGTAGGGGCAGGGGGTTGGCAGCTCGGCCGCCACGTTAAGGGTGGGTGGGACGTGCTTGCCGCAGTTGGGGCACACGTGGCTGCCCACGCGCGAGAACAGAAGGCGCAAGCTGTTCAGCAGCTCGCTTGAAGTGCCGAACGTGGAGCGGACGCCGGGAACGGCGGGACGCTGATGAAGCGCCAGGGCGGCGGGAACGTAGCGCACGTCGTCGACGGTTGCCTTGCCTGCCTGCGAGATGCGTCGACGCGTGTAGGTGGAAAGAGCCTCAAGGTAGCGGCGCGACCCTTCGGCATACAGCACGCCAAGTGCCAGCGAGCTTTTGCCCGACCCGGAAACGCCTGCGATTCCCACAAGCTTGCCTAGAGGGATGTCGACGCTTACGTTCTTCAGATTGTGCACGCGTGCTCCGCGCACCTCGATATGATCGATGCTGTGCATGGTTTCCTTAGGAATCCGGGCCGATTGTTCCCTTAGATTATGCCATGCATCGCACGGCGGGATGTCCCGCGCGTCGTTCGGACGGGGAAAGCGCACAGCGAAGGACCGGCCTCGGGTGAGCTGCGTCCCGAAACCGGCCCGTTCGTGGAGGTGCTTGTCACTTACTTCAAAGTAAGGCCTTCAAGCATAGGCAGTGCGTCGTCCCAGTTCAGCTTGCGATGAATCTGCACGCGCACGGTTTTGCCGTTAGGCGCCGATGCGAACATCGTATAGGTGTTGTCGGGGGCCTTCAGGCGAAGCCACGTAGTGCCCTTGATGTCCACCTGATCGGTGGCAATATCCTTGCCTTCGTAGGTCTTCTGCAAGCTGGCGATTTCCTCTTCGGGCGAGCGCGGGAACACGTCTACCTTGAAAGAGCTGTCGGTGCCCTCCTGATAGAATCTGGCTTTCTGCTCCTTGGCGCTTCCGCTGTCAAGGACGAATCCTTCAGTGGCTTCAATCTTGAAGGATGCGCAATCAACGCCAGTAGTGGATTCGGTCGCTTTGGAGTCGTCGGCTTCGGCCGCGATGGCCTTGTACTCTTCCGTCTCGGTACCAGTGGTGTCAAAGCGCATCACTGCGGGGTTTTGACCAACGTGGTACTGGCTGTCGATGTTGACGGTGATAGGACCGTAATAAGGAGCCTTCGGAACCCAGAAGTAAACGAACTCCACCGATTCACCAGCCGGAATGTCCGGTCGATCGTTTCCGTACTTGGCGCCTTCGTACAGCTCTTCGGGGATGTTGCTGGTGGTGTATTCAAGCACGGCGGCCTTGCTGGAGCGGAAGATCTCGTCGCCGGCTTCAAGCTCGCCCTGCGCGGCCTTAACGCTGAAACCCGTGAACTTCAAGGGCTTGTCGCCGTTGTTGGTGATCTTCAGGCGAAGGTAGAAACCGTCCTTCTTGGCCTTATCGCCAGCGTAGAACGTGCCGTCAGCTACGGATTCGAAGGTGTTGCCGTCGATCTCGACCGACTGCGACTGGTACGCGGGTTGCGCTGATGCCGCAGCGCTGCTGGATCCGCTTTGCGTTGCATCAGTCGCACCGCCGCCACCGCAGCCGACCATCGTGCAGGCGAGCATGGCCGAAAAGGCCACGGTTGGTACTCCTATAAGCACCTTTTTGGTAATCGGGTTCACCATGTCGACCACTTCCTTTCATCTTGCTGCTTGTAGCTTTTACGTCTATCTGCATTGTGAAAGGAAGGGCTCCTTCTGCGAAGAACCCGGCGGCTTAGATCGAACGAGAGATGGGGTCCCACGGTCTAAAAGACAAGCGTGCTTTGCGCCGTCGATTCCCTTATGTGGGACAAGAAGGAGGGGAATCGGAAAGGGGGTGCGGAAGGTTCGATCTTCCGCACCCCCTGGGGAAGGCTGGGCGAGATTCGCGATGTCGCTGCTAGCGGCGACGCTCCTCGCGTTTGACTCGGTTTTCTTGCAAACGCTCCTTTGCTTCCTCGACGCTTTCTCCTTTGCGGGTAAGGAAGCGGTCTACAAAGGCGTCTTCGATTTTGGTGTAGGTGCCAGTCACGCCGTTCTCAATTTTGTTGTAGGTTCCTGTAACGGCGTCCTCGGTGGTTTGATATGCGCCAACAACTTTGTCGGCGATGTTCTCTGTAGCCTGAGCGATTTTCGACTTCGTCATGATGGTCTCCTTCGGTTTGATTCGTTTGGAATTTGAGCGGTTTGCGTTGTAAAGGCGTTGAATCTTGTTGCTTATGCGATCAGGAATTGCAGGAATGTTGGTAGGGCGAGGCTAGCGCTGCCGCCAAGAAGAACTCCCAAGCCCGCCAGTGCTGCGCCAACGACGGCAACGATACAGGTGATGCTAAGAACACGCTTGTCGAATGCGAGAGGCTCTTGGCTGCCCGACAAGGCTCCCTTTAGAAGAAGCGTGCCGATAAGGGCAGGATAGGCAAGCCCTAAACACGCTGTGGTAATGCCCAAGCAAATCAAGAACGAGAAACCGGTGCCAATGTTCATGATGGCGCATAGGAAGCCGAGTGCTGCGGCAATGACGGCTCCGGGAATGCAGATATAGCCGATTCCCACTAAGCCCCAGGCGGCTGCCAAAAGAAGACATGAGATGACAAATCCAAGCAATCCGCTGTTAGCGGGTGCGATGTTTCTGATTCCGGCGGCGTTGGTTTGCGGGCGATCTTGGGTGCGAGCAGATTCGAAGTTGCCGCTTTGCGAGTTCATCTTTGTCTCCATCACACTGGCGTTCATTGCTAATGATTGAAGATTAAAGGCGGATGATAAACGCAAGGTAAACGCAAGATGTCGTCGTGAGTTTCTGATGGATCGTCGCGAACGCGACCGAGGCCAAGGCCGAGGCGCGAACCTGCGTCTTTACGGGATTTCTCGTTTATCGCGCGGGCCTGCGGCTGCCGTTCGAGCGCACGCCGCTGGTATAATGGGTGCAACTTCCAATCGATTCCAACAGCTTGATTTCAAGGAGGACGCCGTGCTTCAAAACGACAGAATTTGGATGGCGCAGGGCGACAATCCCTGCTACCTGCTGCTCAATCAGGCAAACCGTCACGGCCTTATCGCCGGCGCTTCCGGCACGGGCAAAACGGTTACGCTTAAGGTAATGGCTGAAGGCTTCTCGCAGGCGGGCGTCCCCGTGTTCATGGCCGACGTTAAAGGTGACGTTACCGGTATGTGCCAGGCCGGCGTCGATTCCGAGAGCATGCAGAAGCGCATCCAGAATTTCGGGCTTCAGGGCTTTACCTACCAGGGCTGTCCCGCGCGTTTCTGGGACATGACGGGAGGTCCCGGCATTCCCGTGCGCGTCACCATTTCCGACATGGGGCCGGTGCTTCTGTCGCGTTTGCTTGGCCTTACGCAGGTGCAGGAGGGCGTGCTGAATATCGTGTTTCGCATTGCCGACGACAGGCAGATGCTGCTAATCGATTTGAAGGACCTGCGCGCCATGCTGAATTATGTCAGCGAGCACGCCAAGGAATACACCACTACGTACGGTAACGTCTCGGCTCAATCGGTCGGCGCTATTTTGCGCGCGCTTATCGCGGTTGAAGATCAGGGCGGCGACATTTTCTTTGGTGAGCCGTCGCTCGAGTTTTCCGATTGGTTCGCGTGCGACCCTATGGGCCGCGGCTATGTGAACATCCTGAACGCCGCGCGCATTATTCAGCAGCCGCAGATTTACTCGATGTTCCTGCTGTGGATGCTTTCCGACTTGTTCGAGAAGCTGCCCGAGGTAGGCGACTTGGACAAGCCTCGTTTCGTCTTCTTCTTCGATGAGGCGCATCTGCTGTTTAATGACATGCCCAGCGAGCTTTTGAACAAGCTCGTGCAGGTGGTCAAGCTCATTCGCTCCAAGGGCGTGGGCGTTTATTTCATCACGCAGTCGCCCAACGACATTCCCGGCGAGGTTCTGGCGCAGCTTTCCAACCGTGTTCAGCATGGCTTGCGCGCTTACACGCCCGCCGAGCAGAAGGCCGTTAAGGCGGCAGCCGAGGCATTCCGCGCCAACCCGAAGTTCAAGAGCGAGGACGTGATCTTGGAGTTGGGCACCGGTGAGGCGCTGGTGAGCTTCCTTGACGAAGAAGGTAAGCCTTCGGTTGTCGAGAATGCCAAGATCCTGCCGCCGCAGTGCTTGATGGCCGAGGCTTCTGACGAAGCGAAGGCCGCAGTGGCGCAGGGGCAGATGGCGCTGATGGTGAAGTACGGCACGGCTATCGATCGCGAGAGCGCGTACGAGAAGATCATGGACGAGCGCGAACAGAACGCCGCTGCCGAAGAACTTGCCAAGGAAAGGGCTAAGCTCGAGGCCGAGAAGGCGGAGTTTGCCAAGCAGCAGGAAGCCGCCCAAAAGGCGGCCGAAAAAGAGGCTGAGCGTCAGCAGAAAGCGGCAGAGAAGGAAGCCGAGCGACAGGCGAGGGCAGCCGAAAGGGATGCGGAGCGTCAGGCGCGTGCGGCTGAGCGCGAAGCAGAGCGCTTGGCCAAGGCTGAGGAGCGCGAGCGCCAGAAGCAGAAGGATGCGATGTCGCGCGTTGCCACGAACATCCTTAGTTCGGCGGGTCGCACCGCTGTCAACCAGATCGTTCGTGGGATCTTCGGTACGCGCCGTTAGGGAATGGCAGCTGCTGTTCGCGGGGTGCTGGCGGTTGGTGGTTCGGCCGCTAACGTTTAGCGCTTCGTTCGTTAGCGTTGCTGTAATAAAGCCGCGACCTGCTTTCCGATGCGGGTCGCGGCTTCTTGTTTGGTTTGGGTTGGGTTGGAGCCGTGCAAGACTGCGGGTTATTCGGCCTGGGTGGGGAAGTAGGGGCACGCTTCGTTTATGCAGGCGGTGTTCGCGGCGAAGCTTGCGCAGGTGGGCACGGCGTTGGATTCTTTCAGTTGCGGGCTGCCTAAGTCGTTGAAGTGACGGATGGCTTCGCGGATTGCCACGCGTGCGTCGCGTTTGCAGCAGCGCGGGGTGCCCGCGTGGGCGATGGCGGCTAGAAGCTCCGACACCATAAGCCGGCTTTCTGCCCAGCCTTCTTTTTTCAGTGGCGCATTGTTGCGGATGATGGCGTAAGCCATGCCGGCGGACGCTGCTGCTCCGCATACGCCCCAGTGGGCGCATGCGGCACCGGGTACGGCGTTGGAGCGTGCTGCCATCTTTTCAAGGTCGGCGGCAAGCAGGCTGTCCCTGTTGGGGAAAGCTTCTGCGTTGCGCCAGCCGGCAAGCAGCACGCCGCCCACGATGTAGTGGTGGATGGGACCGAAGGCGACGCAGCGCGGATCGGCCATCACATCCTTAAGCAACTCTGCCGGCGTGGTGGACGTGCTGCCCACGAGCATTTGGGTGATCCATTCGTTCTGGCTGCTGTCAGCCATGTTGCATTCTGATGAGTGAGTCTGCGATTCGTTGCGTCTATTCCGCTATGTTTACTACGGAGTAAGACACGTTGCTCTTCGAACGCATTCTCAAGTATTCTCGCAGTCCGTCGTCGGTGGCGTAAACGTAGCATCCTTTCATGCCGCGCGTCATAAGCGTTCGATACATGTTCTTGATTATTTCATCAGCTAGGCGATGGGCGCGCTCGGGGTCTTCTTTCTCCATCTTTTTCAAGCCCTTGATCGATTGGTCGGTTCTGGCTCTTTTTGTGTGGTCGGTGACTAAGTGACCGTCCTCGTAACGGAGGTCGTCGCCGATGATTACGCCGACGTACTCGAACTCGAGGCCTTGGGTGGTGTGAATGCAACCTGCCTCGTTTATCGATGTTGGGCTTATAGCAAACGCTTCTTCTCCGTCCAGATTCCAGCTGATTTCAAAGTCGCCGATTTTGATCTCGTGGGTGTTGGTGTCCGAGCGTCCCTTGCCCGAGGGCCATTCCCAGCAATAGCCCGCCAAGATGCGTGCCTTGTTGGACTCTTCGTTTCGCTCGATAACTTTTTCTCTCATTTCCTCGGGCGTATCGAACACTACGAACTCGTAGTCGATGTTTTCGATATCGTAATTCGCAGTTTCGCGAATGCCTAAAACGTCATCCAGCCATGCCAGATAGCAATCGGATCCGTTGCAGCGGAACTGTGACGACAATTCTTCTTCGTAGACTGTCGCGCTATTGAACGCTGCCCATCGCTTGATTTCGTCTGCACTGCCGATGTCTTTGACGGTTACTCGCTGGCTTTCGTCGATGAAGAACACACTGAGCCTTGCCGCGTGAATGATTTCGTGTATTTGATTTAAGCCTTCGTTTCCGTAGAATCCTGACTTTTCGTTCAGTCGGTGCGCCTCGTCTGCTAGAACGACACCGATGGCGTTCCTAGGAGTGTCAACATACGTGCCAGAACCCCTGAACATATTGTCTATACAACTTATGGTTCTATGACCTTTTAGCTTCCTTTTATATACCTCACGCGGGGCACTGTTTTTCGAGCAATATTGTGCAAAAACTCCCTCTTGAGTGAGCCTAGCCAGCAGGTTTACGGCGATGACCGTCTTTCCCGTGCCCGGACCGCCGGTTGCTATGAGTACGCGCTTTTTGCCGTCCTTCTCGCACTGGCGGGATAGTTCCATTACGCGTTCGAAGACGACCTTCTGCTCGTCGATCATGTTGAACTCGGGGTTGTTGTCGATCATGCCCACGATTGCGTCCTGCAGACTTTTCGAGGGCTTGATTCGACCGTTGTCGATCTCGTAGAGGATCTCTGCGTCGTCACCGTCTTTCACAACGCGCTTGATGTACTCGCGCAGCTTCCGAACGTCGCCTTTGGCGAATGCAGGCGCAGCTTCGAGGTAGTCTTCGTAAATGGGGTCGTAAAGGGGGTCGCTCTCTTGTGTGCGCAGGTAATTGTGCAGGTAAGCGCATGGCCACAGCTGAACTTCTTCGACTTGAGTGTATTCGTTGTAGTCGCGTATCATTTGCGCGTAGCTCCACGCTTGGTAAGAGGGGTGCACGACGCGGCGATTCGCTCTGCCCGTGAAAGTCTCAACGAGACCGTCAAGGCCGTCGACCTTCTTGACCTCGCTCCATTGCTTGAGCTCTACGATCACCACATTTGCAGTTTTTGATTCATCGTAGCCGGAGATAAGGAAGTCGATGCGCTTAGATGTGTTTGGGAGGTTGTATTCGATGGCTACGCCGGAGTCGTTCGGAATTGCTTCGTCGTTGAGGACTTTGTACATGTATTCAAGGGAGTTGACCCAAGACCTGAACTCGGCTTCACCTGTTTTGCGATGCATTTTGTCGAGGATGCTGTCACGAATGGTGTAGGCGATGGTGTCGTCTACGACTTCAGTCATAAAGTCGGCTTTACTTCCGCTGTAGATGATCATGGTTATGGCTCCGTATGCCTCACGCATTTAGTCCAGGTTATTCGCTGTGTTTCAAAGTATATCTTTGTATCGCCGAAGCTGCTCTCACCGTCGTTCCGATTGCGCTTATCGTCAGGAGGGCGCAACCGCGCTATCCTTTCCAGACGTAACCAGTCGCAGGGCCGGCTCCCACCTTCTGGATTTTACCGCCTGTCAGCAGATCCGATAAGGCGCGCTCGATGGTGGTCTGGCTGATGTCCGGGCATGCTGCGGCAATGTCGTGTTTAGTTACCTTGCCGACGGAGCTGCGCAGCATCGCCTCCACGCGTTCGGCCTTGGTGAGCCTGGCGTCCACCACTGCGCAGACGCGTTCCTCGAACTCGCGATAGGTAGCCAGGATTGCGCCCAACATGTAGCGCACGAACGGACCAGGGTCGTTTCGACCCTCGTGCCATCCTTGCGAGCTCGCTGCCAAGGCGTTGTAATACGCGTTCTTGGTGCGCTCGATCTCTTTCTCGATGGAGACGAACTTGCCAGCCATGTAACCCGCCTTGTACAGCAAAAGCAGGGTTAGCAGCCTGGACATGCGTCCGTTGCCATCGTTGAAGGGATGGATGCAGGTGAAGTCGAACACGAATATAAGAGAGATAAGCAACGGGTCTATAGCTTCGCTCGCGACGGCGTCGCGATATGCTAAGCATAAGCGCTCCATGGCGTCCTCAGTGGCCACCGCGGGAACGGTTTTCAGCCGAACGTACTCGGTTCCGTCCGGGCGTATACCGCGCACCTCGTTGTCGCCAATCTTGAAGTGCCCGCCCATGGAGGACGGCGTGTACCGGTGCATCTGCCGGTGAAGCTGCAGTATGACGTTCGGCGTGACGTCGATGAAGTCATAGCTCTCATGTATGGTGGCCAATGCGTCACGATAGCCTGCTATCTCCTCCTCGTCGCGGGAGCGCAAATCCGACTTCTCGGACATGATCTGTTGCAGGCGCCTGTCGCTGGTGCGTATGCCTTCGATGCGGTTTGAGGCCTCGGTTGACTGAACCTTAGCAACTTCCGTCAGGGCTTCAAGGGTGTCCGCCTTGGCGTTGAGGTAGAGCACCTGCCGACCCTTGTATTCATGGACCGTCGTGAGCAGCCCCACGGTCTCCGGCGTTAGCAAGCCTTGCGGCATCTGTGTGTAGTCGAAACGCCTCATGTTCGCTTCCTATCTGCATCATTTATTATATATCTGCATCATACATCAAAATATGATGCAGATATATCGCAGATGAGGCAGATGGATGCATGAAAAGCGCCGTCAACTTCGACAACAGCTCGAACAAAGCAGTGGGC
>URZP01000039.1 GCA_900552365.1 uncultured Coriobacteriaceae bacterium
ACCTTAGCGAAATTCTTCTCGATGGACTTCGGGGTGTAGATAGCGCGAACGATGCCATGAGCAGCGACACAACCGGCCTCCACTAGCCCTCGACAAGGCACGTTTCCGCGGATCTTCGGATGAGCCGTGTAATACAAATAGCTCATTCTCTGCCAGAACAAGGCATGATTCGCCTGCTTCTTCGCTTTGGCCTCATTGGAATCGAGACGCATGTAAGCGAAAACATCAACGAAAATGCCCTCATCAAAATCGGCATCAAGCATGCGCTCGCCAATGAAACGCGTGCCCTTCTTATACACCTTCGCCCAAAGCGGCGGATAATTCGGCGTTTCGCCATGAGTGTAGATGCCGTACTCGGCAGGGAGCATTTTCGGAGCCGCTTCGACGAAACGCTTGTAGTCGTCGAGCTTCATGCCGATATCGATGTCGTCGTCCCATGGAATGAACCCACCATGACGAACTGCGCCAAGGCAGGTGCCGGAATCGATGAACCACGAATCGATGCCAAGCTTATCGCACAAGTCAGAACACGCGACAAGAATCTCGCGCTCGACCTGCTGAAGATCGGCCAGCGCGCTTGGCGGATAAGGTTTAAGTTTGTTTGTAGCCATGAAAACCCCAAAGATCAGTCAAAGGAACAGCGAGTATATAATACTCGCATGCTACGCGAAACCACCTCACAGAAACGCATCATCGTATGGAACGCCCTTGGTAGCGGCGTCTATGCGCTGTCTTCGTTTCTGCTGCTTATCATTGTCACGCGCATCTGCGGAAGCGCTGAAGCCGGCGTTTTCTCTATCGGATACGCCATTGCCCAGCTCATGCTTACCGTCGGCGTTTTCGAATCCACCACGTTCTTCGCAACCGATGCCGAGAACAAATTCAGCTACGAGCAGTTCTTGGCATTCAAGATGCTCACATGCATCGCCATGGTTATCGCAAGCGTCGTGTACACCTCAAGCTTCGGCTACGATGACCATAAGGCGGCGGTAGCCTATTCGCTTTGCGCGTTCCGCTTGCTCGAGGCCTTCTCGCAGTTCTGGTACTCCTCATTCCAGAAGCTCGAACGCCTTGATATTGCCGGGTTCTCAACGGTGTGGCGCTCGATTCTTTCCATTATCGTGTTCGCGTGCATGCTCGCCATGACCAAAGACATCGCCATCGGCATGATCGTCACCACATTTGCAGGGATCGCCTGGGAAGCTCTGTACGACATCCCCCGCCTGAACCGCATCAAGCAAATCGGCAAGCCCGACTTCAGCCCGAAACCGCTGGTCGCGCTGTTTGTTGCATGCCTCCCCTTGTTCATCAGCTCGTTTCTGTCGGCATACCTTTCGAACGTGTGCAAATACGCCATCGATGCCGTAGGCACCGATCAGATGCAGACGATCTTCAACATCCTGTTCATGCCGTCGTTCGTCATCAACCTCTTCATGATCTTCTTCATCAGGCCGACGCTCACCAAGCTCGCCCTGCTATGGCTCCATCGCGACATCAAGCCTTTCGTCGCCATTCTCGCCAAGCTCATGCTGCTGGTTGCAGCCACCACCGTCGGCGTTTGCGGCATCTGCGCCGTCATTGGCATCCCTATCCTGGAGCTGTTCTACGGCGTAAATCTTGACGGTTGCTTGATCCCCTTGCTCGTCATCATGCTTGGCGGCGGCTTGAATTCGGCTGCAAACGTCTTCTACAACGGCATGGTAGTCATCCGAGCGCAGAACGGCGTGGTCATCGGCTACCTGGTTGCCATCGCCATCGCAACCATCGTTGCAGAGCCCCTAGTGGCCTCTCAGGGCATCATGGGAGCTGCGATCGCCTACGTCGTGGCAAGTCTTGCCGTGGCGGTCTCATTCGCGCTTGTGTTCAGCTTCGTGTTCGCCTTGAAGTTGAAGCCTGCAAACGAATAACGCGGTTTTCGGCTGCCGCAACGACGCCTCGAAACCAGCTTCGACCGCAGCCGTACGGCTTCTCCGGCAAACCAACAACGCAAACGGCCCGACGCCTTTAGGCATCGGGCCGTTCTCATTGGTATATGTCGCGAACAGCTTGAAAAAGCCGCTTAAATCAGAAGCCTATTGGCCCACATGTGGTTCATCGGGCCGCTCCCCCGCCCAAGATCAAGTCCGTCGGAAAGCGCGCCGGTGATGTAGGTTTTCGCCTGGCGAATGGAATCTTCCAACGAAAGACCCGACGCAAGACCGCATGCGATAGCCGACGAGAGCGTGCAGCCTGTGCCGTGCGTGTTGCGTGTATCCACGCGACTAGCGCGAAACCACGTAACGCAACCCGAACCATCAACAAGCACGTCGTTTGCATCGTTTTTGCCATGTCCGCCCTTCACCAACACCGCGCGAGGGAAACGGCCGTTGGCGAATCGAATCGCAGCCTCTTCACCTGGCTCGCAACCGCAAATGCCGACAAGAACGAATGCGGCGCGCTCCTGGTCGGCTTCGGTGCGAATCGGAAAACCGCAAAGCACCTCTGCCTCAGGGATATTAGGCGTAACGACGTCGGCCAGAGGCATAAGCTCGGAAACCAACCTTGACAGCGCCGAATCGCTTGACAAGCTGGCACCGCTCGTTGCGACCATCACCGGATCGACAACGATGTTGTGAGCTTGATTGCGAATAAGCGAATGCGCGATTGCCGATACGATGCCCGCATTCGACACCATGCCCACCTTGACCGCATCGGGGACGATATCGTCGAATACGACATCGATCTGCTGAGACACGAACTCGGGCGACGCGTCGAACACCCCGTAAACTCCTGTGGTGTTCTGGGCAGTAAGCGAAGTGATGGCTGTCTGACCGTACAGATGAAACGACTCGATGGTTTTCAAGTCGGCCTGAATGCCAGCGCCACCGCTGGAATCGGAACCTGCGATACTCAAAACCGACTTCATCGCGCAACCCATGCTCATCTCCTTAACGCCTTATCGACGGCAACCTTCAGCTGAGCAGAAGCAGCGGCGATGTCGGCGGCGGCGAAGATACCGCTGACGACAGCAGCGCCGTCGAAACCCGTTCCCGCAAATTCACCGACGTTCGAAGCCTTCACTCCACCGATGATCACCACGGGGATGTCGATTGTCTTGCAAATATCGCGAAGCGTTTCCTTGCTGACGGCAACCGCATCCGTTTTGGTGGCGGTGGCGAACATGGCGCCGACGCCGACATAATCGGCCCCATCGGCCTGAGCACGCATGGCCTGCTCGACGGTTTGAACGGACACGCCGACGATGGCATTTTCGCCAAGCATCGCGCGAGCACTGGCACAAGCCATATCCTCCTGCCCAACATGCACGCCGTCGGCTCCCGACTCAATCGCCGCCTGAACATCGTCGTCGATCACGAACGGCACGCCTGCCGCACGACAAAGCGGAAGAAGAGCGCGAGCCTGCTGCACAAGCTCGGTCGTTGAAGCTTCCTTTTCGCGCAGCTGCACGAACGTGACACCGCCATCGAGAGCCTGCAGGACGCATTCCGTTAGCGTTCTACCGCTCAACCACGCATTATCTGTGACGGCGTATACGCGCATGGCATCCTTGATGGCCTCTTGGGTCCACATGCCGCGCGAGGGCACTTACATCACTTCCTGAACAAGGGCACCGTCGGCAAGCGTCGCGGCATCCAGGTTGTACATCGCGTCCAAAAGGTACGTACGGAACGAGCCGTTGCCGTCCGCCTCCGTCATGCGCTCTGCGGCGATCTGGCCGCACAGACCCTCACCTGCGATAGCAGCGACGACGCCATCGAGCATGTTCTCCTTGTTGGCGACGGAATATGCGCCGACCAGGCAGGAAAGCATGCAGCCCGCTCCGGTGATCTTGCCCATGATGGCGTTGCCGTTACGAATGGCGAAGGCACGCTCGTCGTTGGCAACAATGTCGATTGCGCCCGTGATGGCGATGATGGCTCCCGTCTTCTTGGCAAGCTCCTTGGCGAATGCAGCCGAAGCCGCAAGGTTCTCATCGGTAACCACATCGTCGGGGTTCACGTCAACGCCTCGTGTGGCAGCCGAAGCGCCGGCGACAGCCTTGATCTCGGACATGTTGCCGCGAACAACCGCAACGTCCATGGTATCGAGGATCTCGGAAGCGGTGGCGGTACGAAGAGCCGAAGCGCCGGCTCCAACGGGGTCGAGCACGATGGGATGGCCAAGCTCGCTTGCGCGCTTGCCGGCCGCGCGCATACCGGCGATGGTCTGCTTGTTGAGCGTTCCGATGTTCAGCACCAGGCCACCGCAAATGGTAGTGATGTCAACCACGTCTTCGGGCTCGTCGGACATGATGGGGCTGCCGCCGCACGCAAGAAGCGCGTTGGCGCAGTCGTTCACCGTGACGTAGTTGGTAATGCAGTGCACCAAAGGAGTGCTGGTGCGGACGTTTTCCAATGCAGTGGCAAGGTCATTTGCGTTCATGAGTGAATTCTCTTTTCTCTATCGAAACGTAGGCGTGCGATATAACGCGCCTACTATGCGTTGATCTTGACTTCAAGCCCCTCAAGGGCGCGGTTCATCGTACGCACGGCGCACATCTCGCCGCACATGGTGCACGTGCCTTCCTCGGCAGGCGGAGCGCTTTCGAAATACTCGCGCGGCTTCACCGGATCGATGGCAACGTCGAACATCGCCTCCCAGTCCATCACACGACGGGCTTCAGCCATCTTGTTGTCGGCGTCACGAACACCGGGGATGCCCTTTGCGATGTCGGCCGCATGAGCGGCGATGCGCGATGCGACAACGCCTTCGCGGACGTCATCGGCGTCGGGAAGACGAAGATGCTCGGCGGGAGTCACATAGCACAGGAAGTCGGCGCCGCACGCTCCGGCGATCGCGCCTCCGATTGCACTGGTGATGTGATCGTAGCCCGGAGCGATGTCGGTGACGAGCGGGCCTAGAACATAGAACGGCGCGTTATGGCACAGACGCTTCTCCATCTTGACGTTGGCAGCGATCTCGTCGAGTGCCATGTGGCCAGGGCCTTCGATCATGACCTGAACGCCAGCTTCCCAGGCGCGCTTGGTAAGCTTGCCAAGCTCGATCAGCTCGGCGATCTGGCCGGCGTCGCTTGCGTCCTCAAGACAGCCGGGACGCATGGCGTCGCCGATGCTGATAGTGACGTCGTACTCATGAAGAACTTCAAGAAGCTCGTCGTAATGCTCGTAAAACGGATTCTCGTTGCCCGTCATCTCCATCCAAGCGAAGATGAGCGATCCGCCGCGGCTCACGATATTCATGCGACGGCCGGATTCTTTGAATGACTCGATGGTTCGACGGTTCAAGCCGGCGTGAATGGTGACGAAGTCGACACCGTCCTCACAATGCGCGCGCACGACACGCATGAAATCATCGACCGTGATGTCGGCGAGGTCCTTTTCGAGGTAGCCGATGGCATCATACATGGGAACGGTGCCGATCATGGCAGGAGATTTGTCGATCAGGCTTTTACGGAACGCATGCGTTTTGCCGCAGTTAGAGAGGTCCATGATGGCATGCGCGCCATAGCGGAGCGCGGTTTCGACCTTCTCCCACTCCATAGGGGCATCGGCGATGTCGCCGGAAACGCCCAGGTTGACATTGATTTTCGTGCTAAGGCCTTCACCTACGCCTTCAGGCGAAAGTGCGGTGTGATTGATGTTGGCCGGGATCGCGATGCGACCGGCTGCAACCCCTTCGCGAATGAATTCAGGGCTGCGGTGCTCATTCTCGGCAACAACCCTCATTTGAGGCGTGATTTCGCCGCGACGCGCGGCATCGAGCTGCGTCATAGTGCTCCCTTCGTTGGCATTACCCATATCAGGTTCAAGGGTCGAGGCGTCTCCGCGCCTCCTCTCAGCCGAGCGGGCGGAAACGCACTGGTTGTGCATTTCCGTTTCAGGCTCCCCTGTATGTGAGGCAGATTATAGCGCCGCTATTCCGATACTGCGGCTGAATCGGCCAATGGATAGAAGACGTACAACGTCCCTTCAGCAACCGATACGGCGGCCTCTTGGCCTATAAGCTCGTTCGACAAGCCCAGCGAAGTGCGATTGGTGAGATCGGCGTCGTCAAGCGGGTATTCCAAACCACGTTCGCTGACGCCATGGGAAACGTCGGTTGCGGAAAAAACGGAGACGGTTCCCGATTTGAACGGTGGAAGATCGAAGGCATCGGGCCCCACCAAAACACGCAAAGCGCAATCCGTATCGATTGCGGTGATGTCAAAGCCCTGCTCGGCATACGAAGCGAACAGCTGAAGGTTTGCGAGCGTATGATCGAGTCTACCGCCAAGAGCGCCATATACGTGAATATGCGAGTAACGGCGAGTGGAAACGCGCTCAAGGGCAAGCTCAAGATCGGATTGATCTTTATGCTGGGGATGCTTCGAGACGCGACGCGCCTTAGGGACGTAACCGAGCGAATCGAAATCCCCAATGGCAAGATCGGGTTTCACGCCCAGTTTTTCGAGGTAAGCGAACCCGGCATCGACTGCCACGACGTAATCGAAGCCGCCGGCATCGTTCAATGCCTTGAAATGATCGGCATTGAAATCGCTGGCTGCAACAAGAGCGCAGGTAGTCATGTGAATTCCTCCCCGTTTGGCAAACGTCTGCTAGAATAGCATACTCGAGTGGGTCAGACGGCCGCGTATGCTTCGGCATGCGAGGAAAGTCCGGGCTCCAAAGGGCAAGATGCCAGCTAACGGCTGGGCGGGGTAACCCGACGGATAGTGCCACAGAAAAGGAAACTCCCCCGCTCTGCGGGAGAAAAGCTGAAAAGGTGCGGTAAGAGCGCACCAGCGCGTCGGCAACGGCGCGGCTTGGTAAACCCCATCTGGAGCAAACGCAAATAGGGATGCGATACGGCCGCCCTTCCGTGCATCCGGGTTGCGCGCTAGAGACGCACGGTGACGTGCGTTCGAGATAAATGGTCGTCCTAATGACAGAACCCGGCTTATCGACCCACTCGCCCTTCAAACGAAAAAGCCGCTCCGATGGAGCGGCTTTTCTCATTCATGGAAGCTGATGCGACGATGTTATTCGGGGTCGTCGAAATCAAAATCTTCGGCGACATCGCCGAAGCCCGACAGGTCCTTATCGCCCGAGAAGGCAACGGGGGCAGGCGCATCAGCGGCAGCGCCCATAAGGGGAACCTGATAGCCGGCGGCCGGAGGCAGCGGAGCAGCAGCGATCTGGCCAGTGTCCTCGGCGGAACGCGCATGCGAAGCCAAAGGCTGACTGTACGTTGCGTTAACCTGATCAAGCTTGCGCTGCGCATCGGCGATGAAGTCGGACAAAACACCACGATATGCGTCGCACACCTCGTCGCGATCATCCTCGAGGGCGTCGATATCAAGCTGAACCTTCTCGCGCTCGGCCTCGGCCTTCCTGACGATGCGGTCAGCCTCGTCGTTAGCGTCCTTGATGATGCGGTTTGCCTCGACCTTGGCGTTGGAAACGATGTCGTCAGCAGAGCGCTGGGCAACGATGAGGGCAGCGGAGATGGCGGAAGAATCGGCAACCTTCTCGGCAAGCTGCTTCTTCAGGTCTTCGACCTGCTTCTGAAGTTCGACGACGTCGGAAGGAAGCTCCTCGACGTTGTCCTGATCGTCCTGGAACGTATCAACGGCGTCGTCCAAAGCGATTGCCTTGGTGTGCTCTTCCTCGTCGAACGTGGCGGGGGCATCGAAGCCGGCCATGTTCAACTCGTCGAGCTGAGCCTGAAGATCGGCGATGGTCTGAGCCTTCTGATCGATCTCGTCGTTCATGAAGCCGATCTCGTCGGCAACGCGCTCAAGGAAAACATCCACTTCGTCGACGTCGTAACCCTTACGATCGATGGAGAAGCTTTGCTCCTGGATGTCCTGTGCGGTAATGGCCATGTTCAAATCCTTCCGAATAGGCAACCCATAGGGGATTGCAGCCTAGAAAAGTCGAAGAATAAACGTTACTCCGAATTGTAATACAAGCAGCGCGATGATGGGCGTTACGTCCACCATACCTCCAATGGGGGGAATGAGCTTCTTGAACAGATCGAGATAGGGATCGCAGATCTTGCCAAGCACGCGGTAAATGTCGGCAACGATGCCCGTTGGGTTCATGGGGATCCATGACATGAGCACGTATACGATGATGACCGTGCTGTAGACATTCATCAGGGAATACAGAAGATATTTAAAGCTCATTGGCCGATTCCTTCTCGGTCGATTGCAGTCAAGCCGATACTGCAAATTCAGATGCTAGATGACGCCCTGGTTAATGAGGGCTTGTTTCTCGGCGTCGGAAAGGCCTGCACCGCACGTGATTGCGAAGACTTTTTCGCCCGGGCAGTCGACGGTTGCATCAAGCGCGCTTGCCACGCCGAACGAGAAGTCCAAGATGCGCTTGAACAAGTTGTCGGGAGTATTGCGAAGCGAGATGACAACCGCGTCGCCCGACTTGAGCGACTTGGTGATGCGCTCGGCATCTTCGTATGCAACAGGCTTTAAAACCGAAATGCCTCGCACTGAAGCAGGCTTTGCGGGAGCCGAAGGCGCATACGAATCGCGCGATGCCGTTGAGGACTCGAAAGACGCATGAGCCCCAGCAGGTCTCTCGAAAGATGCGGATTCGTCGGTAGTGGGTGTGAACAGGGAGTTCAGACCCTCGGAACGGGTTGCTTCGCTTGCGCTGGCTGCCGCCATCTGGGCAACGGGCGTCCGCGGCGCAGGCTTGCGCTCGTCAACGACGGTACGGCCACCAAACGTGGTGCGCGGTGCCAGCGGATCACGATCGAGGTTGCCAGACGTTGCCGTACGAGCCTTGACGTCATCGATGGTTACCAAGTTGCTATTACGATATGCCCCACGTGCGTTCGAGGTGGTTTTGAAAGAAGAACGCTGAGCCTTTTCGCGAGGAGACTCATACGTGTGGGAAACACCATCATCGTAGTCGGGGCCGTATTCCGCGAACTCGTCGGCGTACTCGCCGTATTCGCCGAAATCGCCCTCGTCGGCGTACTCGTCATCGTACACATCGTATTGGTCGTTGCTGCGATTGCCGCGCGACGAGCGCTTGGGCGTTTCGTCATCCGCGAAACCGAGACGGGACTTCAAGTTCTCGAACATGCTGCCCCCTTCTCCGGGGAATCCGAATTTTGATGCCATGTGCATTACCGCCGTTCTAACCGGGATCTAGGCACTGAAAGAGTCGCTGAAGATCGCGCGACCGATGCGAACAATGGTAGCGCCTGCAAAAACCGCCTCGCGCCAATCTTCGCTCATACCCATAGAAAGCTCATTGAAAAGGTCGGCGTCCCTTTGAGGCAAGCTCGAACGCGATTTTTCGAAAAGCGCACGTAAACCCTCAAATGTTTGCTTGGCAACCGTCAGATCGCCCTGCGGCGCCATGGTCATGAGACCGCGAACGCGGACATGCTCGAGCTGGACGCAAGCGGCAAGCATCGATGGAAGCTGGTCGGGCGAAAGACCGCTTTTCGACTCCTCGCCGGAAACGTTCACCTCGAGCAATACATCCTGCACGATACCGCGCTCAGCTGCCACCGCGTCAATCTTCTTCGCATGGGAAAGCTCGTAGAGCGAGTGGATGAGCGTGGCTCGACCGACGATGTCGTGAATGCGACGCGACTGGATATTGCCAATGAAATGCCAGTTCTCCGACGGATAGGCGTCATGCTTCTCCATCAGAAGATCGGGGCGGTTCTCGCCGAAATCATGCGCGCCGCCGGCAATGGCGTTTGCCACTTCCGGAACGCTAACCGTCTTCGACACGGCGACAAGGCGCACCTCTTTGGGGTCCCTGCCCGCCTGACGGCAGACTTCTGCAAGTTCCGCAGCTACGCGCTCGTAGCGCTCCTTGCTGGTTTCGTTCGATTCAGAACCCACAATGATCATCCTTTCAAACGAATCGCAACGGCGCCGTGCCGGCCGCATGTGCCGTTTTCGGCGCGATACGAGAAGTAATCGTCATGATTGCATTTGGTGCAAATACCGCAGTCGCAAATGCGCGAGGGATCAACGCCGATAGAGACCAAGTCGGCGATAACCGCCTGGCTGAGATCGACATGCCTGTCGTCGGGAACCACAGCATCCCGAGCCTGCGGGAACGCCTCACGAAAACGGTCG
Organism: uncultured Coriobacteriaceae bacterium; assembly: GCA_900552365.1. Lineage (GTDB taxonomy): Bacteria > Actinomycetota > Coriobacteriia > Coriobacteriales > Eggerthellaceae > UMGS1502. Next base: position 10,106 of record URZP01000039.1, read on the forward strand.
GCAACATCGGCGCCGGTCACGAAACACTCAACCTGAATATGAGGTCCGATGTAAACATTGCAGCCAGCCGACACATCTTGGAAAGAGGCACGGGCGAAATCGGGATGCGCGACTTTAAGAGCGTCGTCGGAAAGGTCGGCTTCGATGAGGTTCGTTGCCGCCTTAGAAGCAACGCCGGCAACAGCACCGCGCCAACCTGCGTGGGCAATGGCGAAATTCCCGCTCGGAGACACGATGATCACCGGGGTGCAGTCTGCGAAATTCAAAAGCCCGGCAACGTCGACGCTGCGAATGACAAGAGCATCTGCACCTTTAGCGGCAAGATCATTGGCGGTCTTAGCGGCCCCAACCGAATCGATAAGCGAGACGTCAACATCTTCGGTAGTCCACGTTTCATTTTCCCGATAGTCCTGAGAGGCGTCTGCGGGCATGCAAGCGCAACGGCAAACGGAAGCACCGTCGATGGAAACAAGATCGGTTTTATGAACCTGATTCGGAACAACAAGGGGCGCATCGGGCGCGCCGAGGGCCTCGAGCACGCGACGACGGTTCTCAGATACGCATGAGGGATCGTCACCAACATGCGTCCCCAAATTCAAAGACGCATAAGGCTCGGGGGAAGCCCCTCCCCTTCGCCCCGTGAAGGCAACTCGAACCCCGCATGAATCGAACAGCGCGTCGTCGGTAAGCAAAGAAAGACGATGCGCGCCCATAAGGCGCGCATCGAGTGACGGTTTGGGCAAATACGAGGCAAGGCTCATATTATGCAAGCTCCTTTAACGTTGACGCTTAAGGAAGTCAGGGATGTAATCTTCATCAGCGAAACGGTTCGTAGACTGAGAAGAAGTCATACGCGAGGCAGGGGCGGAAGCCACGGACTGGGGCTTGTATGCCGATGCAGCGGAAGCAGCAGGTGTCGTGGACTCGAACAGATCGTTGCGCGAGAAATCGAGGCTTGACTGCTGCTTGTTGGGCTGGTTCTTGAAGCCGGTTGCGATGACGGTGATGCGCACCTGGTCGCCCATGGCCTCGTCGACGATCTGGCCGTAAATGATGTTGGCGCTTTCATCTGCGCAGGCCTCGACGGTGCGAGCAGCAGCGTCAACCTCGGTAAGGGTGAGGTCGGGGCCGCCTGCGATAGAGAACAGGACGCGGGATGCGCCGGCAATGGAAGTCTCGAGCAGACCCGAGCTGGTTGCCTGCTGAGCTGCATCGAGAGCACGGTTCTCGCCGGAAGCGATGCCGATGCCCATCATAGCGGTACCAGCATCCTTCATGACCGTGCGAATGTCTGCAAAGTCGAGGTTGATGAGGCCCGGGATGGTGATGAGGTCGGTAACGCCCTGGATGCCCTGACGAAGGGTGTCGTCAGCGATGCGGAATGCATCGAGCATGGACGTTTTCTTGTCGACGACCTCGAGAAGGCGGTCGTTCGGGATGACGATGAGCGTGTCAACGTTCTGAGAAAGAAGGTCGACGCCCTGCTCGGCCTGGTTGCGACGAGTGCGACCCTCGAACGAGAAAGGCTTCGTGACGATACCGACGGTCAGCGCGCCGATTTCCTGACGAGCGATCTCGGCAACGATGGGCGCCGCGCCCGTGCCCGTGCCGCCGCCTTCACCGGCGGTGACGAAGACCATGTCGGCCTCGGCCAAAGCCTCGCGGATCTCATCGCGGGACTCTTCGGCTGCCTGCGCGCCCACTTCGGGGTTGGCGCCAGCGCCGAGGCCACGGGTAAGATCCTCGCCGATATGAATGGTCTTGTCCGCATCGGACATAAGAAGCGCTTGACGATCGGTGTTGACGGCGATGAACTCGACGCCCTTCACACCAGCCTCGACCATGCGGTTAACGGCATTCGTACCGCCACCGCCAACGCCGACGACCTTGATAACCGCCAAATGCTCGGAGCCCAAATTGTTTGGCATTGTTTCCTCCACACCTGGGTTTTACTGTTCAGCTGCGTTTGCTGTGGACACTGCGCCTGATAAGGCACTGTATCATTCCTGATTTTACACAAAGCGAAGTCAAATGCAATGCGAGCAGCCAATACTCTGCCGACGGTTCACATTATGAAAGCGTACGTTGAAGCAGCCCATTCATGCCACCAAAACAAAAGCCGGCAGCGCTTAAAGCGATGCCGGCCGTGTACGTTAGATAGTGCGCCACGTGGGGCTTGCCACGGTACGAACGTTTATGTAAGAGACGTTTCCCTCATTCTCCTTCAGGATTTGAAGCACAACGCGCTCTTTATCTCGGATGTTCTCGGCCTTGCCGAAAGCGATCTCAACGCCGTTGTCAAGCATGAGCGTGGTCTCGTCAGCGCCGGAGGCAGATACCTCGACCACCCTTCCAGCAAGCTCGGTGGTCATACCCGAAACAATGTCCAGCGCGTTCAAAACGTTGCTGTCGGTGCAGTACGTGCCAATGGCAGCCTGAGTTCCGTAAGGGACGTTCGTGATCTTCAGTGCCGCATCGGCGTCGTCAAAGATCTTCTCGCTGGTGTTCTTGCCCGATTCCGAGTTCCTGTCGGGAATG
>URZP01000040.1 GCA_900552365.1 uncultured Coriobacteriaceae bacterium
AGCTCGTCTTCGAAGGCCCTTTGCCCTTTATCGTACTCAAGGGCAAGAACCTGTTCCCGATCAAGCCGCACGCTTCGATCGTTTTGGCGAAGAAACACTTCTCCGTCACTCGAACGAGAAACAACGCGACTGGTCGACGCCTCAATATCTATAACAAGAACCACGTCCTCTTTGCCGGAGGAGTTGATAACGGGAATGCGCTCTTTGCGAACGATGGGACTCGGCGAGCACGTCGTAAGAGCCGCACGCTCGAAATTTTCGATGTCGCGAGCGCCACTACGATTAAAACCCGTTACCTCGCCATTATCCTCGATCCCAATAACTAACTTGCCTCCGCTCGCATTAGCGAACGCGCTAATGTGCTTGGCGATCTCTTTGTCGTCTTTTCGAGCGCTCTTACGATCAAAGTATTGGTTTTCGCCAAGCGTAGAGAGCAGACTTATATCGTTCGTCGCCATCGGTTGCTGCATCGATGCCTCCTCGTAAAAGAATTTGATGCAAAGTCTAAACCAAACAGCTTGCCAGCGTCATTAGCGAACACCCCGAATTAGAAATCCACTCTCATCCCGTTTGACGCGAAACCCTGAATACGAAAAAAGCCCTGAACTGTTTGCCAGTTCAGGGCTGAAGTTTTGGTCGCGGGGGCAGGATTTGAACCTACGGCCTCCGGGTTATGAGCCCGGCGAGCTACCAGACTGCTCCACCCCGCAATGTATATAGTGCTGTTCGTGACTTGCTTGTCTCTTGAACAGCAGAAGATATATTACTCACCTCTTACGCCCATGGCAAGCTTTTCCTGCATTGCCCACGCGACCTTCACAACCTTGGCTCGCAGCCACGTCACGCACCGCAGCCACGCTCTTGGCCTTCTCCTTCCGCGATAACCTCGTCGAACCCCTTCAACGCCGCAAATGGCATGAACTGTCTGCCCCTATCGTCCCCGGGCGCGGCATAATGCACCCCTTCGGCAGCAACTCGCTTCGCGATGTCGTCCAGCACTTGCGCGCGATACTGACGCTCGTCTTCGGAAATCTCGTTCCACACGTCAACCGAAGGGATCTGCGCCGCATGCCGGGCCTGATCAACGTTCATCATCATGCCCGATGACCTCCTACTTGCATGTTCCTTTCGCGACCATTCGCTTCAGGAAGAAGGCTAGTGGCCGTTAGCACCGAATTCCTACCGAACCGCGCCCGCACGGCAACCATCGCCTGCGCAACAGCCTCTTCCTTGCTTTCACCCTCGATATCGTCAAAGAGCATGGGCTGCACGGCGCTTTTATCGAGCAAACCGCCAAGCGCGATGTCCACCCGTCGAATTGCCATCCGCGGATCAACGTGCTTCAAATACAGATCCAACAGCGCGTCCGTCGTTTGCGTCACCGAATCGGTAGCCCTTGGGAATTTCACGCTGCCACCCGCTCCCAAAGTCGGCGCCCGCCCGTGATCCCACGCATGATGACTTACCCCCGACGAGGAATAACCCACCCAAATCCCAACGCTCGTTGCAACAAGGCCCTTCTCGGTAAGCTCCAAGCACGACGAAAGCGCCATCTCGCGAACAAGCGTCTGCGCCTCTTCGTAACCGTAATCGCGCATAAGAACCTGCCCGTTCGTGATGGAATGGTCGCGTCGCCGGTAATTCTTCGCCTGGGAAATGGTGCACGGCTCTTGCCCCCACGCATGGTCAAGCAGGAACAGGCCGTTCTTGCCGAACTCCTTCTGAATGGATTTCTTCGGCAGCGAGCACACGCCCGCCAGATCGAACACGCCATGCTTCGCCAGTCGCCGTGCGGTGCCGGGCCCAATACCCCATATGTCGGTGATGGGCCGATGAAACCAGATCTCGCGACGCCATGACTCGTCATCCAGCTGACCAATGCCGTCGGGCGCATGCTTGGCGCACACGTCAAGCGCAACCTTTGCCATAAGCAAGTTCGGGCCAATACCCGCCGTGGCCGTGATGCCCGTTTGATCGAACACCGCCTGCATAAGCATCTTCGCGAACGTACGCCCATCCACACCATAGAGCTTCAAGTACGGCGTGGCGTCGATGAACGACTCATCGATTGAGTAAACATGCATGTCATCAGACGAAACGAATTGCCGATACGCGTTAACGACATGCCCCGATACCTCCATATAGCGCTTCATGCGCGGCACCGCGCAAACGAAATCGATGCCATCGGGGACGTCGCGCAGTCGACAGCGGTTCTTCACGCCCCGCTCCTTCAACGCCGGCGTAATGGCAAGGCAAATGGTGTTGGCACTGCGTTCGGGATCTGCCACAACCAGGTTGGTAGTAAACGGGTCGAGCTCGCGATCGATGCATTCCACCGAAGCGTAAAAGGATTTCAGATCGATGCACAGGTAAGTCCTGTTGGAAGATTGATGCATCTGCGAAAGGTTGCAGCGCGACGCGGTATCGTTAGCCGGCGTTTCACACTTTGCCGACAAGAATCTATCCGTCATTCGCACACCCCTTTAATCTTCACAGTCTGTTCGCTACCATAATTCGAACCGATGTTCGATAATAACAGACATGCCAACAGATTGGGTGACAGATTCAAGCGGAACACGAAGACGGGCGCACAAGCGCTACGTCGACGTTTTCATGCGCATAACCGACGAGGGGAGGTTCGATCCGGTTGCGATCATGTGGCCCGACGGACGCTCGTTCCGCGTTGACGAAATCATCGAGCGCAGCGACTTCGGGCCTTCTTACCGGGGCGTCTCGACGGCGCGCTACCGCATTCGCATCGGCTCGCGCGAGACGAACCTGTTCCTGGAACGAAGAACTTACGACGCAACTTTAGGAAAGCCGCCGATCGAGCGCTTCTGGGTGGAGGCGTTCGGGTAACGCAAGGCTGCACGCGCAAGACAAACGGCGGAGCGAACAGGCGCAGCGGTCAGCGCTGCCCTGTCGCACGCGTACGCCCCGCAAATCGACACGCGCCCGAAACCAAAAAGCGTTAAAGTGAGGCTTGCTTCAAACCAAAGAACGGAAGGAACAACATGACGGTCATCGATGCGCACGCACATATCTACCCCGAGGCAATCGCCCCGCGAGCGGTCGAGGCGGTCGGTGCGTTTTACGGGGTTCAACAGGCAATGGCGGGTAAAGGCACGGCCGAAGACCTAATCGCCGCCACAAAGCGCTCGCCTATCACGCACTTCATCGTGCACTCGGTGGCAACCACCGCGCACTCCGTTCCCACCATCAACACGTTCCTTGCCAATAAGCAGGCCGAACACCCCGAGTTCATCGCCTTCGGTACCATGCACCCCGATTTCAAGGACATGGAAGCCGAAGTCGAACGCGCGCTTGAGCTGGGGCTTCACGGCTTCAAGTTGCATCCCGACACGCAGAAGGTCAACCTTGACGACCCGCGTCTGATGAACTTCTACGAGATCATCGAGGGACGCGCGCCGGTTGTCATCCACACCGGCGATTACCGCTACGGCTATTCGAACCCCAAGCGCCTGAAGAACGTGCTGCGCGCCTTCCCCGACCTGGTGGTTGATGCCGCGCACTTCGGCGGCTGGTCCATCTTCGATCGCGGCTACGACATGCTGCATAATGATGACATCCGCGACCTCGCCCTTGAGGAAAGGCTTTTCGTCGACTCCTCCAGCACCGTCGCCTTCACCGGCACGCGCCACCTAGCCGAACTCGTCCATTTGTGGGGATGCGACCGCGTCATGTTCGGCAGCGACTTCCCCATGTGGGACCCAGCCGTCGAATTCGACCAGCAAATCGCACAGCAGGCCCCGGGCGTTTTCAGCGACGACGACCTAGAGAAGATTCTCTGGCGCAACGCCGAGCGCTTCTGCGGTGTGCAGGTAAGTTAGCCGAAGGCGCCGCCCAACAACCAAGCGACACTGCGCGACGCGAGCGCAAGAGCGCACATACGAAACCAAACACAAAAACGGGTGCGAGCCGATCAACAGCTCACATCCGTTATCTATCTGGGCTTACGTTTTTGCGCTCGCCTCTCTTACAGCAGCGGATCCTGCTTGGCCGGAATCGCGCGCACCTCGATCTTGTCGATGCGGTGGTTATCCATGTCCACAACCGTGAACTGCGCCGATGCACCGCCCTCGACAGGCTCGCCGTCGCGCATCTCGACAACGCCAACCACGTCGCCCTCGGCGGGAATGCGGTCGAACAGCGATAGCAGCAAGCCGCCCGCCGTCTCGCATTCGTCGGCCTCTTCAGGCGTGAACCCAATAAGCTCGGTTACCTCGTCGATAGGCATCGAACCGTCAATGAGCTTGCGACCGTCGGATAGCTCGACTACGCGGCCCTCGTCGCCATGCGAATACTCGTCGTCCATGCGGCCGACGATCTGCTCCATGATGTCGCTCATGGTGACGATGCCGCTGGTGCCGCCGTGCTCGTCCACGACCACGGCGATCTTCGTGTGCTGACGTTGCAGCGCCTGCAGCAGCTTGGCAACGGGAATCCCCTCGGGCACGGCAAGGATGCTGCGGATGCGCAGGTCCTTCATGTCCTCGCCCTTCGGCGCGGTGTACAGGTCCTTCACGTGCACGAAACCGACAATGCGGTCTTTGCTTCCCTGGCAAACGGGGTAGCGCGTGAACTTGTAGTTGCGCACGGTTTGAAGGTTCTCTTCCAGCGAGTCTTCCATGTCGACGCAGATCAGGTCGGTGCGCGGGGTCATGATGGCCTCAGCATCCTTGTCGCCGATGTCGAAGATGTTGTCCACGATCTCGTTGGCCTCGGGGTCGATCAGACCGCTTTCGGTGGACTCGTCAATGAGCAGCTTGATTTCCTCGTCGGTGTAAACCTCGTGCTCGTTCTCGGGATCGTGGCCGGCCAGGCGCACAACGGCGCTGGTCAGGTGGTTGAACAGCCACATGATGGGGAACGTGATGCGATAGAACACATGAAGGACGGGCGCCGTGTGCAGTGCGTACGACTCGGTCGAGTAAATGGCGAACGACTTGGGGATAAGCTCGCCCACAACCACGTGAAGCGTGGTCATGATGATGTAACCGATGGCGACGGAGATGGCGGAGATGGCCGTCTCGGGAATTCCGATGGGGGCCAGCACCGGGCGGATGAGATTAGAGAACGCAGGCTCGCCCAACCAACCCAAGGCAAGCGAAGCCAAAGTAATGCCCAACTGGCATGCCGAAAGATAATCGTTAACGTTGTCGGTGATGATTTTCGCCGCCTTCGCGCCCTTGCGACCTTCCTGCAGGGCCATTTCAACCTGCGAGGGGCGCACGCGCACCATTGCGAATTCGGCAACGACAAAAAAGGCGTTCATCAAAAGGAACGCCGCAACCAATAGCAAACTTACCCCTATGGGCATGTATACCTCCAGTAAAGACGCGGGCGACGATTGTCGCCCGCGGAGCAATACTACACCTCGTACATATAGCTGAAGACATCTTGTCGCTGAAGCGTCATCTGAACGCCCAGCTTCTCGGCCTGCGCAGCAAGCTTAGCCTGAACGTCGTCGAAGCCCGCGACCTCGTCATTCAGCGTGGTGAGCATGGTCATCGAGAACATGTCACCCAAAATGGTTTGGCTGATATCGTCGATGTTGGCGCCACACTCGGTAAGGGTGACGGCGACGCCGGCGACGATGCCAGGACGATCCTTGCCAAGAACGGAAAGAACGCACTTCATAAGAGCCTCCCGGTTTCGAAACCTGTTTTGCCAAAGTCTAGCATGCGCACCGTCGTTGACGGCCCGCGGCGCGAAGCCTTAACGGAAAATCAAGCTCATAGCCTCGGAACGCGTGGCCTGGTTGGAAAGGAAGCACCCGCGTGCCGCGCTGGTGGTGGTCTTCGATCCGGGCTTCTTAACGCCGCGCATGGTCATGCACATATGCTCGGCTTCAAGCACGACCATCACGCCTTCGGGGTTAAGCTCTTCAACCAGCGTGTCGGCGATCTGCGAAGTAAGGCGCTCCTGAATCTGCGGGCGCTTGGCATACAGATCGACCAAGCGGGCAAGCTTCGACAAGCCGCAAACCTTCCCCTCTTTGCCGGGAATGTACGCAATGTGCGCCTGGCCGAAGAACGGTGCCAGATGATGCTCGCACATCGAGTAGAACGGAATTTCGCGCACCAGCACCATTTCCTGATGATGCTCGTCGAACAGTTTCTCGAACAGACCGTGCGGGTCTTGGTTCATGCCGGCAAAGATCTCTTCGTACATGCGCGCCACGCGAGCAGGCGTTTCGATCAGACCCTCGCGATCAGGGTCTTCGCCAACGCCCTCCAAGATCATGCGCACGCCGGCTTCGATCTTCTCCATGTCCATGGTGCTGGTGTTGTTCGAATTATCGTTCTGCATGTGAAAGCTCCTGTTGGATTACGGTTGGGTTTTTGTTGGATCCTGTTGGACTCGCGCTAGATTACTGTCGGGTTCTTGCCGGCCGCTGTTAGACAGCCGTCAGATCCTGCTGGATCCCCGATGGTCAGGCGCTCAATTACGGTTGGGTTTGTGTGCTGGCTAATTATTTTCAAGCTCAAGCATAACGGGACAATGGTCCGATCCGTAGACTTCGCTCAAAATGCTTGCGGTCTGCACGTTTTCGCGAAGGGCATCGCTAACCAAAAAGTAGTCGATGCGCCACCCCGCGTTGTTCTCGCGCGCGTGGAAACGATAGCTCCACCACGAGTACGCGCCCTCAACGTCGGGATGCAAATAGCGGAAGGTGTCGGTAAAGCCCGCGTGCAGAAGCTCGCCGAACTTCCCGCGCTCCTCGTCCGAGAAACCCGCGTTGCCGCGATTAGGGCCCGGGTTCTTCAGGTCGATCTCATTATGAGCCACGTTCAGATCGCCGCAGACCACCACGGGTTTCGCATCAGCGGTTTCGCCTGCTTCAGTGCGAGGCAGCCACGACGCTGGGATGTGTCCCGCGCCCAGCATGATCTTGCCGGGGTCGATATCCGCGCCGTTCTTGCCTTCGCCTGCGCCCGCGTCGGGCAACAGTACGACGGCTCCTTCACCATCGACGCGCTCGACAGGCACGCCAGCAGGCAAAACGCCCTCTTCCAAGCCTTTGCAGAAGTCGCGGAACGCATCATCCCATTCCATGCGATGGTCGATGCGCGCCAAACCGTTCTGGGCATTCGGCGTGTACACGCACACGAACCAGCATTCGGGGAATTCAAGAGCCACGATGCGGCCTTCATCGTCAAGGTTCGCAAACCCCAAGCCGTGAAGCACCTGCAGCGGTCTCCTTTTGCTGAAAACCGCCGTTCCCGAATAGCCCTTGCGCTCGGCATAGCTCCAAAACTCCAGGTAGTCCGGCAGGTCGGGGGCGGCTTGGTTCGCCTGCAGTTTCGTCTCTTGCAGGGCAAGCACATCGGGGTTGATCTGGGCGATGATGTCCTCGAAGCCCTTCTTCATCACCGCACGCAAGCCGTTGACGTTCCATGAGGCGTATCGCATTCGAACTCCTTTTGTTAGATATAGATAACTGCACGGACGCGCCGCGCAGGGCAGCAGCTAAGAATAAGCGGGAGCAAGCACGTGGAACCGCGTGATTCCACCAATCAATCGCACTTTTGCGAACACCCGCTTGCGCCGCTTAGGCCATCGCGGAATAAGCGCTACTTATGATAAGGCTCGTTGTGGGCGATTTTTTGAGTGCGGTACAGCTGCTCCAGAAGAACCACGCGAGCAAGGTTATGCGGAAGCGTGATGGGCCCGAACGACAACTTCTCGTTCGCGCGGGCGCGCACAGCATCGCTCACGCCGTCGGATCCCCCGATCACGAACGCGAAATCGCTCTTGCCCTGCAACATCAGCTGACCAAGATGCCTCGAAAGCTGCTCGCTGGAGCGCTCGACGCCGTCGATGGCCATCAACACCACATGCGTTCCCGACGACAGCTTGCCCAACTCGGCGCAAATCGCATCGCCCTCTTTGTTGCGCGCGGCATCAACGCCACCGGCGCGCGCCGGGTCAACATCAGCGATTTCGCGGACCTCGGTTTTCGCGTAGGGTTGCAGGCGCTTCAGGTATTCCTTGCACGCATCAACCCAAAAGCGCTCTTTCAGTTTTCCAACAGCGACTATCGTGAAACGCATTGCGACGCGTCCTTCCGGTCGGAGTCGGCGGGGTCCTGACCGTTGGTGGCAACGATCGTTCCCGTCTTTTCATCGATGATCGCATCCTCGGACGGCGGCAAGCCCTCGTCCATGCGCCTCATCATGGCCTTCCACTCTTCCTCGTTGGAATACGTGTACCAGCCGTCGCCGATGAGCTTGTTGGTTACCGGGTCCATTGCCGTGTAGAAGTCGGTCGAGGTGTCCATGCCGCGCATCGCCTGAGCCAAGCCAATGATGTCGGAAACATCCAGGTCAGTAGTCACATACTTGGAAATTGCCGTGACCGAGTTGGCAATAGTGGCCACATCGGACGACAGGATCTTCTCGGCGATTGCCGACAGAACCAGGCGCTGATTGGCGGCGCGCATCGAATCGGGGTCGGCCGAATCGGCATAAGTGTTACGTGAGCGACACAAGATCAGAGCCTGCTCACCGTTGAGGGTTTGCAAGCCCGCGTCCAGATGACCGCCAGCATCCTCATCGTTGATCTCAACAGGAACGTCAACCTCGACACCGCCCAGCGCATCGACGATGTCGCGGAAGCCGTCGAAATTGATCTCGGCATAGTGCGAGATATCAACGCCCGCAAAGTCAGAAATGGTTTTGACGGATAGGGCCGCGCCGCCGAACGCATGAGCCGCGTTGACTTTCTGTTGGCCGTATTCGCCCATGTCAACCATGGTGTCGCGATGAATCGAGACCATGGAGACCTTCTTGTTCACCGGGTCGATGCGAGCCAGGATGATGCTGTCGGTACGGAACGATCCGCCAAACGACTCGTCCTCTTCGCGCTCGGACGAGCCGTCGGTGCCCATCAGCAGCATATAGAACGGCTCGTTAGTCAGATCCGTTTCAACCAGGTACTTCTCAAGATCCTTCTGATCAAGGCCTGCGTGCAAGTTGCCCTCGATATTCTGGTAGTACGCGAAAGCCGCACCGGCGCCCACCAGGACCAATGCAAGGACCGCGACCAAAACGTACTTCAGCTTGCCACCACCGCGCTTTTTCTGCGCAGGCGCGCGATTGGCAGGTCGACGAGTACCAGCTTGCGGACGAGCGCCCCGATGACGGGGGTCTTGCGAATGAGCAACTTGCGAAGCGCCCGAGTGACGCCCCGCAGACGTATGCGAGGCGAATTGACGATCGGCGGTCTGGCGCCTTGCCGCATGGCGATCGGCCGATTGCTGTCTGGCTTGCTGGCGACCGGCCGATGTGTGCTCCGCCATATGGCGATCAACAGAACGCTGCGCTGCCGAACGATCGCGGCTTGGACGAGCAGCACCCGAGCGACCGCCGCTCTGACGCGCTGGAGCCTGACGATCGGAGCCGGGGCGGCCTGACGACTGCCGCGATGCCCCCTGCGAGCGCGACAACATAGTCCCGCGATCTGCGCGACTCGTCCTTTCGGGCTGACGTCCCGCGCGGTCATGATGACGCACATTGCCCGACGAAGAATCCCAGCCCATCAGCGATTGCGAGGAATGATAGGTGCCGTATCGCTCATCGCGCGATACGTCTTGACGCCTTTGGCGCTGGCTTTCGCCGCGAGAGCGCTGCGCTCTCCCGTTGCGATCATCGCGTCGATTTACCATCCCCGTTCCTTTCCTCGCCTTTATTGAAATGCGAAACCGCTCAACTTACTTGACGCCAAGCTTCTTGCACATTGCTTCGTTGGCGTTGCGCTCGGCGCGGTCGTCAAGATCAGCAAGAGGAAGCACCGGGCTTTGCACGCCGGCCTTTCGAGCTCTGCGCTCCAAAGCGCGCTGGATAAGAACGTCGGCAACCTGCGGGTTCTTCGACAGCAAAGGACCGTGAAGGTACGAGCCGATAAGATTTTTGTAAAGGACGCCGTCAGCGTGATCGGAGTCGTTGTTGCCCGACCCATTCGAGCCGATGACATTACCGAAGGGAGCTAATCCCTCGCCCAAGAAGGTGCGGCCAGCATGGTTCTCAAATCCAACAACGGGCATCTGAACCAGCGAGCTTTTCAACACGATGTTGCCAACAAGTCGATTGTGCGAACCGCCCTCGACGCGTTTGGTGGTGACATCCACCAAAGACAAGCCAGGGACCTCTTCGCTTCCCAGCAGCCATTCGTCACCGATGATTTGATATCCACCGCAAATCGCCAAGAGTGTGCCATCGTCCTGCACGTAATCCAACAGTTTTTCGCGCAATTGCGAAAGACCTTCGGACGCCTGATGCTGCTCGCGATCGGGACCGCCGCCAATGAACACGATGTCAGCCGTCTGTGCATCGAAATCGACGGGGTCTTCCACACGAACGATCCGAACGGGGATACCACGCCACTTCAAACGCTGCTCAAGCACACGAACGTTCCCGTTGTCGCCGTACAGGTTAAGAAGGGTCGGGAACAAATGAGCGATAACCAACGGTTCCATATCAACGGGCGCAATAACCGCATCGCCGCCAACAGGCAAACCTGATGCGGATCCAACAGTTTTCACCCCCGCAGCAACGGCGTCGGTCGCAGCGGCATCTGTCGCAGCACCACCCACCGCGACGTCTTCGGCCCCGGCGGCGATGCCTGCAGAGGCAATCGGACCCAACTTGGAAGGGTCTTTCTCAAGCGCGTCAAGATCGGCCTTCACGCCGGGCAGCGCCGTGTAATTGGCAATAGCGAACACCTGGGCCTCGGGCGATTCCGCACGCGCATATTCCAGCACGTCGGCGACGCCATCGACCAATCGGGAATCAATGCCGGCGTACTTCAGAACGACCTGAACATCAGCGGCACGCAATCCACCGGCGAACGCGATAAGGTTCGGCATCTTCGCCAGCTCTTGGAAGTCGATATCCCAAAGCCATGAGACGTCATGACCATCGCCTTCCTTGTCGTTGACGAAAAACGCGACGGCAACCGGACCCTCGTGACCCATGACGATCTTCAGATTCTGATTGAAACCCGTTGGGTTCTTGGCAAGGTTCAGCAAGACCTGCGTTTGATCGATGTCATAGCGCTGCAAGCGGCCGTTCTTCGGGTCGAACTCCTGAACCGCGCGCAGGGTTTCCTGGAACGGAACCCCCACCAAGTCGGCAGCGATAAAAACCGCCAGCGTGTTGTAAACCATGTACGCGCCCGAGAACGGAACCTCAACACGGCCCGACTGATTAATGAGCATCGCGTCGTAAGCAAGCCCCTTGCTGGATCGGCACGCCTCACCGAACGAGACATTCGAAGCCGCACACGCAAGGTCCGAGCGGCCGAACCCGCACTCGGGGCAGTGATAGCTTCCCAACTGACCGTACTGACGGTAGTCGTACTCAAGCATGGTCGAGCACTTCTGACACATAAGCGCATCGATGACGGCGTTCTGCGGAAGACCCATGTCGCCCTGAACCCCGAAGGGGATGGAAACGTTGTCGACGGAATCGGCGATAGCCTGGCACAGCGGGTCGTCGGCGTTGTAAATAAGCGTGGTGTTCGGCGAGGTACGCAGCGTCTTAGCGATGCTTTGCTGAATATGATCGATCTCGCCGGAGCGATCGAGCTGATCGCGGAACAGGTTAAGAAGAACGACGTAGCGCGACTGCGTGAACGGGAGGATCTTCGCCATCCACAGCTCGTCGCATTCGAAAATGCCCCATTCAACAGGCTTGGTGTGCAAAAGCGCCGTTGCAACACCCGAATCGAGGTTGGCACCCGTGCGGTTGCAGACAACCGAGTGACCCGACTTCTCGATGGCGTCGGCCAGCATATTGGTAACCGTGGTTTTGCCGTTGGTACCCACCACCAAGATGGAGCCGCGCGTCATGCGCGAAGACAAATCGGCAATCAACCGAGGATCGGCATACAGAGCAATCTTGCCGGGAAAATTTGCCGCGGGACGATGGAACACGTTTTTCAAACCCCACGTTGACACCGCGCTGATCGCGCGTGCGCAACCGAACCGTAAACCCATGGCGCGCCTTCCTGTTTCGTTTCATCTGCTGCCAAAAGCGTTCGCTAGGATGCTTCTTGCCAGTTCATTCGTTTGTAAAGTATAGCAATCCGAAAAACGCGGGCAGGGGATCAGGCGCGATTCTCGAATATGTCTTAACAGACCTGCACGTTCGGCGGCCGCAGAGAGCCGATAGCGCCGCCAAAACGTCCCATGCGCCACTGCATATTCGGCGACCGCAGGGACCCGTCAACGTCGCCAAAACGTCCCGAAGACCCCCTCGACCACAGGCACCGACATCGGCACAGAGGTGCGATTTACCGGCATACGCTGCAGTTGTGGGCAGCCTGCGAGGTTAATGGCGATTTCGAAAAGACGTTTGCGCGCATCTTTCAACTGCTATATACTTTCCAAACGCGCTTGCAAAAGCGCAATGCCGATGTGGCTCAGCTGGTAGAGCAACGCTCTCGTAAAGCGTAGGTCACCGGTTCGAATCCGGTCGTTGGCTCCACGAATGTACGCGGGCTGGGCAGAAATGTCCTGCCCGCTTTCGTTTTCTCGAAATCGCTCC
>URZP01000041.1 GCA_900552365.1 uncultured Coriobacteriaceae bacterium
CGTTACAACAATCGTTCCGATAATGGGGCTCAACGCCTTAGGGTTTCTTTGCTTTCCGCTTTACAGCTTGAAGCTTTCCCGAAAAAAACGACGGGGCGCGGCTTTTGTTTTCGCCATCCTTTGGGTTGCAAGCCTCATCGTTGCAGCCACGGCCTCCTCGCCCATCGCGATCGTCGGTGCTGGCTACCTTTCGTTTTTCATTATGGGCATACTTGGCGCCAACGCCTATTTCGGTGTGGCGATGATGCTCGCGCAAAGCAATCGATTAATCACCTGCGTCGCGCTCGCTCACGCCGCAGGTATCCTTCTCCATCTGATTTGCTTCCACATTCCACTAGGGAGAGCGGGAGACGCCGCCTTTCTGGGTCTCGGCATCATCGCCTTCTCGCTCGTGGCGCTCTTCGGCTGGCCGTCGCTTCAGGCTCCCCTCGAAGGGACAGCGGTCGACAGCGTGGGCAACCCGATATACCCGCGCAAGATTCTCGACCCTCAGAAGTCCGACGCTTCGCCTAGCCCCCAAGAGCCGCGGCGATTCGCCTTCCAGCTTGTCACGCTTACCGTTCTGCTCGCAGCACTGTTCAACGGCCTCGATAGCTCAACCTCGCTCGGAGTTCCCTGGGTTAGCCAATATGCCGAAGTCTGGCCCCGGCTCGTCGTCGCAATCTGCGGAGTCGCAGCGGGCGTCTTCTTTGACATCGATCGTCATCGCCATATGGGAACGGTGGTTCTCTGCGTCGCATTCCTGGCTACCGCTGCGGCACTTGCCGCAGGGTCGGGTTCGAACTCCACAGTCTGCCGCGTTGTGTTCTATGCAGCCTCGGGAATCTTTGCCGTGTTCAACTTGTCCCTGTTCATCTGGCTTGCGGCTTATATGCAAGTTCCCCAGCTATGGGCAGGAATGGGAAGAATCATCAGCAATGTCGTCACACTTGTCATCACGATTCCTTCGGCCGCCCTCGCGCAAGCCAATGACCAGGCGCTCACTTCGCTCGCCTTTGTGCTGTTCGCGGCTGTTCTCATCTTGATGACGCGCACAGGAATGCTCGCCCCCGATTACGAAGAGCGAATCTCGTCGTACTCCAAAAAGTCAACAGGCGCCGAAGAAGCACCCAAGCAGGAATGCGCAGGGGAATCCGGCCAAGAACCATTCAGGCAGGCCTCCCCTCGAACACCCGAAGAGGCCCTCGCGGCGTTTAGCGAATCGTACGGACTCACGAAACGGGAAAGCGACGTTCTGGCCGCTGTGGTCGCCGACGAGCAACCGCTCAAATATGTTGCCGACAACTTAGGTGTCGGACTGCGAACCGTTCAACATCATCTCACCTCGCTGTACAAAAAGACGGGAACGCAGACGCGCGCGGGACTCACAGCACGCTTCATCGAAGAGGCGCAAAACGACCCACAAACAAGGGAGGCCCGCACTAAGCGGGCCGTTGAGGCTGTCCGCAGCAAGAACGCCGAAGGCGACGCATCGTAAACACGGGGACCATATCCCATTCCGCTTGAACCCATAGCTTCGCGATTGGCTGCGGCCAGCTGGAACCCGTGAGTCCACAATTGTCAGCGGCCACACTGCATATATGTAAAAGGCCCGCTCGGAAGCGGGCCGATTCGGCTTATTTTGTCCTATAAGCCGCCGATTCGATATTCGATTGTGCTTGAAGCGTTCCCTACTCGGGTTTCACCGATGCGTAGAACGTGGCCTCGCCTGCAAGGTCGTTGACCGACTTGCCGTCTTTGAACGGAAGCGTCAAGAACTCGGAAAGTGTGGGAACCAATTCGCTGCAGTCAACGTAATGGCCCTTGTCATTCAGCTTGGACGTATCCTGCGCACGCCAGTAGCTGTCGTTCACATCGGACAGATAATAGCTCGCACCGTCGACATCCATGTAAACCGAATGGTTCGCATGAAGGTAATTGGGGAGCTCCTCGAGAGATATCTCGAGAGCATCAGCTGCCTTAAGTCCCATAGCGACCTCCTGTTTTCCAGGTTCAACTAAATACGGTGAACTAATCATAGCAATTGAAGAGCGCATATATGGTCGGATTGTGAATTAATTTTGCCTGAGGACAATTAGCGTCATCCGAACGCAGCAAAACAAAAAACGGCGCCTGATAGTTAAGCGCCGTTAGCCGATCGAAAACAAGCCGAATGTGTGTTAGAAAGGCCCTTGGGCCGCGCACGCAAGCGAATACCGTCCGTTACAGACGGCGACTCAGGTAATCGCCCGGCTGAAGCTTAGACCCAACGAAGAACACGTAGTGCTCTTTCGAGCGGTTGGCCTTGGCAACAGGAAATTCCACCGAGTTAGCACGCACATCCTCAAACGAAACCTCACCACGCTCGACGAACGGCTTGCCGCCGTCTGCAGGGGCAAGCCACGCAATGCTGCGCGGGCGCACTAGGAACACGTCACGATGCGGTGACAGAACTTCAAGCTGGCCGCCCTCATCGAACGCGTTATGGCACGCAGCCGTAACGCGCCAGCGCGGGTTGCCATCCGAGTCGGGCTCGGCCGACTCGCACTCTTCCACCGTGGCAACATGCACGCATTCTTTCACGTACCCGTCTCGTTCAGGAGATTGCGTCGCGCGGCCGTAATAGAAACCCGTTGAGTAAGGTCGATGCGAAATCGAAAGCAACTCGCGCGCAGCCGATTCAACGTCTCCCCCATCAAGAGCCTGACGATACGCATGCACGACGGTGGCAACATAGAAAGCGCGCTTGTTGCGTCCCTCGATTTTCAAGGAGTCGACGCCTGCTCGACGAAGCTCGTCGATATGCTCGATCATGTTCAGATCTTGCGCATTCAAAATGAACGAACCCGTCTGATCTTCCTCGATGGGGAAATACTCGCCCGGACGCTTCTCTTCCACCAAGGCATAGCTCCAACGACAGGATTGAGCGCATGCGCCCTTGTTGCCCGAGCGACCGGTCATCCCCGCCGAAAGCAAGCAGCGGCCCGAATAAGCCATGCACATGGCACCATGCACGAACGCCTCAATCTCGAGGTCGCGCGGAGCATCGGCTTTCAAAGCCGCAATGTCTTCCAAGCTCATCTCTCGCGCACACACCACGCGCTTGGCGCCCAGCTCGTGCCACACGCACGCAGCCTCGGCATTCATGACCGACGCCTGGGTGCTGACATGAAGATCGACATGAGGTGCGTGCTTGCGGGCGATCGAGAAGGCACCCATGTCACCGATGATGAACGCGTCGACCCCCGCCGCATCAAGCGCCTCGCAATACGCGGGCAGCGTGGCGATGTCATCGCGACCCATGAGGATGTTCAGCGTGACATGAACCTTCACCCCACGTGCATGGGCGAAGAAAACCACGTTTGAGATTTCATCCAAGCGGAAGTTATCTGCGCGAGCGCGCATGCCGAAGCGATCGACGGCAAGGTATACGGCATCGGCGCCGAAACGAATAGCGGCCTGAAGCTGAGAAGGGCCGCCGGCCGGAGCCAGCAGCTCGGGAAGCTTCAACGTGGAAGCCTCGCCGATCTGCAGTCCAGCCGTCGGCGCCTTGCAATTCAAAAGAGACTCTTCACCCACGCGCCTACGCACGCTCCAAACGGCAGCCCTGCGGAGTGTCCTTTAGAATGAAGCCAAGCTCGGCCAAACGATCGCGAATCGCATCGGCGCGCGGCCAATCCTTCTGAGCGCGAGCATCAGCACGAGCGGCGATCAGGGCTGCTGCGGCCCCTTCGCCGTTGTCGCCCGCATAGCCGGCGATCTCCTGAGCAAGAGACAGAAGCTCGGCAGGATAAGACCCGGCATCGTCTTCCTTCACAGACAACGCAGCCTGCATGTCGATACCCAAAACCGAAAGCGACTCGATGATCTGATCGCGCATGGCGATGGCGATGGTCTTGTCGGCAGCGGAAAGCTGCTTGCCGTCAAGCAGGGCGTTAGCGGTCGAAACGAACTCGAAAACACTGCCCAAAGCCTTGGGCGTATTGAAGTCGTCATCCATGGACTCGATGAACGCAAGGCTGGACTCACGCATGATGGGAGCGATCTGCTCGGGATCGAGCGAGTCGGCAGCGGCACCGTCGGCCTGAAGCAGCCAATCGATGTTCTTGATGGCATTCACGATGCGGCCAAGCGCCGTATGAGCCTCGTCCAGACGGTCCTGAGAGAAATCGAGCGGGCTGCGGTAGTGCGTCTGCAGCATAAGAAAGCGCAAGTCGTTCGGATCAGTGGTCTTCAGCACGTCGCGTAGCAACTTGAAGTTGCCAAGCGACTTGCTCATCTTCTCAGAATTGATTTGAAGCATGCCGCCGTGCATCCAATGCTTCGAGAACTCACAACCGGTTGCCGCCATGGACTGAGCGCGCTCGTTCTCGTGGTGCGGGAACACCAAGTCGGCGCCGCCACCATGGATATCAAACGGAAGACCCAGGTACTTGCGAGACATCGCAGAGCACTC
The DNA here is from genome assembly GCA_900552365.1 of uncultured Coriobacteriaceae bacterium. Lineage (GTDB taxonomy): Bacteria > Actinomycetota > Coriobacteriia > Coriobacteriales > Eggerthellaceae > UMGS1502. The sequence continues at coordinate 4,436 of URZP01000041.1, forward strand.
GATGTGCCAGCCAGGGCGGCCCTTGCCCCAAGGCGAATCCCATGCAGGCTCGCCGGGCTTCGCGGCCTTCCATACGGCAAAGTCAAGCGGGTCCTTCTTGCGATCCTCGATGCCTTCAGTGCGCAGATCGCGATGACCCGCCTCCATCTCGTCGATGTTGCGCCCCGAAAGCTTGCCGTACTGGTCAAACGAGCGGACGCTGAAGTACACATCGCCGTCAGCCTCGTAGGCATGGCCGCGCTCGATAAGCTGGAAAACCAGCTCGATCATCGTATCGATTTCCTCGGTTGCCTTCGGGCGAACCGTAGGGTCTTTGACGTTGACGGAATGCATGTCCTCGATGAACGCCTTGGTGTACTGCTCGGCAACCTCTGCCGCGGTACGGCCTTCCTCGTTTGCCTTCTTGATGATCTTGTCGTCGACGTCAGTGACATTCGAGACGTACACGACCTCGAAGCCGCGCCACTCAAGATAGCGCCTGATCACGTCAAACGAAATGAAGGTGCGCGCGTTGCCGATGTGAATGTAGTTGTAAACGGTAGGACCGCAGACATACATACGGATCTTACCCAGCTCCAAGGACTCGAGCTTAACCTTCGCGTGCAGCGCGGTATCGTAAATAGAAATCATATTGTCTCCCTGTTCAGGACCTATGCCTGATCTTTGTACAGCAAGCAGACGGCCGTGGCCGAAATGCCCTCTTCGCGGCCTTCGAAACCCAAATGCTCAGTGGTGGTTGCCTTCACGCCGACGTTTTCGACGGGAATGCCCATCGCCTTGGCTAGATTGGCGCGCATCCCCTCGCGATGAGGGCTGAGCTTGGGCGCCTGAGCGGCAACGACCGTGTCGACGTCGATAATGCGATAGCCCGCGTCGCGAACGACCTGCGCCACATACGAAAGCAGAACCATGGAATCGGCTCCCGCGTATGCCGGGTCGGTGTCGGGGAACAACTTCCCGATGTCGCCGCCACGGATGGCGCCAAGCAAAGCATCGGAAACGGCATGCGCAAGCACATCAGCATCGGAATGACCCAAAAGACCCAGCGTGTGAGGGATCTCAACCCCGCCAAGAATAAGCTTGCGGCCTTCTACCAAGGCATGAACATCCATACCCTGCCCCACACGCAATCGTGTGGGATCAAACGGCTCGGAAGCGATCGGCTTGGGTGCGACCATTGATTCGGCAGCCATTACTTGCATTCCTTTTGATACAAACGGATGACCGCAGCCTCAAGAAGATCGTAATCTTCAGGATACGTGAGCTTCAGGTTGTCGCGCTTGCCCTCGACCACCAGCACACGTCCGCCCAAACGCTCGATAAGCGCGGAGTCGTCGGTGCCGACGAAGCCGTCGGACAACGCCGAAGCATGGGCACGGCGATAGATGCCCGAGCGGAAGATCTGGGGCGTCTGAGCGTTCCAGAAAACGCTGCGGTCGGGGGTGCCCACGATGATGCCGTTCTCGACAACCTTGAGCGTATCAACCGCAGGACAAGCAACCACGGCGCCGTCGCAGTCGCTGTTGCCCTTGAGCATGGCAATGGTGTGCGAGATAAGCTCGGGGGTAACCAGCGGACGCGCGCCGTCATGAAGGATGACGCACTCGAATTCCTCGGGAACGAACTCAAGACCCGAGAACGCCGACTCTTGACGCGAGGGGCCCGAAGGGGCAACGACGACCGGGGTGACGAACGGGAACGGATCGATGGCACGCTTCAGATACTCATCAGCGCGTTCCTCGGGGCACACGACGACGATAAGGCCAACGTCGCCAACAGCATCGAATGCCTCGGCAGACCACGTGAGAACCGGCTTGCCGGCGATCTCGACCAGCTGCTTGCCGCCTTCTTTGCCGAAGCGCTCGCCCGAGCCGCCAGCCAAGATGATGGCGGCGGTTTTAGGATGCTTGTCCACCTTACCCGTAATGCAACGAAGAGAAGATCGAAGCGTTTCGAGATCGATATCAGAATCGCGCTTGGTGCGAACAGCATCGGGGATGTCAAGCACATCGACGCTGCCCACCGCGTTCATGCGCGATGCAGGATCAGTGATTTGAGACATGGCGTTCCTTTTCTGCCGTCTTTTTCGATGGAACCATACTACCGCGAGCGCGCCGAAGCGCGCACGCGATTATCGAAAAGAAGGTTAGTCGGCAGCGCCGCCAGCCGCAGGAAGGCCGCCTGCAGGAGCGCCTGCATGACCCAGGTTGTAGTCGCGAAGCAAGAGGTCGGTTTCGCGGGCGATGCTGTCGCGCTTACGCGGGGCAGGGATCTCGCCCTGACCAGCCGCGAACACCAATTTCTCGCCGGTTTCGTCGACATCGACGTCAACGATGGAGCCGGCGCTCCACTTGCCCTCGAGGATCTGCTCGGATAGCGGGTCTTCCAGCTTGCTTTGGATCTCGCGACGCAGCGGACGAGCGCCGAACACGCGGTCGGTGCCGTTCTTGGCAATAAGGGCACAAGCCGCGTCGGTCAGGTTAATGGACATGCCCATGGCGATCATGCGTTCGCGCAGGTCGGCCACCATCAGACGGACGATCTGGATCAGCTCGTCGTCAGAAAGGCTCTTGAAGACGATGATTTCCTCGACGCGGTTCAGGAACTCGGGGCGGAACAGCTTCTTCAGCTCGCCCATAACGCGACCGCGGATTTCCTTGTCGGAAAGGCCAGCGGAAGGATCGGTCGAGAAACCGAGCGTCTGCGTCTCGGAGATGTCGCGGGCGCCGACGTTGCTGGTCATGATGATGACGGTGTTGCGGAAGTCGACCGTGCGGCCCTGACCATCGGTCAAACGGCCCTCTTCAAGGATCTGAAGCAAGATGTTGAAGACGTCGGGATGAGCCTTCTCGATCTCGTCGAACAGCACCACCGAGTACGGGCGCTGGCGAACGGCCTTGGTAAGCTCGCCGCCCTCGTCGTAGCCAACATATCCCGGAGGAGCGCCAACCAGGCGCGAAACCGTGTGCTTCTCCATGTACTCGGACATATCGAACGAGATCAGCGCCTCTTCGCTGTTGAACAGGAACTCGGCCAACGCCTTCGCGAGCTCGGTCTTGCCGACGCCCGAAGGACCCGAGAAGATGAACGAACCGGCAGGACGCTTGGGGTCTTTCAAGCCCGCACGCGAACGACGGATAGCCTTGGAAAGAGCCGTGACCGCCTCGTCCTGGCCGATAACGCGCTCATGAAGAACGCCCTCCATGCGCAGGAGCTTGTCGGTTTCAGCCTCGGTCAGATTTGAAACGGGAACACCGGTGGTCATCGAGACGACGTCGGCGATGTCTTGAACGGAAACCTCCTGAACTTGCTTGGAGGAATTCTCTTCCCAGTCTTTCTGGGCGGCGTCGCGCTCGGCCTTGAGCTTGGTTTCCTCGTCGCGCAGCTCGGCAGCGCGCTCGAAATCTTGATCGGCGATAGCGGTTTCCTTCTCGCCCTTCACGTGGCGCAGCTTGTCATCCAAATCACGCAGTTCGGGTGGAAGCGTCATGTTGCGGATACGCATACGCGCGCCGGCCTCGTCGATGACGTCGACGGCCTTATCGGGAAGGAAGCGATCCTGGATGTAGCGGTCGGAAAGCTGCACGGCGGCCTGAAGCGCCTCGTCGGTGAAACGGACGTGATGGTGCTCTTCGTAGCGGTCGCGCAGGCCCTCGAGAATGCGCGTGGCCTGCTCTTCGTTGGGCTCGCCAACGGTGATGGGCTGAAAGCGGCGCTCGAGCGCGGAGTCCTTCTCGAGGTGCTTGCGATATTCGTCGATGGTAGTGGCGCCGATGACTTGGATCTCGCCACGGGACAGCGGCGGCTTGAGAATGGCTGCGGCATCGATGGAGCCTTCGGCGGAACCCGCGCCGATCAGGGTGTGGATCTCGTCGATAAACAGGATGACGTCGCCCGCCTCCTGAACTTCTTTGATGCATTTCTTCAGTCGGTCCTCGAATTCGCCGCGGTACTTGGAACCGGCGACCAGCGCAGAGATGTCAAGCGTGATCAGACGCTTGTCGCGCAGGATGTCGGGAACCTGATTGGAAACGATGAGCTGAGCCAAGCCTTCGACGACAGCGGTTTTGCCAACGCCCGGCTCGCCGATGAGAAGCGGGTTGTTCTTCTGGCGGCGCGAAAGGATCTGCATGATGCGCTCGATCTCGCCGGCGCGGCCGATAACGGGGTCAAGAGCGCCCTCGCGCGCCTTCTTGGTAAGGTCGGTGCCGAATTCCTTCAGCATGTCGCTGGAGGAAGAGGTGGATGCGAAAGGGCTGCGGCCGGCATACACCGGGCTTTGGCCAACCAAGTCGTTCAAAGCGCCGCGCACGTCATCGCCGGAAACGCCCATACGCCCCAGCACGTCAAGCGCCGTGCCTTCGCCCTCGCGGACGATGCCCAGCAGCAAGTGCTCGGTGGAGATGTAGCTTTGACCCATCTGCATGGCCTCGCGCATAGCGTTCTCAAGAACGCGCTTCACGCGCGGCGTGAACGACAAATGGCCCGAAACGTCGGCGTCGGCGTCGATGACGACGGCCTGACGGATTGCCTGCACGGTGTCGTCGTACTTAACGTTCAGACGCTCGAGCGCCTGCGCAGCAAGGCCGTCCTTTTCCTGGATAAGGCCGAGCAGGATATGCTCGGTTCCGACATACGGCTGGTTGAGCTTGCGGGCCTCTTCCTGAGCAAGGACCAGAACCTTGCGAGCCTTGTCGGTGAATTTCTCGAAAGACATGGATGATCCTAACTCGAGACGTTACGAACACGCTTGATGGCAAGGCGGCGGGGTCGATTCGCCCCGCCGCCGAGTTTTCCGATTCTGATACTAGCACTCGATTAGCACGAGTGCCAAAGCCACACGGATAGCCGATGGTTTTGAAACCGTTCCGTAAAAAGAAAGAGCTATAGGCGACTAAGCCTGAAAAGAATCCTTATCGGGGTCGGTTTCCTTCATGGCCTCGATAACGCTGGCGAACAGGTCGTCGAGCTCCATATCGTTGACGGCTGCGCCGCGCATGATGTTGCCGCGGTTGCAACCGGCGGCGAACTTCTTGTCCTTGAACTTCTTCTTAAGGCTCTTAACGCTGAAGTCCTGAACCGACTTGCTGGGACGCATCAAAACGCACGCCTGGATAAGGCCGGAAAGCTCGTCGCAAGCGAACAGGACCTTCTCCATCTTGCATTCCGGAATCGGGAGGTTCTTGTTCAGATCGAAGTTGTGCGTCTGGATGCAACGCGTAAGAACAGGGTTGGCGCCTGCCTGCTTGAGCATCTCGGCAGCCTTGAGCGTATGATCGGCAACAGTCGGGAACTCTTCCCAATCAACGTCATGCAGAAGGCCGACAATGCCCCAGAAGTCGATGTTCTCGGGGTCGTGCTTCTGCGCGTAGTAGCGCATGAGCGCCTCGAGCGTGAGACCGTGATGGATGTGGAACTCGTCGGAGTTGTGGGCCTTCAGCAGCTCGAAGGCCTGATCGCGCGTGATACCGGCGTCAACCTTCTGCCCGACGACGGGCGCTGCGACGGTTGCTGCGCGAGGATCGCGCTCGTCAGCGGCATCGACGGCCGCCTCAACTTCATCCACCTCGCATGCCTCGGCCTGAACCGATGCGTCAGCTTCGACAGTTGCCTGGGCAGCAGCGGCTGCAGCGGCCTTGTTCAGGTTGTTAGTGTTGCGTTCGGGGCGCATGTGCGGGAACAAAAGCACGTCACGGATGGCGGGCTGGTCGGTAAGAAGCATGATCATGCGATCGATGCCGATGCCGATGCCACCAGCAGGCGGCATGCCGTACTCGAGCGCGCGGACGTAGTCGTAGTCGTATTCCATGGCCTCGTCGTCGCCGGCAGCCTTGGCGGCAACCTGATCGGCGAAGCGAGACTCCTGATCGACGGGGTCGTTCAGCTCGGTGAAGGCGTTGGCGTACTCGTGACCGGCGATGACCAGCTCGAAGCGGTCGGTCAGGCGCGGGTCGGAGGGCTTGCGCTTAGCAAGCGGCGACACCTCGACCGGGTAGTCACAAACGAACGTGGGGTTGACGATCTGGGACTCGCACAGTTCATCGTACAAGGTGAACAGCATCTTGCCAGCGCCCCACTCCTCGTTCCACTCGAGGTGCTTGGCGTCAAGGATCTCGCGGTAGCGCTCGACGGGCGTGTCGATGTCAACCTGCTCACCAATGACCTCGCTGACCAGATCGGCCATGGAGATGGAGCGCCACACACCGGACAAGTCGATGGTGTTGCCCTGATATTGGATGACCTCGGTGTCGGACACGGCATGCAAGCCGGCCTTGATGAAGCCCATGGCCAGTTCTTTCATGCCCTCGACATCGGAGAAGGCGCAGTATGCCTCGACCGAGGTGAACTCAGGGTTGTGCGTAGCATCCATACCCTCATTGCGGAACTGACGGCCGATTTCGTATACGCGATCAAGACCGCCAACCAGCAGGCGCTTCAGGTGAAGCTCAGTGGCGATGCGCAGGTAGCACTCCTGATTGAGCGCGTTGAAGTGCGTGATGAACGGCTTGGCGTTCGCCCCGCCAAGCGTCTCTTGAAGAATAGGGGTTTCAACCTCGAGATAACCCTGAGCGTTCATATACGAACGGCAAGCAGAGATGATCTTCGAGCGCTTGATGAACACGTCTTTGACATCGAGGTTCATGACCATGTCGACGTAACGCTGACGATACCGCATTTCTTTGTCGGTGATGCCATGGAACTTCTCGGGCAGAGGGCGAAGCGACTTCGAAAGAAGCACGAACGAATCGACGGCAATGGAGAGCTCGCCGCGCTTGGAGCGCATGATGTTGCCTTCAACGCCGATCCAGTCGCCCATGTCGAGGTCTTTCATTTCCTCGAAGGCCTCTTCACCAAGGAAGTTGACGCGGCAGAACAGCTGGATATCGCCCTCGCGCTCGCGCAGGACCATGAACATGATCTTGCCCTGCTTGCGGATGGCCATAATGCGACCGGCAACCTTGACGCGGTCATCAAGCGTGACGCCATCTTCAAGCGTTGCATACTTCTCTTTGATCTGATCAACGTGCATGTCGTAATCGAAACGCATGCCGTACGGCTGCTTGCCCGCAGCGTACAGCGCCTCGCGCTTGGCCTTGCGCACCTCGATGGGGTCGTCCTCGATAAGGGCTTCTGCCTGTACCTGGTTGTTGTCCTGCGTCATGTTCTTCCTTACCTATTAATGAAAAAGGCCCAGCTAAGCCGGGCCTTCGCATGGCGTTCGAAAAGAAGGCCGTGTGGGACTAGTGCTCGATCTTGATGATCTTCATTTCGATCTTACGGCCGGTAGGACCGGTGGTCTCGACCTCGTCGCCCTTCTTGTGGCCGATGAGCGCAGCGCCAACCGGAGACTCGTTGGAGATGCGGCCGGAAGCCACATCTGCCTCGGCGCCGCCCACGATTGTGAAGACGCGCTCGCGACCGCCCATCTCTATGGTGACGGTGGAACCGATGTTCACCTTCGAAGAACGCTTGGGGGCTGCAACGACGGTAGCCTCGGAAAGGATGTGGTTGATCTCGGCGATGCGAGCCTCGACCATGCCCTGCTCGTTCTTGGCGTCGTCGTACTCGGAGTTCTCGGAGATGTCGCCGAACTCGCGAGCGACCTTGATACGGTCGCCGATCTCAGCGCGTTTCTCGGTTTCGAGGTAGTTCAGCTCTTCCTCGAGCTTCTGGCGCCCTTCCGGCGTAAGGATAACGTTTTAGCTAGCCATGTTTCCTCTTCTGCTAAACGGAAGCGACCTATTCGGCCTTCTTCTTCACGACTTTTTTAACCTTCTTGGGAGCCTCGTCTTCGGCGGATTGTTCCACCTCGTCCTCGTCAGCTTTCTCTTCGTCAGCTTCCTCGGCGACTTCCTCGCTCTTCATGC
>URZP01000042.1 GCA_900552365.1 uncultured Coriobacteriaceae bacterium
AAGGGTTGGGCTGTTCGCCCATTAAAGCGGTACGCGAGCTGGGTTCAGAACGTCGTGAGACAGTTCGGTCCCTATCCTCCGCAGGCGCAAGAGGGTTGAGGAGACCCGCCCCTAGTACGAGAGGACCGGGGCGGACGGACCTCCGGTGCGGCAGTTGTCGACCAACGGCATGGCTGCTTAGCCGCGTCCGGCGCGGATAACCGCTGAAGGCATCTAAGCGGGAAGCCGCCTCCGAGATTAGCCCTCTCTCTGGTAAGGCCCCTGGTAGACCACCAGGTTGATAGGGCGCAGCTGCAAGCGGGGCGACCCGCTCAGGCGAGCGCTACTAATCGGCCGAGCTCTTCACTCATATTAACCAATCGCGCATCCCGCGCGGTCGCTTCTTCCGATGGGGCGCCATGCAGCCGCCAGGGTGCCGCAAGATCAGCGCCCTGCGCGAGCGAGGCCATGGAGGCGGGGATCACCCGATCCCGTTCCGAACTCGGCAGTTAAGCCCGCCGTCGCCGAAAGTACTGCAGCGCCAGGCTGCGGGAGGATAGGGAGCCTCGCTCGCGCAGGGCGCTTCTTCGCGCCATAAGGGGCCGCCTTCGGGCGGCCCTCCTCTTTGCCCTCGCCCCGGGGGCTTTTTTCTTTTACGGGGCAAACTCCCATACCAGGCACGTTGTTTGTAAAGCAACTGTAAGTCCAGGTCATAGGCTCGTCAGCGTCTTGTGATCAGATGTATTGTCTTAAGGGCTGCTTGTACTATTCCTTTTCGAAGATGCATTGAATTTCGTTCAGGCATCAACGTGATTTCGAAAGGGGAAATTGATCATGCAGGTCAAAAATATGAGCCGTCGTAATTTCATTGGTGCAGCCGCTGCATCTATGATGGGTATCGCCGCTCTGAGCCTCGCGGGCTGTGGCAATAACGGTGGCGGCTCTGCTGCTGCGGGTGGCGCTTCTGCTTCTGCTGGCTCTTCCAAAGCACTTTCTGGCACTATTACCGCTGTTGGCTCAACTGCTTTGCAGCCGCTGTGTGAGGCTGCTGCGGAACAGTTCATGGAGAAGAATTCTGGTGTCCAGATCACCGTCCAGGGCGGTGGCTCCGGTCAGGGCATCACGCAGATCACCCAGGGAGCTGTTCAGATCGGTAACTCCGATGTCTTTGCTGAGACAAAGGTCAAGGATGCTGCCGATCTCAAGAAGATCACCGACAACAAAGTTTGCATTGTCGGCATGGGCCCGATCGTCAATAAGGATGTTGCTGTTGATGATTTGACCATCGAGCAATTGAGGCAGATCTTCACCGGCGAAGTTACCAACTGGAGCCAAGTCGGCGGGGCAAACGCAGAGATCACCGTCATCAATCGCGCCTCTGGCTCTGGTACTCGCGCAACTTTCGAAGCTGCCGTTCTTGGCGATACGAAGGTTCCTGATTCGTTCAAGCCGCAAGAGCAGGACTCTTCGGGTACCGCTGCGAAGATGGTCGCAACTACTCCTGGTGCAATCTCCTACGTTGCTTTCTCTTACTATGATGACACGTTCAAGGCTTTGAATGTCGGCGGCGTTGCTCCCGAAACCAAGAACGTTGAGGACAACTCTTGGACCATCTGGGCGTACGAGCACATGTACACCGCCGCTGATCCTGATGAGGCAACCAAGGCATTCATTGAATACATGATGAGCGACGAAGTTCAGCGTGGTCTGGTTGAGGAGCAGGGCTACATTTCTGTTTCCGGCATGAAGGTCGAGAAGGACGCGTTCGGTAAGGTGTCGAACAAATAATGAGCTCTCGTACCCCTAAGGCACGAATCGAGCTTCGGGGCAAACTGGTCACGGGCGCCTGCATTGCGTTCGTGGCCTTGCTTGTTATCGTGCTGATTTTCATGGTTGCTCAGCGAGGTATCGCGACTTTCACGGTTGACGGCGTGAGTCTCGGCGCTTTCTTGACCGGGACGACTTGGAACCCCCATCAACCTGACGCCACTGGCATGCCCACCGTCGGTGCTCTTCCCATGATCTCAGGTTCTTTTGCGGTTATGCTTCTGTCGACGCTGTTTGCTTTGCCAATCGCCATAGGTTCAGCGATTTTCGTCGTCGAGATAGCTCCAAGATTCGGTCGTAAGGTCTTCCAGCCGCTCATTGAGCTGCTTGTGGGAATCCCCTCAGTCGTATACGGCTTGATCGGCTTGACCATCATCGTTGCTTGGGTGCGCGGCGCTGCCGCTTCGCTTGGTCAGACCATCACCGGTTTCGGCGTGTTCTCAAGCGCGATCGTCCTGGCCATTATGATCCTTCCGACCATCACGTCGCTTTCCATTGATGCGCTTGCGGCTGTTCCGCGCGAGTATCGCGAAGGCTCCTACGCGCTTGGTTGCACTAGGTGGCAGACAATTTGGAATGTCGTGCTTCGAAGCGCGGCACCTTCACTTATGACTGCGGTCATTCTTGGTATGACGCGCGCGTTCGGCGAGGCTCTTGCGGTGCAGATGATAATTGGCAACGCGGCTCAGATGCCAACGAGTTTGTTCACGCCAGCGTCGACGTTGACCTCGGTTTTGACCATGGGAATGGGCAACGAGGCCATGGGCACCGTCTACAACGACGTTCTTTGGTCCCTGGCGCTTCTGCTGATGCTGATGTCGCTGGTTTTCATCTTGGTGATCCATCTTATCGGCAACAAGGGGGGCGCGTAAGAATGGCTAGCGCGGGAATGGAAGCGCACGTTAAGCGCATCAGCAGGCAAGATAAAATCGCCACAGTCATCCTGACGGCCATCGTCGGTTTGGTGATTGCCATGCTGGTTGCCATCGTCCTTTATATCTTGGCGTCGGGTGTGGGAAAGCTGTTTGACATCTCGTTTTTGACGGGCAAGCCACAGCAGTTCAAAGCGGGTGGCGGTATCGGCCCCGAACTGTTTAACAGCTTCTATCTGTTGTTTTTAACGCTGCTGATCAGCGTGCCGATTTCGCTTGGCGCAGCGATCTTCCTTTCACAGTATGCGCCCGACAACTGGATGACTGCGGCGGCGAAGACGGCAATCGAGACGCTTTCGAGCCTTCCGTCGATCGTCGTTGGCTTGTTCGGCTTTTTGTTCTTCGTCCTGTACATGGGTTGGGGATTCTCGATCATCGCCGGTGCAGTGGCGCTGACCATGTTCAACATACCCATTCTCGTTCGCGTTATCCAGCAGGCGCTCGAAGACGTTCCTCGCAGTCAGCGCGACGCCGCGCTTGCTATGGGCTTGACTCGTTGGGAGGCAACTATTCATGTGCTCCTGCCCGCAGCCATGCCTGCCATTGTGACGGGAATCGTTTTGTCGGCGGGTCGTGTGTTCGGCGAAGCGGCGGCATTGATCTTCACTGCGGGGCAGAGCGCTCCGGTTTTGGACTTCATGTGCTTCGACTTTTCGAGCCCATCATGCCCCTGGAACGTTTTTCGTCCCGCTGAAACCTTGGCGGTGCATATTTGGAAGATCAACAGTGAAGGCGTCGTGCCCGATTTGGAAGCCGTATCGAATGGTACGGCAGCAGTGCTGATGGTGTGCATCCTTGGCTTCAACGTGATCGCGCGTTTTGTCGGAAAGGCGTTGGAAAAGAGGTTGACCAGCGAATGAGCAATAAGGAAAAGCAGCAGGCGTTGGTTTCGACCAACGCATTGACGGTGGCGTACGGAACGCACGAGGCGCTTCATGAAACGGCTTTGACGTTCGCGGAAGGCGAGGTGACGGCGCTGATCGGGCCGTCGGGTTGCGGCAAGTCGACGTTTTTGCGTTGTTTGAACTTGATGAATCGCGAAATTCCTTCATGCAAGGTTGGCGGCGAGATCGATTACCACGGTCGCAACATCAACACGTCGCATGAGAATCTTTTCGAGCTGCGTAAGTCCATAGGCATGGTGTTTCAGCAGCCGACCCCGTTTCGCAAGTCGATTCGCGACAACATCCTTTTCGCACCTAAGCGTCATGGCTTGGTGACAGGCAAGGAAGCTGCGGATGAGTTGGTCGAGAGGTCTCTTCGTGCGGCGGCGCTTTGGGACGAGGTGAAGGACAAACTGGATAAGAGCGCCTATGCGCTTTCGGGTGGCCAGCAGCAGCGTTTGTGCATCGCGCGTACGCTGGCCATGCATCCGGACGTCGTTTTGTTCGACGAGCCGTGCAGCGCCCTCGATCCGATTTCGACGTTCGCGATAGAAGAGACCATTCGCGATATTGCCTCAACGGGGATCTGCTCGATCATCGTGACCCACAACATGGAGCAAGCGACGCGTGTTTCTGACAGGACGGCATATTTTTACCTGGGCGATATGGTTGAGACGGGCCCGACCAAGGAGATCTTCGGGTCGCCGAAAGATTCCCGTTTGCAGGATTACTTAAGCGGAAGGTTCGGGTGATCGAAATGCTGTCAGAAGAAATCGCCGCAATGGAGCGGGAACTTTCAGATGCGCCGTCGATCATATCGCTTGAGCATTTCAACCTGTGGTACGACGATTTTCAGGCGCTGAAAGACATCTCGTTGGAGATTCCACGCAACAAAGTTACTGCTTTCATCGGCCCGTCGGGCTGCGGTAAGTCGACGTTGTTGCGGACGTTCAACCGCATGTGCGACTTCGTTCCCAGCGTGAAAACTGAGGGAACGCTGCTTATGGGCGGGAGAAACATCTTCTCAATGGATAGCAACGAGCTGCGTGTTTTGGTGGGAATGGTGTTTCAGCATCCCAATCCGTTTCCGATGAGCATCCGCGACAACATTTTGTACGGCCCAAGACGTATGGGCAGGCTTTCCCGCGCCGATGCCGACGAGATCGTTGAACGCAGTTTACGAGACGCCGGTTTATGGGACGAGGTTAAAGACAAGCTGGGGCAAAGCGGGCAGGGAATTTCGGGTGGTCAGCAGCAGCGCCTGTGCATTGCAAGGGCGCTTGCCGTGAACCCGCAGGTTCTGCTGATGGATGAACCCACCAGCGCTCTTGACCCGATTTCGACCGGGCTTGTCGAAGAGCTGATGATGAGCTTAGCGGGCGATCACACTGTCGTTGTCGTTACGCACAACATGCAGCAGGCGGCTCGCGTTGCCGATAAGACCGCATTTTTCTACTTGGGTGAGCTTATCGAGGAAGGCCCGACGAAGCGTCTGTTCGCGGACCCGCGGGAGAAGCGCACCAACGATTACCTTACGGGAAGGTTCAGCTGATGCAGACTCGTACTGTTTATACGAAACAACTCGAAAACCTTGATTCGCTTTTGTCGGATCTTGCAAGCAAGACGGCGCTCGATATCCGCAAGACCGCACGTGGCCTGGCGGGCGACAAAGCTCGTGCTCAGGAGGTCTGTGAAGACGGCGCCGTCGTTTCGCGCATGCGCTCGGACATCGAAGGGCTTTGCCTCGACATCATGTTGATGCAGCAGCCCCTGATCGGAGCTGACCTCCGTTTCGTGTCCGGTTCGTTCCGTGTGGTGAGCGACTTGTGCCATATTGCCGAGAAGGCGGCCTCTATCGCCAAGCTGGCCCAGCGCATTCCCGCTGAGACGTATTCGTCTCTTATCGTTCAGTTCGACGAGGCTTCGGCTCGTGTAGCGGACATGGTGGATGCGGCCTATCTGTCCTTCAAGCAGTCGGACGAAGTGGCTGCGGAAGCGGTCTTCTTGATGGACGACGCCGTCGACGAGTTGTACCGCCAAGTGTCCCAGGCGGTTGTCGACCTGATCAGGAATGGAGATGCAGACGCCGAGTACTTGCCCGAAGTTTTGATGATCGCGAAGTATTACGAGCGCACGGGTGACGACGCTCAGCGCGTTGCTGCGTGGACGGTGTTTCGGGTTACCGGCGAGCATCGCGTTGCGGGCGGTCATAGGGTAAACTCGGTTGGAGAGTAGCGGCCGAATCGGTCTTCGGTTGCACGGAAGGTGATACCGTTGGTCTACCTGGTCGAAGACGACGAGAACGTTCGCAATCTGGCGATTTACGCACTGCGCCACGCGGGGATCCACTCCGAGGGGGCGGCGAACGACGTCGAGTTCAGAGAGCTTTGCTCGAAGAAGCTTCCCGATGTGGTCGTGCTTGACGTCATGCTTCCCGGAACGGACGGCGTCGAGATCTTGCGTCGCATCAGGCGGACCCCAGGGCTTTCGCGTGTTCCGGTGATGATGGCGACGGCGAAGAACGCGGAGCTCGACATCGTTTCAGCGCTTGATGCGGGCGCGGACGAATACATCACGAAGCCTTACGGCATGATGGAGCTGGTCAGTCGTGTGAGGGCGCTGCTTCGTCGCGTTGGCGACTGGTCGATGCCTGCCGATAACGAGAGCGCGTTGGTTGTCGGCCCGATTAGCGTGGTCCTTTCAAGCAGGTTTGCTTCATGCGAGGACAAGGAGCTCGAACTGACCATGCGTGAGTTCGATTTGCTTGCATATCTGATGCAGAACGCCGGCGAGGTTTTCTCGCGTGATGCGTTGCTGAAGAACGTGTGGGGTTGGGATTTCAGCGGCGGAAGCCGTACCGTGGATATGCATGTTCTGACATTAAGGCAGAAACTTGGCAACCACGCCGATATGATCGAAACGGTTCGAGGAGTGGGATATCGCCTGGTAAAAGATGCAGACGAACACCCCAAGAGGGATTAAGGGAACGGGTTCAGCAGATGATCTATTACGTTGAAGACGATGGGAACATTCGCGATCTTGCGATTTACGCATTGAAGCAGGCGGGGTTCGAGGCTGTTGGATTCGCCGACGCCCCCGAGTTTTTTGCTGCTTGCAAGCGACGCGTGCCCGAGCTCGTGCTTCTTGACATCATGTTGCCGGGCGTCGACGGGCTTGAGATCCTTCGCATCGTTCGCGACAACCCAGCGATGAAGCATGTTCCTGTCATGATGCTTACCGCCAAAGGCACCGAATTCGACAAGGTGACGGGCCTTGATGCTGGCGCAGACGACTATCTGGCCAAGCCATTCGGCATGATGGAGCTGGTAAGCCGCGTGAATGCCTTGCTGCGTCGCGCCCAGGCTCCGGCAACGGCCACCGACGACAATTATGCAGTGGGTCCAATCGAGCTTCGCTCTTCCTCGCACGCGGTCACTGCCGGCGGCGAGCCCGTTGCGCTTACCCTGAAGGAGTTCGATCTGCTTCGTGCCCTGATGCGCCATGCGAACAGGGTCCTTACGCGCAGTATGCTTCTGGAGGAAGTATGGGACACGTCGTTCGCAGGTGAAACGCGCACGGTCGACGTTCACATTCAGACGCTTCGCCAGAAGCTGGCCGCAGCCTGCGAGGGGTCGGATGCGTGCATTCAAACCGTTCGCGGGGTAGGCTACTGCATCAAAGAGCAAGAATAGGGGCGGAGGCATCATTTGAACCCGCGGATCGACAGCATGCATAGCCTTTCGGGGCGCATTTTCAGGAACGTCCTTGTGTTCACCCTGGCCGTCGTGTTGGCGTTTGCCGTTGCCTTGACCAGCATCTTCTTCTTCATGTACGAACGTGACGCTGAAAGCAACCTGGTTGCCTCGGCCGAGCGGGCTGCCAGCATCTTGGAGGGCATTCCCGCGCAAGATGACGCCACGATGCTGTCCGGGCAGTTCGAAGGCGCGATGCGTTTCACGCTGATCAGCAAGAACGGCTTGGTTCTGTACGACAACGAAGCCGATGCGTCGAAGATGGACAACCATGCGAATCGTCCCGAGGTTGAAGAGGCCGCGAAAAGCGGCGAATCCGAAACCATCCGCTACTCGGCGACCTTAGGGACTGATACCGTTTACGCGGCTCGTCAGCTTAGCGACGGGCGCATCATCCGCCTTTCCGAGACGCGTCATTCCCTTGTCGCGTTCCTTGGGGCGATGGTGCTTCCCGCGATCGCCCTGCTTGTGGTGGTGGCCGGCTTGGTGTTCCTTCTTTCGCGCCGCCTGACCCGCCGCATCATGAACCCCATCAACGCGCTTGACGTCTCCAATCCGCTCGATAACGAGATCTACGACGAGATGGAGCCGCTTCTGCGCCGAATCGACTTTCAGCAAGCGCTTCTTCGTCAGCAGAACACCGAACTCGCCAAGGCTGAGAGCATGCGTCGCGACTTCTCTAGTAATGTCAGCCACGAGATGAAGACGCCCCTTCAGGTTATCAGCGGCTACGCCGAGCTGATGAAGGGCGGGATGGTTCCCTATAAGGATTGCCAGAAGTTCGGCGGCTTGATCTACGACGAGGCGCAGGCTATGCGCGGTTTGATCGACGACGTCCTTACGCTGTCGAAGCTCGACGAAAGCGCATTTGACAATGAGGGCGTGCCCATCGATTTAGGCGGCGTGGCGAAGTCCATGGCCGCACGCTTGCGGAGTTTCGCCGAGGAGCGCGAGGTTGACGTTATCGTGAAGGGACCGGGAGCTTATATTTCGGGCAACGGATCGCTTGCTGATGAAATGACGTACAACCTGATTGAGAACGGCATCCGGTATAACCACAAGGGCGGTAAGGTGACGGTTGAGGTTGACGAGTGCGTCGACGCTGATGGGAAGATGATGGCGCGCATGCGCGTCTCCGACACCGGTATGGGAATCCCCTCCGACATGTGCGACAAGGTGTTCGAGCGCTTCTTCCGCGTTGATAAAAGCCGTTCGAAGGAAACGGGTGGCACGGGTTTGGGCCTCGCCATCGTCAAGCATGCGGTCATGTATCATGGCGGCACCATCAAAGTGGACAGCATCGAAGGGAAGGGCACCACGTTCACGCTGCTCATTCCGGCGCTTGAGGGGTAGACTGGTCGGTGCGACTGTTTATTTCGTGGCAAAACCCCTGCGATCATCTGGGGTCATGCGCACGTCTGTATACTGAATGGGACCAATACGAACAAAGGACGCTCCTTGCCAAAGGCGAAGGGCTTTTGGCAAGGAGCTTTCTGCATTCTCGGAGGGATCCCACGTGACTGACATTTCCACCGAAATCGTCAAGGCCGGCAAAGCCGCCTTGCTGAACGACGATATCCTGAACCATCTCCTCGATGAGCTGAACGGCGATTCTCGTCGCAACCGTCAGAACGCCGCGGCGGCGCTGAACGTCGTTGCCAAGGAAGATCCCGAGCGCGTTGCGAAGAACGCCGACGATTTCGTCGACGCGCTCGATCGCGATGAGGCCCGTACGCGTTGGGAGTCGCTCGAGGTGCTTACCCGCATTGTGCCTGTGAATTCGCGCGTTTGCGACAAGGCTGTCGACGGTGCTGAGTCGTCGCTTTTCGACGAGGACAGCGGCCCGGTCCGTTTGGCTGCGATGCGTTTCCTGTGCAAGCTTGGCGGAACCACCGAGAAGCGCTCCGAGAGGGTTTGGCCCCTTATCGACGAGGGCATCCAGTGCTATCACGGCGACATCGAGTTCGATGACATGCTCACGGCGCTTACCGAGTTCTCCACGGGTGCCCTGGCTCCCGAAGTCAAGAAGGCGTTCGCCGATCGCATGCGCTTCGATGCCGAGCATGGCAGGGGATCGCTTCGTCATCGTGCGCAGGCAATCGTAGAAAATCTGGAAGCCTAGTTTCCAAGCAGTTAAGCGCAGGTTTCGTGCCTGCGCTTTTTTCTTTTGGGGTGTAACCTCTCGGTACGACCGAAACTAGGAGGTTCCATGACCGAAGAACGCCCGTACAGCGCCGAATCGCTGATTGTCGGCCCGCAAACCTACCGCTATTATCCCGTTTCGCAGGTGGAGGGTTCGAAGAGCCTCCCGTACTCGCTTACGATTCTGCTTGAGAATGTGCTTCGTTGCGCCCGATCCGCCGAAGAGGCACGCGTTCTTGCCGACCGCGTTGTCTCGGCGGGCTTGTCCGGCCAGGTGGGCAGCGAGGTTGAGTTCTCGCCGTCCCGCGTTTTGTTCCAAGACTTCACGGGTGTTCCCGTGTTCGTCGATTTCGCGGTCATGCGTGAGGCATGCGCTGATTTAGGCGGCGACCCGGCCAGGATCAACCCGCAAATTCCATGTGATTTGGTCATCGATCATTCCGTCATCGCCGACAAGTTCGGCTGCGCGTCGGCCTTGTCCGACAACATGGCACTTGAATTCCAGCGCAACAACGAGCGCTACAGTTTCCTGAAGTGGGCGCAGCGTTCTTTCGAGAACGTGCGCATCGTGCCGCCCGGAGTTGGCATCTGCCATCAGCTGAACATCGAGAGGTTCGCGAAGGTCGCCATGGTCCGCAACGCGGACGGTGTGGTTGTCGATGCTTCCGAAGTTGTCGAATGCTCGATAGGCAAGCAGGTCGACGGCGAATTGAGCAGCCTCCCGCTTGCGTATTTCGATACGCTGGTTGGCACCGACAGCCACACGCCCACGGCAAACGGCATTGGCGTTTTGGGTTGGGGCGTCGGCGGTATCGAAGCTGAGGCTGCGGCTTTGGGCCAGCCTATCACCACGCTTGTCCCGAAGGTGATCGGCGTCCGTTTGGTAGGCGCGCTTCCCGAAGGAAGCGCCGCCATGGACGTTGCCCTTACTTTTGCGCAAGCGCTTCGCGAGAAGGGCGTCGTCGGTTGTTTTGTCGAGTGCTTCGGCCCCGGCCTTTCCAGCTTGGGTGCCACGCAGCGTGCATGCATCTCGAACATGACGCCCGAATACGGAAGCACTTGCACGCTGTTCCCGGTTGACGATCAGACGCTTGATTACTTGCGCGTCACGGGGAGGAGCGCCCAGCAAATCGCACTGGTTGAGGCGTATGCTAAGGCTCAGGGAACGTGGTACGACCCTGCTGCTGACGAGCGCACGTATGCCGACGTCATCGAGATCGATCTGTCTCCCATCAAGCCGTCCGTGTCGGGTCCGTCTCGTCCTCACGACCGTTTCGACCGCGCTGCCGCAAAGGCGCGCTTCCGTGCGATCTGCGCCGAGCGCGGCGTCGATCGCGACAAGGCGGTTGCTGTCGAGCTTGGCGGCGATAGCTATCAGTTGAAGAGCGGCGCCATCGCCATCGCGGCGGTGACCAGCTGCACCACGGCAACCGATCCGCGCATGATGCTGACTTGCGGCCTGATCGCGCGCAACGCAGCGCGTGCAGGGTTGAAGCCTAAACCTTGGGTGAAGTGCGTGTATGCCCCGGGCAGCCATGCCATGCAACTCCTGATCGAGCGTGCGGGGCTGTCCGACGGCCTTCATCAGCTGGGCTTCCATACGTGCGGCTTCGGTTGCATGAGCTGCATTGGCAACTCCGGCCCCATCATCCCCGAGATGCACGAGATCTGCAACGAGATCGAGCTGGCAAGCGTCCTTTCGGGCAACCGCAACTTCGAAGGCCGCATCTCGCCCGATGTTTCCCAGAACTACTTGATGGCGCCTGCGTCTGTTGTCGCGTATTCCTTGGTTGGAACCATGGATGCCGATCTTGAAGCGGATCCGATCGGCGAAGCCGCTGACGGCACGCCGGTCTTCCTGAACGACATCTGGCCGTCCGATTCCGAGATCGAAGATCTGATGGCGCGTTTCGTCGACGACGACCTGTTCGATAAGGGGTCGGCGGGGATGTTCGATGGCGACGCGTCGTGGAATGCCCTTGATTCGGGGGAGGGAACGACATTTAGCTGGGACGATGCGTCCACATATGTACGCCGCGCGCCTTATTTCGATGGCATGGAGCATGAGGTTGGCTCGCTTGATGCGATTGCCCCCGTTTCGGGTGCGCGCGTGTTGGCCAAGTTGGGCGATTTCATCACGACCGACCATATTTCTCCCGCAGGCGCCATCGCGCTTGATTCTCCGGCGGCTGATTACCTGCGCGAACGTGGCGTCGCCGAGTCCGATTTCAACACGTACGGCGCGCGTCGCGGAAATCACGAGGTCATGATGCGCGGCACGTTCGCGAATGTGAAGCTTCGCAACCTGTTGGTGCGGGATAAGCAGGGCGGTTGGTCCTTCGACTTCTTGAAGGGCGGTGAGGACTCCCTGTTCGCTACGGCGATGGATTATCAACAGGCGGGCGTTGGAAGCATCGTTCTTGCTGGCAAGATGTATGGCAGCGGCTCGTCGCGCGACTGGGCGGCAAAGGGTCCGGCTCTTTTGGGCGTGCGCGCGGTGATCGCTGAGAGCTTCGAGCGCATTCATCGCTCGAACCTTATCGGCATG
>URZP01000043.1 GCA_900552365.1 uncultured Coriobacteriaceae bacterium
GAAAGACCTACTCTGAGGAGCATATATGTTCGAGGGATTGCAAAAAGAGCAGTTGCCAGCCGCGCTTGAGGCTTTGCTGTTCGTTACGAACGAGCCGGTGAACGCTATCACATTGGCGGAAATGCTCGAGTGCGATACTTCAGATGTCGTGCTAGGCCTTGAGGCGTTGCGCGACCGTCTTAAGCAGGATGAGCGCGGGATTCAGCTCATTGAGGTTGCCGGTGGTTGGCGTTTGTACACGCATCCAAGTTTTGATGCGCTTTTGCAGAAGTACGTCCTTTCCTGGGATACGCGTAAGATGTCTCAGGCGGCTCTCGAGGTGCTTTCCATCATTGCGTACGGACAGCCTATAACGCGTGCTCAGATTGCCGCCATACGTGGCGTGAATTCCGACGGTGTTGTCAGCACGTTGCTCGATCGCGGGCTTATTCGCGAGGCTGGAACCTCTGACGCACCGGGTAATCCTGTTCTTTACGGCACGAGTGCGGCTTTTCTCGAGAAATTCGGGCTGGCTTCCCCGCGTGATCTGCCTGATCTTGAGGGGTTCGCCCCCGACGAGAAGACTGCGCAGCTTATTCGCGAGCGTTTGGGTGCTGCTCAGGCGGCTAACGAGCCCACAGACGATGAGGTGGCGGCGGGGATCGCGGGTCTTACAGGCATCGACGAATCTCCGTTTGCGACCGTTGAGAAGATCGATTTCGATAGTCTGACGTTCGATATGGACAGTGAGTAGAGTGAGCAACGCCGAAAGCGACAACATGAATGATTCCGCGATCGACGACACGGTCGTTTCGAGCCCTGATTTCTCCGATCGCCCTGAAGACGGCGAGGGGGGACGTCTTGTCCCTATGCGCCTGCAGAAGTTCCTTGCACGTGCGGGTGCTGCATCAAGACGTGGCTCCGAGAACCTTATGACCGCGGGTCGCGTTACCGTCAACGGGGAAGTGGTGACCGAGCTGGGAAGCAAGGTCGATCCGTTAGTCGATGTCGTGGCTGTCGACGGTGTTGTCGTGAAGCTCGGCGATGGTTCGACTACCATCATGATGCATAAGCCCGCAGGGGTTATCACCACCATGCACGATCAGCTCGAGCGCCCCTGCGTTGCCGATTTGGCTCCGATCGATCGCTATCCCGGGCTTTTCCCGATCGGTCGTTTGGACACCGACACTACCGGTTTGCTTTTGTTTTCAACCGACGGCGAGCTTGGAAACGGCTTGCTTCATCCGCGTCATCACGTGAAGAAGGTCTATCTTGCCTGTGTGGAGGGCACCCCCTCGGCAAAGCAGCTTGACCAGCTTCGACGGGGAATCCAGCTTGATGATGGGATGACCCAACCTGCCGAGGTCGAGATCCTGCAGGGTCGTAAAGTCGAGCGCGCTGCGGAGATGCTGGTTATGCCGTCGCAGGTGGTTCGCGGTGGTTCGCGCGTGTACGCCGAGATCCTGAAGGAGCGCTCGCGTGCGCGAAGCTACGTGAGCATCGGCATTAGGGAAGGACGCTACCATCAGGTGAAGCGTATGTTCGCCGCCATCGGCCATCCCGTCGTGGCGCTTCATCGCGATACATTCGGGCCGCTTGATCTTGGCAGTCTCGAGCGCGGTTCATGGCGCGTTCTTTCCGATTCCGAGGTTGCGTCTCTTAAAGCGGCTATCGACGTCGCAGATAATTAACGGTCGATTCTGGGTTTGGCATGTTCAGCCGTCCCTTGACGGGAAATGCTAGAATGACCTGAAAAGCGGTATCTATTTAATTGAAAGGGGCTTTCTCCAGATGGCTCTCTCAGCGGAACAAACCCCTAAACAATGCCCGTTCTCGGCGATAGCCGTTGTTGGATTGGGTTTGATAGGTTCGTCTTGTGCATCGGCTGTCAAGCGCGTTTGGCCTGATGTCCGCGTTTTCGGAGTCGATACGGACGACCGCACGCTGCGCATCGCATTGGAGAAGGGGATGGTTGACGGCTGCTCTCGTCCCGATGGCGACGCCTTTCGGTCGTTCGTCATCGATTCATGCGATCTGGTGCTGATCGCTACTCCCGTTGGTGTTGCCGAGTATTATTTCGAGCGTCTTGCCGATTGGGGCTATTCCGGTTTGATTTCCGATACTGCTTCCACGAAAAGCCGTATCTGCGAGATGGCGGCTCGCGCTCTTAAGGCTCCCGAAAAGTTCGTCCCGGGACATCCCATGTGCGGCTCCGAGAAGAACGGCATTGAAGGGTGCCGTGCTGACATGTTCCAAGGCGCTTACTGGATTTTATGTCCCGATCAGGGAACCGATGGTGACGACATCCAGCATCTGCATGAGTTCACGACCGGTCTTGGCGCCCGCATGATCTCGCTTCCCCGTGAACAACACGATCGCGCTGTCGCGGTGGTAAGCCATGTCCCGCATCTTGTTGCGTCGTCGTTGGTCACGCTTGCCGACCATGCTTCACGCGAGCAGCGAAACATCATGCGGTTGGCTGCGGGTGGTTTCAAAGACACCACGCGTATCGCAGCAGGTTCGGCCGATCTATGGACAGGCATCGAATTCGATAATTCCGCTGAGGTTCTTTCCGGCATCGACGATATGTGCGACATCCTGCAATCGTTTGCACGCTCCTTGCGCGAAGACGACCGCGTTTCCATGAAGAATCAGTTGCAGCAGGCGGCCGAGCTCAGGCGAGAACTGCCCGCGGCGTGGGTGCCATCGTCCGAGCGCATGATAGAGGTTCGCATTCCGGTGCCTCAACGCAACGGCGTCGTTGCCGAGGTCACAACCATAGCAAGCTCGGTCGGCTGCAACATCCAGTCGATCGAGATCGACCATGTTACCGAGAACAGCGCTGTTCTGAACATGCTGCTAACCGATGAAGGAGATATCGGTAAGCTGTCGTTTGAGCTGATCAACGCCGGATTCTCGGTTTCGTTCAGCCCGTTGTCACCGAAGGAGCATACTCATGTCGACTGATGATGTTAAGACGATCGAGCCTTTGTCCGGCCCTTTGTCGGGCTCTTGCGTCGTTCCTGGAGACAAAAGCATTTCTCACCGTGCCGTTTTGTTCTCGGCTATGGCCGAGGGAGCATCGCGCTTGAGCGGGGTGCTTGACTCAAGCGATGTGCGCGCTTCGATTAACGCGGTAAGAAAGCTCGGTGCCGAGGTCACGCTCGAAAAGCAGCCCGACGGCAGTCTGTCGGGTGGCGTGGTCGGGTGGGGCGCGAAAGGCCCCAAGCAGCCTGACGGTCCGATTTACTGCGCTAACTCGGGAACGACCGCGCGTCTTTTGATGGGCATCCTTGCTCCGTGGGATATCGAGGTTAAGATCACCGGCGACGAATCTCTTTCCCGCAGACCGATGCGTCGCATCACGGCGCCTCTGATGAAGATGGGTGTGAGCTTCGACCCCGCCGGCGCCGAAACCCTTCCCATCGTCGAGCGCGGAACGCGCGATCTGCGGGCGATTTCCTACGATTCGCCCATGGCTTCCGCTCAGTTGAAAACTGCTGTGTTGCTTGCCGGCGTGTATGCGAATGGAATCACTACGGTCAACGAACCGTCTACTTCGCGCAATCACACCGAGCTCATGCTGCCCGAGTTCGGCGTCGAAACCACTGCTTCCGAGCTTTCGGCTAGCGTGAACGGTCCTGCCGTCTTGAGGTCGTGCGAGGTCGTCGTTCCCGGCGACCCCTCTTCTGCGGCTTTCCTGATTTGCGCTGCCTTGTTGAAGAAGGGAAGCGCCATTCAGATCGAGAACGTCAGCCTGAATACTGCGCGAACCGGCTTTTTCCGCACTCTTGAGCGCATGGGCGCCGATATCGAGGTTCATAGAACCGGATCGTCGGGTAAGGAGCCTTTCGGCGTGATGTCGGCATGTTATTCTGGTAAGCTGCGCGGATGCGAGGTTCCGGGATCCAAGATCGCCAGTTTGGTCGATGAGGTTCCGATTCTGGCATTGATTGCGGCGTTCGCTCGCGGCGTTACGGTTTTCCGCGATGCGGGCGAGCTTCGCGCTAAAGAGACCGACCGTCTTACTGCTGTGCGCAACGGTCTGGCGCAGCTTGGTGTCGATTCCTGGATTGAAGGCGACGACCTGTTCGTAGAGGGCAATCCCGATCTTGAGATCCCTGACGGCATCGTGTTCGATTCTCTTGGCGATCATCGTCTTGCCATGACATGGTCGCTTGTCGGCTTGACTGGGGAAAAGCCCGTTGGCATCAAGAACTTCTCGTGCGTTGATGTAAGCTACCCCGATTTTTTGAAAGACATAGAAAGGCTCGTTCGATGATCGTTGCAATTGATGGACCGGCTGGTGCCGGCAAATCGACCGTTTCCAAGGAAGTGGCGCGCAGGCTGGGTTTCACCTGCCTTGACACCGGCGCCATGTATCGCGTTATTGCCTGGCAGGCAATTCAGAACGGCGTTGACTTCGACGATTCGCGGGGGCTTGACCAGGTTGCCAACAATTACCGCATCGAGTTCGCTTATGATCAGGGCGAGCCGTCTCCGAGCGGTGTTTTGATGGGCGGCGTCGACGTGACCCGCGCGATTCGTACTGCCGAGATCGATCGCGCCGTCAGCCTTGTCTCGAAAGAGCCGCTCGTTCGTACGGCCTTGGTTGCCCAGCAACAGCGTATTGGCAACAGTGGCAATTACGTAGTCGAAGGCCGCGATATCGGAACCGTCGTCTTTCCGGACGCGGCGGTTAAGGTGTTCCTGTTCGCCTCTGCCGAAGAGAGGGCGCGCCGTCGTGTGGCTCAAAACGCCGAGCGAGGCATAGGCTCTGTTGATTACGACGAGGTCCTTGCCGACATCGTGAAGCGTGATGAGATCGACTCGTCGCGCGATTCGTCGCCGCTTGAACCGGCTGCCGATGCTGTCATGCTCGACTCTTCCGATCTCTCCATCGAGGAAGTCATCGAGAAGATCTGCCAGCTTGCCAAAGCTCATCTGTAGAAAGTCGGGGCATCGATGTCCGATCAGCAAGATAAGCAGCAAGACAAGCTCGCGCAGGATGAGAAAAGCGCGAAGCGACCGGCGTATGAGAAGTGCTGGGACATGCCGTTCGGCGGCACGTCGCCCGAGAAGCATGTCTCTCCTATCGTGGCTCATATCATCGTCGGCTTCGTCGGTTTTGTTTTCAAGATCCTGTTCCGCTACCGCGTCGATAACCGCGAAAGCCTTGACGCTTTCGCTGATAAATCGGGCGTGGTCATCATCGCGAATCACACGTCGTTCTTGGACGTCGTGTTCATCTATCTGTCGGTAAGACCGAAACTTTGGCCCCGCATGATCGCGCGCAGCACTTTGTTCGAAGGCAAGCCGTACATTTTCGCGTGGATACTTGCCCATTTGGGTGTGTTTCCCATCAAGCGCGATACGGCGGACAGGGCGGCCATTAAGCGCGCTTCCGGCATGTTGAAGAACGACGAGGTCATCTGCATCATGCCCGAGGGAACGCGTCGCGGCAAGGGATCGAAAACCCCCGAAATCCACGGTGGTGCGGCGCTCATCGCGCGCATGGGCCATGCGCCTATCCTTCCCATGACGGTTCGCGATGCCGAGAACGTGAAGCGCAAGGGCGAGCGTATTCGTTTCCCTAAAATCACCTGTGAATTCGGCGATCCCATCTTGGTTTCTGACTTCGACTTCCTTCCCAAACAGGACAAGCTTGATGGTTGCATGTGGTACGCCATGCGCGAGTGCTTCGCGCTCAGCCAGCGTGTTGCCCCAAGCGAGGTCGATATGAAGGCGCTGTTCCCCGATGGCAAGGACTACACCGAAGTGTTCGAAGAGCACCAGGTGGTGCATCACACCAGCGTCGAGCTCGTGAAAGAGATCGATAAGAAGAAGGCCCGTGCTGCCGAGCGCAAGGCGCGTTCATCGCAGGACGCTTCGGGCGATCAGCCCTCCGACAACTAAGGCGGTCGATATGAACGTAGTCAAGGCCGATCATGCCGGTGCATGCTTCGGCGTTCAGCGAGCGCTCGACATTGCCCTTGAGGCATCGAAGTCCTCGGCGCGTGCCCATACGCTGGGCCCTTTGATCCATAACCCTATCGTGGTGCGTGAGCTTGCCGAGGCAGGAGTCGACGAGATTGCCTCGGTTTCCGAAGCTGATCCGAACGACACGGTCATCATCCGAAGCCATGGCGTCACCCCGCAGGTCATGCGTGACGTTGAATCTCATGTGAAGAACGTCCTCGATGCGACGTGCCCCTTCGTTGCCGCTGCGCAAAAAGCGGCGTATCAGCTTGCCGAAAGACACGGCTGCGTCGTGGTCGTCGGCGAGGAAGGGCACCCCGAGGTGGAGGGCCTGACCGCTCGTGCCGCCGAGGCGCCTGCCCGCGTTATCGTCGCGTCGTCGCCTGACGACCTGCCCGATGACGTCTACGACCCTGTGGGAATCGTCGTCCAGACAACCCAGGAACGCGCCGCCCTCGATGCCGTGGTCGACGAGCTTCGCAAACGCGGCATCAACCCCGATGTTAAGAACACCATTTGCACGGCAACCAGTCAGCGTCAAGATGCGGCGATCGAGATCGCTTCTCGGGTCGATGCTGTCGTGGTCATTGGCGGTCGCAACTCGTCGAATACCACGCGTCTTGCAAGCATCTGCCGCTCGGCATGCGCGCGCACATATCATATAGAATCTCCGGACGAGCTTGATCCCTCGTGGTTTAAGGGGTGTGAAACCGTTGGAGTCACAGCTGGCGCGTCCACTCCTGAATCTCAGATTTCCCGTGTCATCGAATACTTGGAGACGCTGTGATCGGCGAGATCAAAAACCCTCAGCAGGTAAACGGGCATCCAAGCTACCCGTCTCGCGATATCGCGCGCACAGCCGCGCGCGCAAGGAAGCGTCCCGAGGCTGTGGTTCAAATGGTAGCCCCCGATTCTCCCGCAGACGATGCCGGTTTTACCCCGGGGTGTCGAATCCTTGCCGTTGACGGGCAGCCTTTGCGTGACGTCATCGACTGGCGCTGGCTTTCCGATGGCGACGAGATCGAACTTTCCTACATCGATACCGATGGAGATGCGGGCGATATCGTCTTAGAGCGCGAGGAAGGGGAGGACTGGGGTTTCACCTTCGAGGGGCTTGTTTTCGACGACGTGCTGCAGTGCAGGAACGCCTGCACGTTTTGCTTCATGCATCAGCTTCCCAAGGGTTTGCGTCCTTCGCTTACCCTGCGCGACGACGACTATCGCCTCAGCTTTTTGGTTGGAACCTTCGTCACGCTCACGAACCTTTCACCGGAAGATGAGCAGCGTATCATCGAGCAGCGCATCACCCCGCTTCATGTTTCGCTTCAGGTATCGAATCGCGAGGTGCGCAGGAAGCTGATCGGCCGCAATGCCGATCATGGCATCGATGCGCTCGATCGTCTTCTTGAAGCGGGCATTCAAGTTCACGCGCAGATCGTCCTTGTTCCCGATGCGAACGACGGGGACTACCTTGTCGAGACCCTCAGCTGGGCTTACGAGCGCCCGGGTATCTTGGACATCGGCATCGTGCCGTTGGGTTACACGAAGTATCAAACCCGTTTCGACCATAGCTTCAACGACCCTGCGGCTTCTAAGCGCGTGCTTGACGACGTTGCGCCCTTCCGCGAACGGGCTCTTGCCGAGCGCGGCACGCCGTGGGTGTTCCCGGCTGACGAGTTCTATAGCAACGCTTACCACGAAGGCATCGTCGACGAGGTGCCCGACGCGGCGTCGTATGGCGAGTTCGAGCTCTTCGAGGACGGCATCGGCATCATCCGCTCGACCATCGACGACTGGAATGAAGCAGTGAGCCTTGGCGTCGATGCCGAATGCGCGTCTGCCCTGCGCGAATCCAATACGGTTCTGCGCCTGGTTGCTGGCGAGGCTCAGCGCGATTTCCTCGATCAGCTGGTTGCGCGAAGCCCGCTTTCGGGATGGTTCGAGCCTTTTTACGTGAAGAACGAGTATTTCGGCGGCAACGTCAACGTCACGGGGCTTTTGGTTGGCGGCGACGTGTCGCAGGCCATTGCCAAGTGCGTCAAGGCCGATCGCGAAGCGGGCGAAACCCGGCGTGTGCTGTACGCGATCCAAGAAGTGGTTTTCAACGACGATGACGTCATGCTTGATGACATGCGTTTGGAGGATATGGTGAAAGCGGCGGGCGTGCCTATTGCCGTGGTATCCTGTACACCGCTAGATTATTTGCGGCAAATAGCCGAATTAGCCAGTTCATAGGCGTTTCCCCAGCATTAAGGACGGGGACGCGTCCGTTTATATGCAAGAGAGGAGACGACCGATATGAGCCTGCCTTTGGTTGCTGTGGTTGGTCGCCCCAACGTAGGGAAATCAACGTTCGTTAACCGTATCGCCCAAATCGACGATGCTATCGTTCACGAGATGCGCGGCGTCACGCGCGATCGCTCTTATCACGAAACCGTCTGGAACGGCCTTCGCTTCGCCCTGATCGACACGGGCGGCATCGAGATGGGCGATGACGACGACTTTCAGGCGTCCATCACCCATCAAGCTTTCACCGCTGCCAACGAGGCGAACGCCATCGTCCTGATCGTCGATGGTCGCACCGGCGTTAACGCCGACGATGAAGAGGTGGCCCGTACGCTTCGCAGGTCCAAGAAGCCTGTTTTCCTTGCCGTCAACAAGATGGACAACCCCGCGAAGATGCACGAGGTTTGGGATTTCTATCAGCTTGGTCTGGGCGACCCGTGGCCCGTTTCCGCCCTTCACGGCAACGGTACCGGCGACTTGCTGGATGCCGTTATCGAATCGCTTCGTGAACAGGGTTATCCCAAGAACGATGATGAAGCCGCCGACAAGGGCATCAACGTTGCCATCATCGGCCGCCCTAATGCGGGCAAGTCGTCGCTTACCAACAAGCTCACCAATGACGAGCGTTCCATCGTCTCGAACGTCGCCGGCACCACGCGCGACGCGATCGACACCACCGTCGAGCACGACGGCAAGATCTACACCATCGTCGACACCGCCGGTCTGCGCAGGAAAAGCCAGATCAACGAAGACGTCGAGTACTACGGCTTCGTTCGCGCCATGCGCGCCATCGACCGCGCTGACGTCGCCTTGCTTGTCATCGACGGCACGTTGGGCGTTACCGACCAGGATCAGCGCGTTGCGGGTTTCGCCGCCGATCGCGGTTGCGCCATGGTCATCGTTTTGAACAAATGGGACGCAGTTGACACTGAAACGAAGATGAGGGTGCGCGAAGAGGTAGAGGAAAAGCTCATCCATGTGAAATACGCACCTGTTATTGCGATTTCCGCCTTGACTGGCAAGAGCGTCGTCAAGGTGTGGGACACCATCGACGAGGCTTTTGCTAACTTCAACAAGACCATCCCCACTAATCAGTTGAATGTTTGGCTGCAAGATATTCGCGAGTTCGGTCATACCGTAAGCAAGGGCAAGGCCATCCTGCGTATGAAGTACATGACGCAGACCGGCACGTGCCCGCCGGCGTTCACGCTCTTCGTGAACCGCCCCGACTTGGTCGAGCCGAACTTCGAGCGCTATCTCGAGAACCGCATGCGCACCAACTTCGATCTGACGGGAACGCCCATCAAGCTCAAGTTCAAGAAGAAGGATTAGTCTTTTGAATGAGATAGCAGTTCTGGTACTTCTGTTCGCAGCGTCGTTTGTCTTGGGGTCGATTCCGTGGGGAGTGATCATCTCCCGCGTCTTCTATCACACTGACGTGCGCGATCACGGAAGCGGCAACATCGGAACCACGAACGCCATTCGCACCATGGGCAAGGTTGGCGGCGGGGCGGTGTTCGTCCTTGACTTCGGCAAAGGCCTGTTCTCAGGCTTTCTCGCGTGGCTGTTCTTCACCTTGCTTGTCGATCCTGCAGGCAGCACGCATTCCTTCACGTATCAGACGCTGGCTGCGTGCGCTTTCTTCGGCTGTATTACCGGTCATATTTTCAGCCCATGGCTTGGGTTCAAGGGCGGCAAAGGCGTTGCGGTTGCTGTGGGCTGCATGTTCGCCACGTTTGGCTGGCAGTTCGCGCTTATCGAGCTCGCCCTTTTTGCGGTTGTCGTCATCACGACCAAGTACGTTTCGGCGGGCTCGCTTGCAGCGGCCGCCGTGTGCCCTGTCCTGGCATTCATCAGGTTTTCGGGCGATCTCCCTGCAGCGATTCTCTGCTCTGCCGCGGCGGTCGTTGTCATTTGGGCGCATCGTGGAAACATCACGCGTTTGCGCGCGGGCACTGAGTCCCGTATCGGTTCGAAGGGTGGTAAGTAAATGAAGATCGCTGTTATCGGCGCCGGTTCGTGGGGTACGGCCGTTGCGAACCTTATTGCCACGAATGGAAACAACGTCAGTCTTTGGGCTCGTCGCGGTGAGGTGGCGCGTGCCATCAACTCCGAGCACAAGAATCCCGATTACCTGAGCAACTGGCCGCTTCATAACGACGTAGTGGCAACCACGTCGCTTCATGACGCCCTCAACCGCGCCCATGCCGCCGTCATTGTCACGCCTTCCAAGCTGATGCGCGGAACCGCACGCGCAATGCGTGAGATGATCAGCGAAGATTTCCCCATCGTCATTTTGTCGAAGGGCGTCGAGGATGTTACCGGTCTTCTGCCCGTTGAAGTTTTCGAGGACGAGCTTGGCAACAAGGAGCGCCTTGCGGCTTTGTGCGGTCCCACGCATGCGGAAGAGGTTATCCACGGCGTTCCGTCCGCCACGGTTGTCGCCAGCTCCAATGCCGAGACCGCAGAGCTTTTCCGCGACGTCTTCGCTTCCGACTCCTTCCGTGTTTACACGTCCACCGATGTGAACGGTGTCGAGCTGTGTGCCGCATTCAAGAACGTCATCGCTATCGCCACGGGCATCTCGTATGGCCTTGGCTACGGTGACAATACGGCTGCCATGATCATGACGCGCGGCTTGGCTGAGATGGGACGTTTGGTTGTGAAGGCCGGCGGCGACTCCATGACGTGCTTGGGCCTGGCTGGTGCCGGCGACCTTATCGTTACGTGCACCTCGCAGCATTCCCGAAACCGTCGTTTTGGCGAGGGATTGGCCAAGGGTCAGACGGTCGAGGAATTCGAATCGCAGACGCATATGATCGCCGAAGGCGCGCTGGCATGCAAGACCCTGCGTGTTTTGGCTGATCGCTTCGAAGTTGAGCTCCCCATTGCCGACGCGGTCTATTCCATTGTTTGGAATGGCGTTTCCGCATCGGACGTGGCTCAGACCTTGATCTCCCGTTCACTTAAGCCCGAGTTCTACGGCATGTAGCGCTTCTCCATGGCCAGAAGGCCCTGGTTGATCTTCGCCTGATTACCCGAGCCAAGCGCTGTTCCTGCGGCGGACACCACGCGGTGCGTGGGGACGAGAATCGCCGCTTCGTTTTTCGCGACTGCGGCTCCAACCGACCTATGTGCGTTGTCGTGGCCGATGGCGCGGGCGATCTCGGCTGTTGTGTTCGTGTATCCGTAGGGGATGCGCATCACGCGTTCCCAAACGGCTTTTTGAAACTCGGAGCCTTTCAAGTCAAGCGGAAGATCGAACACGAAGCGCTTTCCGGCGAAGTATTCTTGGATTTGCGTTGCCGCACGATTGGTGAGCATGGTGGGTGATGGTTTGGCATTCAACTGCTGTTTTCCGAAGTACACCCCGCAGATGCCCTTTTCGGTGGCGGCGATGGTCACAGGGCCGTGGGGTGTTTGGTAGT